>DATLCW010000265.1:0-2068 GCA_035526195.1 Bryobacteraceae bacterium
GACGATCCATGGTCGCGGCGCTGACGGCTGCCGGAACCGCGGCTGTGGCTGCCATGAACTGCCGCCGTGAAACATGCGTCTTTGGTTTGTTTTCCATGCTGATTACAAGATACTCCGGCCCGCATCCCAATGTCACGCCGCGGGAAGCCATGGGACGGGAACCAGCAGAGCCTTGCTGATTACTGTAGTGAATCCATCCAGCGTATCCAGGAAGCCTGCGGCAAGCACGGGGATCGCTCGCAGGTGCCAGAGGTGCTGGGCGTTCTGCCAGGCTGCTTCGCGCGCCGCGCACACATTCCAGGCGGCGACCGTATCCTCCAGGCGCGAAATGGGCGGCAGCGCATCTCCCAGCAGACGGACGTCCAGGGTCTTCTTGGCCGAATCGAGGATGCCCTGCAGCGTGGCATTTACGGCGCTGTAATCCGCGTAGTGCGTGCCCCGGTCATCTGGAGTAACACCGGTGGCGCGGCAGGTATGGACGATGGCTTCAGCCAGGTCGTGATTGATATGCGAGTTGATTCCGGCCAGGGCAAACTGGATGCGCGCGATTGCCGGCTGGTTCCGATTGCGGAACAAAGCTTGCCAGCAGGAAGGCGCCGGCCGGCCGGAAAGAAACGATTTGAGCGCGGAAAAGTATAGGCGGGCGAACTGCACGTCCAGTTCAGCCAGCCACGCAGGGTCGTTGAAGCCAGCGGCCGCGACTCGCGTCTCCACCGCCTGCGTCACCTGCAGGTACAGCCAATTGAACCACTGCAAGCCATCGCCATCGGAGCAGGTGGCTTCGATGGTCCGCATCGTGTGCATGACGTCCGCAATGGTTTGGGGAGCGGCATCGACGGCCGCCAGGAGCTCCGGATCGTAAGGAAACACCGCCCCATTGTATGAAATGCGGCGCGTCCTGCGCCAATCGGTCAGCCGCTTCGATAAAGTCGCAGGACGTGGGCGGTAAACTGGCGTGAACAACCAATTATTTCTGCTAATTCCGAAAAATGTCACTTACATCGCTGGTCTCAATAATCCAACGCTGGAGTCCGGAAGTTTCGAATTCGTTGCGGAGAACAACTCGATGAGCGAGTCAAGAAGCGCCCGATTCACCAAATATTTTCCGCTGCTCCTTGATGCGCTTCGGTCGGCGCACCCGGCGCCCATGCGCCCGGCTGAAGCTCGTGCCTGGATTCGATCGAAGATTGAGATATCACCGGATGACCTTACCCGCCTTATCGAAAACGGGAGGCAATCCATCTTCGAAAACGATCTCCATTGGGCACGCTTTTACCTCGCCCAAGCTAACCTGATCAATTCGCCTAAGCGGGGCCTATGGGGCTTGACGCCGGAGGGAATGAATACGCGGCCCAGCCACGAAGAAGCCCGGGCTCTATACGGCCGAGTGCGTGAGGCGAACCGCCAGGGCGCCGCTCTGGATGAGGAGAAGATTCCGGCGCCTGACACCGGGGAAGACGGGGAAGAGGAGGAGACCTACTGGTTCGCCGGTTCGCTATGGAACAAAATTCACGACCAGATGCCGCGTTTTATCGCTGAAGGAATCTGGGAAAACGGCTATGGCGAGCAGTTTTCTGAACTTGTTCGCCGCATGAAGCCGGGTGACCGGATCGCCATCAAGGCGAGTTTCGTGCGGACGCGAGGGCTGCCGTTCGATGTCCGGGGAAAGCCCGTTTCTGTTATGCGGATTAAGTCCACAGGAACAATAACCGCCAACCTGAATGACGGAAAGACGGTGCGCGTTGCCTGGGACCCGCCCTTTGCTCCTCGCGACTGGTATTTCTACACCTATCGGACGCCCTTGGTGGATGCCGATACCGATAGTGAAGCCGCTCGCCGCTTGGTCGACTTTGTATTTCGTGGCGCACCACAGGACTACGCCTGGTTCCTGGCTTTTCCTTACTGGGTACAGAAATATGGCGCTCGAGATAACTCGGTCCATATGGAAAGCACTTTCGCTCCGATCGAAGAAGCCGAACTGATAGAGACTGAGGACGAACCCACATATACAATCGAAGACATTGTGGCTGAAGGCAGTTTTCTCGGAACCGGAAAACTCCAAAACATT
>DATLCW010000266.1:0-27575 GCA_035526195.1 Bryobacteraceae bacterium
TCGGAGGCACGCCCTGGGAAGTGCCCGAGAACTATATCCGCCACTCCTACCGGGCGCGTCTGAAGGACATCCGCACACCGAGCCTGCTGCAGGTGGGCGCGCTCGATATCAACCACAATGGGGAAATTTATCAGGCATTGACGGATTCCAAAGTGCCGGTCGAGTACACGGTATATCCGCGCGAGCCGCACGGCTTTGTGGAACCACAGCACCAGCGGGACCTGATGGAGCGAAACCTGAATTGGTTCTGCCGCTGGATTCGCAAGGAGCAATGACGGGGAAGTACAATACCCTCATGGTACGCCTTCTGATTCTCGCCTTTGCCACAATTTCGCTAGCCGCCGCCGATTTCACGATCGCCGGGATTCGGGTGATTCCGGACGCCTGGGACAAAGATGCCAACCTCGCGCGCATCGAACGATTCACGCGCGAAGCGGCGGCTAAAGGAGCCAACGTGGTGGTTACCCCGGAAGGCTTTCTCGAAGGCTATGTCGGCAATATCAAAAAGCATCCCAGCCTGACCCGGGAAAAGTACGCCCGGATCGGGGAAACCATTGACGGCAACCATCTGAGCCCGGCGCTGGAAAAATTACGCCTGCTGGCGGCGGAACTGAAAATCTATCTCATCGCCTGCTTCGCCCTGCGGCAGCAGGACCGGATGTTCAATTCGCTGGCGATCTTTTCCCCGCAAGGGGAGGTTGCCATGCGCTATGAAAAAGCGCACAACGCCGACGATGAGCCATTCAATACTCGCGGCGTGAAATTTCCGACCGTGGATACGCCCCTGGGCCGGTGGGGCACCCTTATCTGTTATGACCGGCAATTACCCGAGACCTCGCGGATCCTGGCGATCAAGGGCGCGCAGCTCATCATCGTCCCCGCATGGGGCGGCTATAGCGAGATGAACGACGCCATGATGCGCACACGAGCGTTTGAAAACAGCGTGTGGGTGGCATTCGTGCATCCACAACGCTTCCTGCTGATCGATCCGCGTGGAAAAATCGTGGCGAGCGATGACGGCGGCAAAGGCGACCAGGTGGTGATGGGCCAGGTAAAGTTCGATCACCGCATCGGCGATGGCGCGATTCGCAGCCGCCAGCCGGAGATTTACGGCGAACTCCTCAAGCCGCGCTGAATCACTTCTGTTCCGCGGCGAGCCTTTCGCGAAAGCCTTTTTCCATAGCGGCGATATAGCGCTTGTAGCCATCGGGATCGACGAATGGATTCTCCTTGCCCTCTCGTTTGGCGTATTTCTCGCGCATCCCGTACTGAGTTCCGTGCGGCGCCAGGAAAAGATCGCACTCGAGCGATTTCAACACGCGAAACGCCTTCTCGTAATCTTTGGCGATCTCCGGATAGGCGCGGTTGTTCACCAGGCCTTGCGGATGGTTGATGCTGACGCTGCTGAGAACCAGCGCCTTATAGGTCTTGTTTCCGTCGTTGACGGGAAAGGTCCAGGTAGTGGCTCCTTTGGTGTGTCCCGGTGTCAGGTGCGCCACCAGCGTGGTACCGCCCAGCTTCACCTCATCCAGGTCTTTCAACACCCGATCCACTTTGCAGGGTTTCCAGTTGGCGGCGCCGTCGCGGACCATGGCGTCATCGCCGGCCATCACCATCACTTTCGCCGCCGTCAGTTCCTTCACCAGGAGACTGCCGGCCGCGTGATCGGCATGGGCATGGCTCGTCAGCAGGATTTTGATGTCCTGAAACCGGAATCCCAGTTTTTCCACCGCCGTGCGAATCAGGGGCACATCCTGCTCAAAGCTGCTGTTGATCAGGATGTGGCCCTCCGGCGTTGTAATCAGAAACGAAGCGAGGCCGCCGGTGCCCACGTAGTAGAGATTGCCGTGAATGCGGTGAGGCGGAAACGGCTGGTGCCAATCGTCGCGATCCTGCGCCGGCGCAATCGCCGCAAAAACGGCCAGAAGCATCACGAGGAACATAGGAAATAAGCGCTACCCTTTCATCATTTCATCCCACGTCACTTCGCGGCGCACATCCATCGCCATACGTCCTAAAATCGCCGTGAGCGTGCTCTGCGCGCCACGCACCGCCGTGTTGTCCGGTTTCCCTTCGGCAATGCGCTTCACAAACTCGGACACGGAATCGATGGTGAGATTGTGCGGCGACTTCTCGGTGACGTCCTGCTCCCGGCTTTTGTAGTGGCGCCAGAAATTCTCCGAGGTTTCCACCATGCCCGTTCCGCCAAAGAACTGCTCGGTCACGTGCCGGTAATTGTTGGCCGCCAGAGTGGCGCCGAGCAATGAGCCCTGGACACCGTTCTCGTATTGAAAGGCAATGAAGTTGTGGTCGCGCATGTCGCCCCGAGGCTGCAACGTGGTTCCACCGGCGCCGATGGCGCTCTTAGGATGGCCGCCGAGGAACCAGTTCAGGACGTCGATGCTGTGGACATTATTCTCGACAATGAGATCGCCCGAGAGTTCTTTCCAGGCGTGCCAGCGTTTAATTTTCTCTTCCCCGGTCAGCGGCTTGGTGGAAGGCGTGTTGACGGCGGAGGCGCCTCCGCTCTTTACAAAATGCGCGTGCCCCATGTGAATTGGGCCGATAGCGCCCGAGTCCACCAGCTTCTTTGCCTTCAGATAAACCTGCCCATGACGACGCTGAAAACCGAACGTGATGTTCAGCCTGCGGTCGGCGGAGTCCGCGGCGCGCATGATGCGTTTGCAGCCTTGTACGTCCACCGACGCGGGCTTCTCGATGTAGATATGCTTTCCGGCTTTTACCGCCGCCTCGAAATGTTCGGCATGCAGAAAGACGGGCGTCGCGATGATCACTGCATCCACATCGCTCGCCAGCAGCTGGTGCAGATCTTTGTACATCCTGGGACTATCGGCGCCGATCTTGGACTTCGCCTGCTCCATCTTCTCCGGGAAAATATCGCAGAGCGCGGTCACGCGGGCAGGTGTGCTCCTAGCCATCTCGGTTGCCACGTAAGTGCCGCGGTTCCCCGATCCGATCAAGCCCACCTTCACCGCCGAGTTCGCCGCGCTGCCGGCTACGGCGGCGGCGGAAATAATAGCAGCCGATTGAAGAACATTCCGGCGCGAGAGTGTTGTGTTCGTATCGTCCATAAATTATGCTTCAGTTCCTTTCGAGCACGCAGTCATTGTATGCCAGTGAGTCAGATGCGTAAAGGGCAGGCATCTTGAGACAGAATTGTCTCCGCCTCGACATTCTTTTAATCCTCAGCGGTGATATATTCAACTTTGTCCAATCAGGGGGAGTCATCAGGGGGAGTCTATGCAGCGTTGCAACCTACTTCGCCACTCAAAGGTGCTTGCGATTTGGGCCGTAGTGGGATGGTTTTCCGCAAATGCGCAAGTGAATACCGCGACTATTCTCGGCTCCGTCACCGATGCATCCGGAGCAGTGGCTCCTGGCGCGGTAGTGACGGTGACTCACGTCGCCACACAGGTTACGCAAACCGCCGAAACCGATGGTTCCGGCTCCTACACATTTGAGCGCCTGCCGATAGGCGAGTACAATCTGGCTGTCAGGGCTCCGGGTTTCAAACAGTCCGAGCGGAAGAATATCCGGCTGGACGCCACCCAGCGCGTGAAAATCGACGTAACACTGGAAGTGGGCGTAGTTACCGAGAGCGTCACGGTGCAGGGTGGCGCGCCGCTGGTCAGCACCCAGAACACGGAACTGGGCGTAGTCATCGGTGAGGAGCAGGTGCGTAACCTGCCACTGAACGGAAGGAACTTTGCTCAGTTGATCGCGCTCGAGCCGGGAGCTGTTGTCAGCGGAGGAGCCGTCTACTTCAACGGGCTCACACGCGACGGCGTCAACATCACGGTGGATGGCACGGATGCCTCTAACCCGGACCGCCCTGCGACATCCAACTTCGGCGGCCAAACACAGCAAAATGTCCTCAGTGTCGAGTTCATCCAGGAGTTCAAAACTACCAAGGGAGTGTTTTCGGCTGAACTCGGGCGCGCGGCTTCTGGAGGAGTCAACGTCATCACCAAGTCTGGCACCAATGATTTTCACGGAAGCGTGTACGAGTTCATTCGCAATGACAAAATGGACGCCCGGAATTTCTTCGCCGCCACAAAGGACAAATTGAGACTGAACCAGTTCGGCGCGACGGCGGGCGGTCCGATCCTCCGCAACAGGGCGTTCTTCTTTCTGGGCTGGGAGGGCGTCAGGGAGCGGCGAGGGCGCCAGATTTCCGGTGAAGTGCCCACCGAGTCATTACGGCAGCGCATGCTCGCCGCAAACCCACTCTATGGACCGCTGCTTGCGCTGCTGCCGCCATCTACCGAAGATCGCGGCAATCCCGACCGCGGCTTCCACCGCCGCAGCGATGTTCGAACCAATACCGAGAATGCCGCCATGGCGCGGCTGGACTTCCATCCGACTACGAAAGACAATCTGTTCCTTCGTTACAACATTCTCGACTCGTTCACCGTGGCGCCAAGCCTCTCGCCGGTGAATGGGACCGAGTACCCGGCGCAGGATCGCTCGGCCACGCTTTCCTGGAACCGCATCCTGACGCCGCGCACCATGAATGAGCTGCGCTTGGGAGTGAACAAGCAGGATATTCCACGGGCCACCCAAGCTTTTGTCCCACAGCAGATCGGTAATCTGAGTGGGTTTATCTCGACTCCCAATCAGGAGTTGTTGCACGCAAACGGGGGCAGTTGGACATTGATCGATAACTTCGCGATCAATGCCGGCCGCCATGCGCTCAAGGCCGGCTTCGAGTTGCGGAGCTTTCATTATGGCCGCGCCAATCACGAGGCTCCCGCTTATGAAATCCCGACATTGGCGGACCTGCTGGCGAGCCGCTTCGCCAACGCCTACATCACCATCGGCAACAATCTACGGCGCTTGCGGGAAAAGCAATGGGGCGTGTATCTGCAGGACGATTTTCGCGTGAACGCGCGTCTCACCCTCAACCTCGGACTGCGCTACGAGTACTTCACGCCAGTCACCGAGCGTGACGGCCTGCTGTTCAACGTTGTGGACAGCCCGTACGGCGCCTTCCGTAAGCAGGGCGAGCCGATCTGGGAGCCGGATCGAAACAACTTCGGGCCGCGTTTCGGCATTGCCTGGGACATCGGGGGCAACAGCAAGAACGTCATCCGCGGCGGGGGGGGCGTATTTTACTCTCCTAATACCTATCGCGAGGTTACCGCCTTCGTGAATCCGCCTACGGCCCCTTACGCGGTTCAGCTCTCCGCCGTCGACTTTCCGAATCTCCGGTATCCGGTGGATATCCGAACCATCGATTTGGCTCGCTTCCCCGGCGGCACTTCGCGCAGCGCCTTTGATCCCTTCCAGCGCACCACCTACAGCATGCAATGGACCCTGGATTACCAGCGGGAGTTGACCCGGGACCTCGTGTTGACCGTGGGCTATGTAGGCAACCGGGGGTTAAAGCTGCTGACCCTGCATTGGCTGAACGATATCGACATTACCACCGGCCGCCGGCCGGTTTCCAACATCGCGCGCATCTCGTATCAGGAGCATTCCGGGATGAGCACCTATCACGGCTTGCAGACTTCGCTCAAGAAGCGCTTCAGCCGCGGCATCACCTTCAACATGCATTACACGTACGGAAAAGGGATGCAGCAAGGGGGCGTGGATGGCATGACAGCGTCGACCGTGCAAGGCGTACAGGATCATTCGAATATCCGCGCGTCCCGCAGCCGGTTTGTCGCGGACATTACTCACAACTTCGTGACTGACTACAGTTGGGACGTTCCGTTTGACCGCTGGCTGCACGCAGACTCAGCCGCAGCGCGCAAGATCAGCAACGGATGGCAAGTCTATGGCATATGGTCTGTGCGTAGCGGTTCCCCTCTTCTGATTCTTTCCGGACGTGACAACTACGGCACCGGTACCACCCAGGGCCAGCGGCCCGATCTTGCCGCGGGAGTTCCCGTGTTCGTGGCGGATTACCGAACTACCAGCAACCACGCTTACCTCAACCGCGCGGCGTTCACCGATCCCTGCGATGTCCGCGGACTGCGCCGCCCATGCGGGGTATACGGGAACCTGGGCGCTTCTCCGGTAAGTGGACCGGGTTCGTTCGGGTTCGATTTCTCCGTTTTCAAAAACATCCAAATCCACGAAAGGGCGCGGCTGCAGTTCCGCACCGAATTGTTCAACCTGTTTAACCGCCCCAATTTCGGCAATCCGGGATTGACGCTCACCAGCAGCACCTTTGGCCAGATCACTTCCGCCGGGAATGCGAGAGAAATTCAGTTCGCGCTCAAGTTCGTTTTCTGAGAATCATGAACCACCAACATTTTTCCCGCCGGGAATTCCTGCCGCTTGCGGCAGCCGCGGCGCTGCAGTGCCAGTCTCTGCCTGCCGCGCCGCAAGGGATGAAACTCTCACTTTCCGTCCGTGTCGCAGAGTCCTTCGAAAACAAAGAGAAGGCCAACCTGACGATTGACCAGTTGCTCGTATTAGCCAAGAAATACGGTTACGAAGCGATCTGCATGCGAGCGTCGCAATGTGGCGTGCAATCGACGCCCGATCTCGTTCGAAGCATGAAAAGAAAGCTCGACCATGCCAGTCTGCCGGTGTCGATGGTTACCGGGGATTTCGCGGTGCCAAACAACAATGAGCACGGACCGGATGGACTTCGGAAGATCAAGCCTTACCTCGACCTGACCGAGGCCTTCGGTTCTGATCTCATTCGAGTATGCATGAAGACGAAGGAAGACATCGTGTGGGCCCAGCGGGCGGCAGATGAAGCCCGCGAGAGAAAAATTCGTTTGGCTCATCAATCCCACTGCGCCAGTCTTTTTGAGACTGTCGACGGCTCCGTCCAGACGCTCACTGCGGTAAATCGTCCCAACTTCGGGCTCATCTATGAGCCCGCTAATTGGATGATCTCTGGACAAGACTACGGAAAGGCGGCCATCCGCAAGGTGAAGCCCTGGATCTTCAACGTGTATATTCAGAACCACCGGTTGAATCCCGCGGGGAAGGCATCGGTGATGACGTGGAGCAAGGGTAAGGTGCCGCTTGATCATATCGGCGTTTGGGAGAAGGGCGGCGTTAACTCCGAAGAAATGTTCGCCGAACTGCATGCCATCGGATACAACGGCTTTGTCACCGTCCATCAGGCGTTCGCGGATGTAATGCCGGTCGAGGAAGCGGTGAAGCGCAGCGCCGGCTATCTGCGGCCCTTGCTTCACGGCTAACTCTTCCCGCCCGGATAGATTTCATTTGTTGAACCGCACCCGCCTATCTGAAACAATAGGTTTTAGAGGCTCGCCTTTTGCCCCCACATACCGTCTTATTTCTGATCCTGTTCGCCGTCAACGCCTTTGGAATCGACTTCGCGACCTCCATCTACCCGGTTCTCGTCAAGGCGGATTGCGCCGGTTGCCACAACGACAACGGAGTCGCGTCGCCCACCCGTCTGAAATTCCCCGAAGGGACTCCCAGCGCGGCCCGTCTGGAGGCCTTCGGCAATTCCCTTCATGTCCTGGTGGACCGCAATTCGTGGGAAAAATCGCTGCTTTGGAACAAACCGACCAATCGCGTACCCCATGCGGGCGGCAAGCGGATAGAACCGGGCAGCGACGCCGGGAAAGCCCTCAAAGCATGGGTGCAATATCTGGCCGCCACGCCACTCGACAAGCTGCAGAATGCCCGTGCCAGCGAATCTCTCGAGCAGGTGGGGCCGATCCTGCGCAGACTGACCAACACCCAATACAACAACACCATACGGGATCTGCTCGGCGACCAGAGCCGCCTCGCCGATCAATTCCCGCCGGAGGACTTCGTCAACGGCTTTCGCAATCAATACCAGTCACAGAACACTTCGCCGTTGCTCAGTGAAGCCTACAGCATTGCCGCTGAAAAACTTGCCAGAAAAGCCTTTCTCGGCGGAGATTCCGGCAAGCTGATCCCCTGCAAAGCCAAGTCGTTCGACGATGTATCCTGCCGCGATCGCTTTCTCAAAGAATTCGGCCGGCGGGCCTTCCGCCGCCCTTTGCTGCCGGTGGAGCACTCCCGCTACGCCCGGTTGTTCGCAACCGAGGCAGCCGCGAAAAAGCAGTTTGTGTCCGGCGCCCAGATTGCCCTCGAAGCCATGCTGCAATCACCGAATTTCCTGTTGCGTACGGAAAACGGACTCGACCCCCACCTCCGCCCTTATGAGACCGCCAGTAAGTTGTCGTATTTTCTGTGGAATTCCATGCCCGACGATGCTCTTCTTAACGCCGCCGCGGCCGGCGAATTGAGCAAGCCCGAGGGGGTGGAGCGTCACGCCCGCCGCATGCTGCCGTCTTCCAAGACGCGCGAGGCCACCGGCGAATTCATCGCCGAGTGGCTGCGCTTTGACAGACTCGCGGGCACTGTGCGCGAGCGCCGCCTCTATCCTCAGTTCAGCCCGGAGCTGACGCTGTCCATGACCGAGGAAACCCGGCGGCTGGCCTCCCACCTGATCTGGGAAAACCGTAACTTCATGGACTTCTTTTCCGCTCCTTACACGTTCGTCAATACGGATTTGGCAAAACTGTACTCGATGGCGGCTCCCAAAGCCGAGTATGACCGGGTGGAGCTACCCGTCGCTTCGCAGCGGGCGGGTGTGCTCGGCCACGCCAGTTTTCTCACCATGACCAGTAAACCGGCAGAGACATCGCCCACCTCGCGCGGGCTTTTCATCCGGGAACAGTTTCTCTGCCAGGAGGTGCCGCAGCCTCCTCCGGGCGTCAGCACTAATCTGCCGCCCATCTCCGCCGATAAGCCCCTGAACCAGCGGGACCGGCTTTCGCTACACCTGACCAATCCAGGTTGCGCCAGTTGCCACACTCTGATTGATCCCATTGGACTGGGATTGGAAAAGTTCGATGCCATCGGCGCCTACAGAGAAAAGCAGAAGTTAACCATTTTTCCCGGCCGGGGGGAGAAAAACGAAACGCCAAAGCGTGTCGAGCTCGATCTGGATACCAATGGCTCCGTCATCGGATTACCCAACTCCGCCTTTTCTTCCCCCGGCGAACTTGGTATCATTTTGGCAGCGAGTCCTCAATGCCAGCAATGCGTGGTAAAACAGTTATTTCGTTATATGTCCGGAAGGCATGAGGCGCCAGCCGATCGAGTGGTTTTGGAACGGGCTTTCGAGGATTTCCAGAAGTCCGGCTTCCAATTCCAGGAGTTGATGATTTCGCTCGCCCGGTGGAGCGCGGGTGAAAAGCAGGAGGGTGGAAATGGCCGCAGTTCATACTAAAGACCGTACCGTATCAAGACGCCTTTTTCTCCGCGGGCTCTCCGCCCCGGCTATAGTCGGCCTGCCTCCGCTGGCGGCCATGTTCAACTCGACCGGCACGGCATACGCCGCGCCCGCGCGCGACGCAAACAAGATCATTCCTACCCGATTTGTGCTCTGGTTCAACGGGAACGGCATCGTCGAGCGCTATTGGATTCCTACGGAAACCGGTGCGGACTTCGTGCTGACTCCCTGCCTTTCTCCCCTGGCGGCATTCCGCAACGACATTCACATCGTGACCGGGTTGGACAACCCTGCGGCCCGGTTGCCCGGCCCCGGCAACGACCATCACCGCTCGATGAGCGCTTTGATGACGGGTACGCAGTTCACCGGCCGCGGCGCCGGCGGGGCTTCGGCCGATCAGGTGATCGCGGGCAAACTGGGCGGTGATCTCCGTTTCCGCTCGCTTCAGATCGGCGTCTCTCAGGAATCGTTCGGGGAAAGCGTACAGCGTAATATGAGCTGGGCCGGTTATGACCGTGCGCTGCCGCCGGAAATGCTGCCCAATAAGCTGTTTGACCGGCTCTTCGGAACCCGCGACTTGGGATGGGTGAACCGTAAGAAAAGCGTCCTCGACGCGGTGCAGGATGACGCCTCCTCATTGCGGAAAGCTTTGGGCAAAGAGGATAGCAACCGGTTGGAGGAGCATCTCGCCTCAGTGCGCGATGTCGAGCGCTCGATCGCCAGCCTCCCGCCTGAATACCGCCGGGTCGATCCGCCCGAGTTTGAAGATATGAAGGATTGGCCGCGTATCGCCAAACTCCAGAGCGAGCTTTTGGTACACGCGTTCGCTTCGGGCCAGACACGCGTCGCTTCTTACATGTTGACCAAGTGTCAGGGACTTTCACGCTTCCCTTGGCTCGGTTACACTGCCGCGCGGCATCACGATTACACCCATCGCGACGGCAAAGCTCCCGGGGCGGATGCTCCCGACGGACAAAGGATTATGCGCGATATCTGCCGCTGGCACGTGGAAGAATTCGCCTGGCTGCTGGGCCGGCTGAAAGCCACGCCCGAAGGCGATGGCAACATGCTGGATCGCACCACTCTTATGTATGTGCATGAGCATGCGGAGGCCAATGATCATAAGAACAACGGGCTTTCGGTAATCGTGGCCGGTCAGCCCACCAAACTCATTACTGGCCGCCATACCCGCACCACCGGCACCATCGGAGATCTCTATCTGGCGGTTGCCAACAAAGCGATGGGTGCGGAGTTGAAGAGTTTCCCCAGCGCCAAACGGGAGATTCCCGGAATCTTCGCGTAATCTCAATCGCCCCAGGCGTTTACCACTTCGATCACGTGCGATACTTCCGCCTCGGTGAGGTAGGGATGAATCGGAAGGCTGACTTCCGAGCGGCAGATTTCGTTCGCGGTTTCACATCCATCCAGGATCAAATGCGCGACCCCCTGCAAGGCTCTTTGCGACGGGATCGGCGTTGGATAATGCTCACCGCTGCTCACTTCATTATTTCTCAAGTAAGACATGAATAAAGACTTCTTATGTGGCGGCACCAAAACGGGAAATAGATGCCAACAGGAATCCGAACCAGGCGGCGGGCCGAGCCCGCGAACCCACGGATGGCAGATTTCCGACAGGTAGCGCGCCGCGATGTGACGGCGGCGCGCCGTCCACCCCGGCAGCGCGGGCAGCAGCGCCCGACGCAGCAAGGCCGCCTGTAATTCATCGAGTCGGCTGTTATACCCGTTCTCGCCGTGACGATACTTCCCCTCCTGACCGTAGTCGCGAAGCACTCGCGCCCTCGCGTCATGCTCACTGCTGTTGGTGAGGATCGCGCCGCCGTCCCCCATCGCACCGAGGTTCTTGGTCGGATAAAAGCTTGTAGCCGCCAGGCCGCCCACAGTTCCGGTGTTTCTGCCTTCAAATCGCGCACCAATGGACTGGGCGCAGTCTTCCACGATCCGGCAGCCAAACCGCGCTCGAAGTGCACTCAGCTTGTCGAGGTTCAGAGCGTTCCCGTAGAGATGTACGGGCAATAAAAAGGAGATTTCAGGACGCTGTTCCAGCGTGTGGGCGCACCGGTCGAGATCGAGCAGCCCATAACGGTCTGTGTCCACAAATACCGGCACCGCCCCCAGTTTGATGATGGCAAGCGTAGTGGCATAAGCCGAGACCGGAGTAGTCAGAACATAGTCGCCCGCTTTACAGCCCAGAATTCGCAAGCCTAGCTCGATTGCATCCAGACCGCTGCTGACTCCCACGCAGTACTGCATCTCCCAGTAGCGGGCGAGCGCTTCCTCAAAGCCTCGCAGCTCAGATCCCAGGATGTACCAGCCGCTGCTCCCCACCGTCTCAAACGCCGTCTGCAGGGATTCCCGCTGATCCTCCCATTGCCGCTTGAAATCATTGAGTAGGATCATAGAGTCACAATCACGTTAGCAAAACCTGGCCTGTTTTTTGGCCTGGTTCCCGCCGATGATATACTTGGGCGTTTGTGAACAATAATACTGAGCGGGTTCTGGAGCTGTTCCGGCAGTCCGGGGCTTACCTGGAAGGTCATTTCCGGTTGACGAGCGGGATGCATAGTCCCGAATACATGCAGTGCGCGCTGGTCCTGCAGCATCCGCAGTATGCCGAAATTCTGGGCCAGAAACTCGCCAGCGGCTTCCGGAAACTGGAGCCGTTGCGGAATATCGATGTGGTGGTGTCGCCCGCCATGGGAGGGCTGATCATCGGCCATGAAGTGGGCCGGGCGTTGAATGCGCGCCACATTTTCACCGAACGCGTGGATGGCAAGATGGCGCTGCGCCGTGGATTCACCGTAAAGCCGGGAGATACCGCCGTAGTGGTGGAGGACGTGATCACCACCGGCGGCAGCACACTGGAAGTGGTTGAGCTCTTGAAGCAGAGTTCGGTAAGGGTTGTGGGGGCGGGTTCGATCATCGACCGCAGCGGCGGCAGGGCGGACGTGAGTGTGCCGCGCATTGCCCTGGGCACGATGCACGTCGTTTCTTACGGGCCCGAGCAGTGCCCGCTATGCGCGCAGGGAATCCCGGTAGTGAAGCCGGGTTCGCGATCCTAGATGGCCAGACGGCTGAAACTGACGATTTCTTATGACGGGACCGAATATCACGGCTGGCAGGTGCAGCCGGGACTGCGCACGATTCAGGGTACGATCGAGTCCGCGCTTTCCTCTATTGAGGGGAAACGAGTGGATTTGGCCGGGTCCGGACGCACCGATGCCGGCGTGCACGCCTTGGGCCAGGTGGGCGCCTGCAGCCTGGAGAATCCCATTCCCACGGCGAACCTGCGGAAAGCCTTAAACCGTCTCCTGCCGCCCGATATCCGCGTGTTGTCCATTGAAGAAGTGGCGCTCGCCTTTCATCCGCGCTTTCAAGCTTCCGCTAAGACGTACGAGTATCGGATTTGGCGGCCTGAGATCTGTTTTCCTTTTGAGCGGCGCTATGTGTACCATCATCCGTATCCACTCAAGGAGGAAACTTTCTGCGACGCCGCCGCAGTGTTTGCGGGCGAGCATGATTTTTCCGCCTTCGCGGCAGCCGATGAGAAGGATGAGTTGGGCGCGAGCAAGGTGCGAACGGTTTTTGAATCGGCGGCGCAGCGCAGAGGCGATACACTCGTGTACCGCGTCCGGGGGTCGGGCTTCTTAAAACACATGGTTCGCAATCTCGTGGGCGGATTGCTGGAGGTGGGAAAAGGAAATCTAAGCCGGGGGAACCTTGCGGAATTGCTTGTCCCGGGTAGGGGGAAGAAACTTGGCTATGCCGCTCCCGCGCGAGGACTGTTTCTGATTAACGTGGAGTACTGAGATCGGCACAAATTTCGTGGGCGAGCATCTACTCGCAACGCAGCATGTACACCGCGATCTCCGCCATCAGGTTGGTCAGCTTTTTCACCCGCCGCGTGCCCGAGAGAAAGAACCGCCGCTCCATCACCCATTTCTGATCTCTGCACAGGATCTCGAAATCGTCGACGGTCAGAAAATGAATGTTTGGCGAATCGTACCAATCGTAGGGAAAGAGCCCGGTCTTAGGCGCGCGCCCGCTCATGAGGTGGGCCCACCGGACGCGCCAATGTCCGAAATTCGGAAACGCAACGATGATCCGCCGGCCGACGCGCAGCATTTCTTTCAACACCCGCAGTGGCTTGCGCGCCTGTTGCAGCGTCTGGCTCAGGATGACGTAATCGAAGGCCTGATCGGGATAATCCGCCAGGCCCTGATCGATGTCGCCCTGATATACGGAAACGCCGCGCGCGATTGCCCGCTGCACCCGCTCCCGCGAGAGTTCCACCCCACTGGCCTTCACTCCTTTGTGGTCCATCAACCACTCCAGCAGTTCCCCCTCTCCACAGCCGAGGTCCAGCACCTTTGAGCCGGGCTCCACCAATTCGCCGATAATGGCGTAATCGCCGCGGCCCAGCACCTCCTTAATCAAACGGCGTGGCGCAACGGTGCTCAGGCGGCCTCCTTGTAGGTCCGCTTCAGAAAGCCGCGAACCAATTCGGTTTGCTCGCCGACTTCCACCAGAAAGGCATCATGGCCATAATTGGAAGAAAGCTCGCAGTAGGCCACGTCGCGATTGCGGCTGCGCAACGCGCTTACGATTTCCAGCGACTGATAGCTCGGATAAAGCCAGTCGGAAGTGAAGCTGATGACCAGGAAGCGCGATTGGGCGCGCTCCACCGCATTCGCAAGCGACCCAAAGCCTTGGGCAAGATCGAAAATATCCATTGCCTTGGTGATGTACAGATAGGAGTTCGCGTCGAAGCGGTCGACAAACTGGCTTCCCCGGTAGCGCAGGTAGCTTCCCACTTCAAACTCATCGTCGAATGCGAACTTCGCAGCGTCCTTGTTCCGGAAGCGGCGGCCGAATTTCTCCTTCATCGAATCGTCGCTCATGTACGTGATGTGGCCCACCATGCGCGCCACCGCCAGCCCGCGGCCCGGTGGCTTCCCGCCATAGTAATTTCCGTTGTTCCAGTCCATATCGCCCATGATGGCTTGCCGGCCTACTTCATTAAAGGCGATCTGCTGGGCGCTATGCCGCGAGGTGGAGGCAATAGGAAATGCCGCCGCCACCGCCTCCGGATACCGCACAGCCCACTCCAATACCTGCATCCCGCCCATGGAACCGCCGGCGACGCCAAGCAGCCGCTCAATTCCCAGGTGGTTTACCAGCATCTTCTGAAGCCGCACCATGTCTCCGATGGTGATCATCGGAAAGCTCATCGCATACGGCGCTCCTGTTTCCGGGTTGATCGAGGAAGGCCCGGTGGTTCCGCGGCAGCCTCCCAGCACATTCGTGCAGATGACGAAATACTTGTTGGTGTCGAACGCCTTTCCCGGGCCGATCATGTTATCCCACCACCCGGGCTTGCCATCCTCTTTGCTGATGCCCGCCGCATGCGCATCCCCGCTGAAAGCGTGCACGATCAGCACGGCGTTGGTTTTGTTAGGATTCAGCTCGCCATAGCTCTCGTAGGCGACATCCACCGGCGTGAGAGCTATGCCGCAGTCGAGTGGGATGGAATCGAATCGAACAATGTGGGTTTCAACGATCATCCTGAATGCAGGGCTTCGATTCGATAATAGCGCGGTTGGCCCGTAAAATGAATCCGCGCCACGCAACTCGGCGGTGGCCCGTTGGTTCATTGACTCCGCGGGGTGCTGGTAGAATCAACCGATATGGCCGTTTTGCCGCTCTTGTTGTTACTTGCATCTCTTGCGCCGGCGCAAACGCAACGGCGGGTGTTTTCCCGGATCATGACGGGAGAGCCTTATACCTTGGAGTGCTACCTGCCGCAGATCACCAATGGTCCGAACTTTCCAACATGGTCGCCGGACGGGAAAGAACTGGCATTCTCGATGAAGGGCTCGATCTGGCGCCAGAAGGTGGGCGAAACAACGGCGCGCGAGTTAACCACCGATCAGGGTTATGCGGGAATGCCGGCGTGGTCGCCGGACGGAAATTTCATCGTCTATACGTCGGATTGGAATGAGCAGATCCACTTGCGGCTGCTCGATCTGCGCACGGGCGAGAGCCGGGCTTTAACGTCCGGAAATTCGATCAATGTGGAGCCGGAGTGGTCTCCGGACGGGTCGCGAATCGCGTATGTGTCAACGTGGCCGAATGGCAACTACAACATCTACGTGATGCCGCTGAGCGCGGGAATTCCCGGAATGCAGGTACAGCTCACGAGAGATTTCGAGCTGGTGCCGCCGACGGTGTATTACGGAAAATGGGCGCTGCATATCCATCCAACGTGGACGCGCGACGGGAAAGAGCTGATTCTGATTTCCAATCGCGACAACAAGCACGGGTCCGGCGGATTTTATCGGATGAAGGCTGAACCGAACGCACCGCTCACGCGGTTCCACTACGAGGAAACCACCTGGAAAGCAAGGCCCACTCTCTCCCCCGACGGCGCAAAGCTTGTCTACAGCTCCTATCTGGGCCGGCAATGGCAGCAGCTTTGGGCCATGCCCCCCAAGGGGGGCGACGCGTTTCCCCTGACGTATGGGGAGTTTGACCGCACGACGCCCCGCTGGTCGCCGGACGGCAATCGAATCGCCTTCATATCCAATGAGACCGGCGACACGTCCCTATGGCTGTGGCACTGGTTTGGCGGCAGGATGGAGCAGATCAAGACGGAGAAGCTCACCTACAAACGGACGATGGGCAAGCTGCATGTCCGGGTGGTGGACGCGGCCACGAACAAGGCGATCCGGGCCAGAGTCTATTTGAACGCTTCCGACGAGCGGGCGTATGCGCCGGGTGAAAGCTGGTTTCGCGCGGATTGGCTGATGTTCGATCACATGGACCAGGCGGGTGAATATCACTACTTCCATACCGACGGAGATTTCGAGGTGGATCTTCCGCCTGGTAAGACCAGCCTCGCCGTTTCCCGGGGATTTGAATACATGCCGGTCCGTAGAGATGCGGCTGTAGAGCCGAACCAAAAGCGGGAACTGGTGATTGCGCTCAAGCGAATCGACAACATGGCGGCGCGAGGCTGGTGGGATGGCGACAACCACTTTCATATGAACTACGCGGGCGTGTATTTCAACACGCCGCAGCGACTGATGGAACAGGCCGAAGGCGAGGATATCCATGTGCTCAACAACCTGATCTGCAATAAGGAGCAGCGGATTCCCGACATCGCGCACTTCACAGGCGCTCCGGATGCGGTTTCCGGCGCCACGCGCCTTCTGTTCCATAGCCAGGAATACCACCCGCCGTTCTGGGGACATGCGACGTTTCTGAATTTGAAAAAGCACATCGTGATTCCGGATTACGTGGGCTATCAGAACACGATCGTCGATTCCATCGCTCCCACCAACTCCACTCCTTTCCGGGTGGCGCGGGAGCAGGGCGGACTTGCCGGGTATGCGCACGGAGCGGGCCCGCATTTCGCGGT
The DNA here is from genome assembly GCA_035526195.1 of Bryobacteraceae bacterium. Classification (GTDB taxonomy): domain Bacteria; phylum Acidobacteriota; class Terriglobia; order Bryobacterales; family Bryobacteraceae; genus CADEFT01. The sequence continues at coordinate 16,665 of DATLCW010000266.1, forward strand.
AGACCTGGCGCTGGACAATGTCGATTTCGTGGAGGCGAATGCGCTGGCCGGGATGGAGCCGCTGTATAAAGCGTGGAATTGCGGCTACAAGGTAGTAGCCAGCGCGGGCGAGGATGCGTTTCCCAATTTTTATCGAAGTTACATTTTGGGGTCGAATCGGGTTTACGTGCGCAGCGGGGCAAAACTCGACTACGACAAGTGGACAGCGGACTTTCGCGCGGGCAAGTCGTTTGTAACGTCAGGCCCGCTGGTGCTGCTAAAAGTGAATGGCAAGGAGCCGGGGGATGAGATCAAACTGCCCGCGGGCACGCATACGGTGCAGGTGGAGGTGGATGTAAAATCGATCACTCCGGTGGAGTCGATTGAGGTGATGCACAACGGCAAGGCGCTCGGGAATGTGAAGACGGTGACGCTCGATCGCAGCGGATGGATCTCGGTTCAAGTGAAAGCAAAGTATACACGCGATCCAATCCGGCGCCCCTTCCCGTTCGCGGCGACGATGCCGGTATGGATCACGGTGGCTGGGAAGGCGGTGAGGTCGAAGACGGATGCGGATTACTTCGTGCAGTGGATCGACCGTACGTTGGGCCGGGCCATGCAACTGTCCTTCAACAATGAAACAGAACGAAACGAGACCCGCAAGATATACGAGGAAGCCCGCGCGAAGATGGTGCGGCGGGCGGCGGAGGCAGGACAATGATTCCACTTTTGATGCTGTTGTTTCAGCAACCCACAGCCCAGGATATGCCTCAGGAGATGGTGTGGGTGGATCGTTCCGGCAAGGTGTTGGGGCGCGTGGGCGCGGTTCAGAATGCGATCTTTTTTCCGGAGATTTCCCCGGATGGGAAGTCGATTGCCGTCTCGGCGCGCGACGGCGAAGTGAACGACCGCGATGTGTGGATCCACGATATTTCCAGCGGAGCCAAGAAGGTCCACTCGCCGGCCAAGGGAAACGACAACTTTCCCATCTGGATGCCGGGAGGAAAGCAACTTATCTGGACAAGCAGCAGGGGCGGTGAGTATGAGCTATACCGCCATGACTCGCTGTTATTGAAGCAGCCGGCCTCGCAATATCCGCGCAGCATTTCGCCGGATGGAAAATGGCTTCTCTATACGCACGCGGATAAAAAGCGCGAGCTCTATCTGCTCAATCTCGAGGGCGAGCCTAAACCGAAAACGGTGTTTTCCGATAGCCGGTATTGGACCGAAGGCGGGCGGTTCTCCCCGGATGGCCGGTATTTCGCGTATGTCTCGAACGAGGGCGGGCCGTTTGAGGTTTACGTGGCCAGCGTGGAGGATCCGGCAAAACGGTGGAAAGTGTCTCGCGAATTGGCGAATGGCTGGGGTGGAGGCGGCAGTGGCCCGCGCTGGCGTGGCGACGGGAAGGAGCTGTATTACATGATGGGCGACGCCATGATCGCCGTGGAGGTCTCGACCGAAGGGACGTTTAAGCCGAAAGCGGTGCGGCGTCTCTATGCCGTTCCGGGGATGATGGGAAATTTTCCGGATGAAGCTCCCTGGCTGGCAAAGTACGATGTCGCGGCGGATGGACAGAAATTCGTTTTTGTACGGAAGGTTCCGTAAGCATTCGCGTGGCGGTGGGCGATACGCGCGAGGATTTCATTCGGTCCGGTCCACGTTGTATGGGATAATTGAAAAACAACAGCCCACCGCATGGATCCAGCCTTCATCCGTAATTTCTCTATCATCGCGCACATTGACCACGGCAAGTCTACGCTTGCGGACCGCCTGCTCGAAGCGACGGCGGCTTTGAGCCAGCGCGAGATGATGGAGCAGGTGCTCGATTCGATGGATCTCGAGCGTGAGCGCGGCATCACCATCAAGGCCCACGCCGTCCGGCTCAATTACCAGTCCGATGACGGCGTCATGCATCAGCTCAATCTGATCGATACGCCGGGTCACGTGGATTTCAGCTATGAGGTTTCCCGCAGCCTGCAAGCCTGCGAGGGGGCGCTGCTGGTGGTGGATGCGTCACAAGGCGTGGAGGCGCAGACGCTGGCCAACACCTACCTGGCGCTGCATCATAACCTCGAGATCATTCCCGTAATCAACAAAATCGATCTGCCATCCGCGGAACCGGAACGCATCAAAGAGCAAATCGAGCAGTTCATCGGTCTCGATGCCTCGCATGCCATCATGGTGAGCGCCAAGCAGGGGGTGGGAATTCATGAGCTGCTGGAGGCAATTGTTCACCTGGTGCCTCCACCCAAAGGCGATCCCGAAGGTCCGCTGCGGGCGCTGATTTTCGATTCCTGGTTTGATCCCTACCGCGGCGTCATCATTCTTTTCCGGGTCATGGAAGGCCGAATCCGGGTCGGGCAAAAGATCCGGCTGATGGCCACGGCGAAAGTGGCTGACGTCGATGGTCTCGGCTATCAGTCCCCCAAGCCGGTGCCGCTGCAGGAGCTGTCAGCGGGCGAAGTGGGGTTTCTGTTCGCCAATATCAAGACTGTCTCCGACGCCCGCATCGGCGACACCATCACCGATGCCGAGCGTCCCGCCGCCGAAGCGCTGCCCGGCTTTGAAGAGATCAAGCCGATGGTGTTCGCGGGACTGTATCCGGTGGAATCGCATGAGCATGGCCTGCTGCGCGATGCGCTTGAAAAACTTCGCCTCAATGACAGCTCCTTCAACTTCGAGCCGGAGAATTCCGTGGCTCTCGGCTTCGGCTTCCGCTGTGGCTTCCTCGGCCTGCTGCATCTGGAGATCGTACAGGAGCGTTTGGAACGCGAGTTCAATATCGATCTCATCACCACGGCGCCCGGAGTCCGCTATAAGGTCACCCGCACAGACGATCAGGTGGTGGAGGTGGACAACCCCACCCGCTGGCCGGAGCCATCGGAAATCAAGCAGATTGAAGAGCCGATCATTGACGCCACGGTGATTACCCGCGAAGAGTACATCGGCGAGATCCTGAAATTGCTCGAAGAAAAGCGCGGCAAGCAGAAGAAGTTTGAATACATCGGCACGGGCCGCGTGATGCTCAACTATGAGCTGCCGTTGAACGAAATCGTACTCGATTTTTACGACCGGCTGAAGTCCGCCTCGCGCGGCTACGCCTCGCTCGATTATCATCTGGCGGGATATCGGGTCTCGCCGATGGTTAGGCTCGACGTGCTGGTGGCCGGCGAACCTGTGGATGCGCTCTCCATGATTGTGCACCGCGATTTCGCCCATGAACGCGGCAAGCTGCTGATATCGAGCCTGCGCAAACTGATTCCCCGGCAGATGTTCGAAGTTGCGCTACAGGCCGCGATTGGAGCAAAGATTGTTGCGCGGGAGAACATTCCCGCCATCCGCAAGAATGTGCTTGCCAAGTGCTATGGCGGCGATATCTCGCGCAAGCGCAAGCTGCTCGAGAAGCAGAAGGAAGGAAAACGCCGCATGAAGCGCGTCGGCAAAGTGGAGATCCCGCAGGAGGCCTTCCTGGCTGTGCTGCAAGTGGGAAAGACGAACAGCGAAGATTAGAAAATGTTGATGTCGGCGTAGACGTCGGCTAGGGAGAGGGTGCACGGAACGCTGCTCAGTTCCAGCACCGCACTCAGACCGCGGTACATCGACAGCAGCCAGCGGTTATCGGATTGGCGTTCAAATCGCTCTATGATGTGGGCGTCCTGGCTGACCAGCACATACTCTCTGAGAGTTTCGATTTGCTGATAGGCGTGGAACTTACGTCCCCGGTCGAATGCCGCGGTAGACGGGGATAGGACTTCGAAAATCACCGCCGGGTTTGTTATCACGTCCCGGCGTGAATCGAGAAATTGCATGTCGCCGCAAATGATCATTGCATCCGGGTAGCAGAATGGCCCGCGAGGATTGGCGCAGAGCCTCAGATCGGAGTTAACCGGCCGGCAGGAGTTGCCTTTAAGTCCGTTGCGCAGCAAGGTTATCAGATTCACAGCGAGCAGCGAATGAACGACCGTGCCTCCCGACATCGAGAACATCTCGCCATCGTAGTACTCGCTCTTGACCTCAGCCATCCTCTCAATTTCGAGGTATTGCTCGGGAGTCAGAAACGTCTTGGGCAGCGTGGACACTCCATACCATCGTAACAGTCTGTCTGTGCTAGAGTGCCCCCGATGGCATTCGCGCCGCTGTTCCCCTTGCTGCCAGCCTACGGAACCCGCACGCTCCTCTTCTTCTTCGAGACAGATTGCCCCACCTGCCGGCTGATCACGCCATATCTGAACCACCTTGCGTCCGCGGTAGCCGGCATTTCACAGGACCCACCGCCGGCAACGCAAGATTATATACAGCAACTAGGCGTTCGGTTCCCGGTGTTCCTTGATGAGGATTGGAAAGTATCGCGCGCCTACGATCCACCTACCGTCCCCGCGCTTTACCTCATAGGTCCCGATGGGGTGATCGAAGACACCTTGATAGGGTTCGACAAAGCAGCTTTGAACAAGCTGGCCGGCGCTCTTGGTCACGCGGGTACGCTGGCCCTCGAGTTCGATGGAGCACCGGCATTCAAACCCGGCTGCATGGCGCGCCACCGCGAGCCGGTCACGGACGGCGAAAACGCCCTTCCGTCTCACATAAACGCGTCCGCGGCGTCTCACATTCTGATTGACGAAGCGGAGGATGCGTTCGAATATTGCCGCAAGGCATTCGGCGATCCGCTGCCCGTGATTCCACCAACAAGAGAACACGTGGAGCGGATGATCGCCGCCTCCGGGCAACCTCGCGATCATGGTGTCGCGCTGGTGCCGCCGTGCTATGGCCCCGCCACCATCGAGAAGATCGCCGCCAATGCCGTAATGGCAGGGTGCGAGCCGGCAATGATGCGTGTCCTGATTCCAGTCATCCGCGCCGCCTGCGATGAGCGCTTCAACTTGCACGGCGTGCAGGCCACCACGCATTTTGCGGCGCCTCTGATAATTCTAAACGGACCGGTGCGGCATGAACTCGGCTTCGCCTGTGGCGGCAACGTGTTCAGCAACGTAGCCCGCTCCAACAGCACGCTGGGAAGAGCATTCCAACTGATCCTTACGAACGTAGGCGGAGCGCGGCCAGGGGGCATCGACATGTCGGCACTGGGAAATCCGGGGAAATTCTCCTACTGCATCGCGGAGAATGAAGAGACGAGCCCCTGGGAGCCGCTGCACGTGGAGCGCGGGATAAGCCCGGCACAGAATGGCGTAACGCTGTTTGCCGGCGACGGGCTGCACGGCATCAGCGAGCATACCGCCCGCGCGGGCCGGGTGCTGTTGAAGGCGATCTGCGCCGCGCTCACCACCGTGTGGTCCTGGCGTGTATGCATGATGCCGGAGGCCTTGGTCGTCTTGTGCCCCGAACACGTGGAGACGCTGCGCCGCGATAAATTCTCTAAAGACGCTGTCCGGCACTTTCTCTTTGAGAACACGGGTGTGCCATTGAGAGCCTATGAGGAAGACGACGGGGGCGAAGGAACGCAGTTGCGCTCCAGCTACGAGGAAGTCACGATTGCGGGAGAGCGTTGTTATCGCAAATTTCGCGCGCCGGAATCGATCCATATCGCGGTTGCCGGTGGGACCGCCGGGAAGTTCTCCGCGGTCATTGGAAGCTGGTCGACAGGTCCGAGAGGAAGCCAAATGGTGACATATGGTTTTGATTAATCCCATGAATGAGGCCGCCGCGGCTCCTAAGGATCCCGCGCCGCGACTGCAATCGCTCCAGGGCGCGCGGCTTGTGCTACTGGATATCAGTAAGCCGGGCGGCAGCTTGTTCCTCGACCGGCTGGAGCACTTGCTGCGGGAGCGGTACAAAGTGGCGGAGATCATCCGGGAGAAGAAGCCCACATTCGCCAAGCCCGCGCCTGTTGATTTAATGGGGCGGGTAATGGCAGTTAAGCCCGATGCCGTGATCGAGGCGCTGGCGGATTGAGGCTCCTGCACCACGTGCAGTTTGCACGACTCGTTGAAACTGGAAGAACACGGCATCCCCTCGGTGGCGGTGGCGACGCACGAGTTTTCAGCCGCCGCGCGCATCCAGGCCAGCCTGCTGGGGCGGCCGGATTTCGATGCCGTCTATGTGCCGCATCCCATTCAGGACCGCACGCGCGATGAAATTGAAGAGAAAGCGGACGGCGCGGCGGAAGAAATCGCCGCTCGCCTCGTCACTCGGTGATCTCCGCCTTTTTATCCAGATACCGTTTGCGGCTCTCCACGATCGCCCGGCGGGCGTCGGCCGGTCCGCCCCATCCCTGCATCCTCGTCGTGCGGCCCTCTAACTCCTTGTAGATAGTGAAGAAATGCTCGATCTCGCGGCGCACGTGGGTGAAGATCTGATCCATCGTGTGGATCTGGTCGTAACGCGGATTGCAGGTCGGGACGGCGAGCACCTTCTGGTCGCCTTCATCGTTGTCTTCCATGTTGAGGATTCCTACCGGCCGCACTTCAATCAGACAGCCGGTAAAACTTGGCGCCTGCACGAGCGTCAGCACGTCCAGCGGATCGTTGTCCTCGGCCAGCGTTCCGGGGATGAAGCCGTAATCACCCGGATAGTGGAGCGGGGAATAGAGTGCGCGGTCCAGCCGAAACATGCCTAACTTGCCGTCATACTCGTACTTATTCGAAGAGTTGCAGGGGATCTCGACAATCATGCGGACGATCTCGGGACAATCCGCGCCGGGATCGATGTCATAAAGATTCTGAGACACGTTGCTTCAGGTTAACACTTCATTCACCGGCCGCCATTGGAATCGGTGGCTTCGAACATGTGCGCGATATCCTGGTATCCGTTCATCGCCAACCGGCAGGCGGGTCCGTCGCCGCCGAAGCGGGGGCGATGCCAGTGCATTCTGGGCGCGTAAACAATGTCGCCCTGATCCGCGAGAATCATTCCCGCCCCCTCCAATTTGTACTCCATCCTGCCCAATAGAATGAACCAGAACTCGGCGCATTCCGGATGGAAGTGGCCTTTCTCAGCGTCCGTGACGGGCCGTTGTTTGCTCGCGTCTCCAAAAATGATATTGGATACCGCCCGGTCGTCGGCGATGAAGCGCCGCTGGGTCTCGGTTCCGGCCACCACCGCGTTAAAGTCAATAAACGGCCGATTCCCGTTCTCATACTTTCCCCGGCCAGTGACCGTCGTCTTTACGAAAGTGAAACCCGGTAGCAGCGGCGGCTTCTCATCCACAGGGTACTGCGTCTTCGCTCCGGCTATGTTCACCTCAAACCGCAGCGAGGGCTTATCGCCTTCCGTTTCCATACTGTAGAAGGTCCGGTATGGGACCTGCACAAGGTAGCCCTTGGAGGCGACAAACGGGTCCTGCCCATCGATGGTGAATCGGATCTGCCCATCCTGGATTACCCACCATTCGCGCGTGTCCGGATGCATGCGTCGAGGCGTTTTCTGACCCGCGGCCATTTGGATGTAGGCCGCGTGCAAGTGGTCGTCGCTGACGACGACTTGCTGCCAGTTGGCCTGGCCCTTGTGCTTTGCGAGAATCTCGGAGAGTTTCCAGTGCGGCCGGTTCGGCGCCACCCACCCAGTCAATTTGATCGACTTGGGAGACCATACCACCTGAGGTGGAGCCTTCGCCGGTGGAGGAGCCTGGGACCAGATGAAAGGCGGCAGCAGAACGCACAGGAATCCTGGAACGACCATAACCTTTGCGATCAGCTTCATAACAGTATCTTCTCCCCGGCGGCAGCCCCGATTAATATATCACCGCTGCGCGGGCGAAGATAGCCGGGAGCGGTTATGCCCGACTGGTCCGGGCCGTCTCTGCAGCGAACGGCGCTGCTCCGAAACCTCCCACCGCGACCGCTAAGTCGCTCAGCTGCACGGTGGCATTCTGCCCGCTCCGCTCCGCTTCAACTTTCTGACGGATCACCGTCTCAATAATGGCGATTTCCGCCTTAAATCGATCCGCATCCTGATCGAACTCGGCGATTTCAGATAGCATGCGATCGCAGTACACGCCATACATCGATTCATCAGGAGCGTCTCCCAGGTATTGCTGCCATTCCTCCCATAACACCTTATGTTCCCGGCGCAGGCGGGAGATCTTGGTCTCCAGATGATGGATCTCTCTTTGCCGTTTCTCGCTCTCGCCCCTCAGCCCTTCTATCGCCATGCTCCGAAAGGTTCGGAGCTGATCGCTTTCCACATGACCGGACCCGAAACACATGGCGCATTCCGCTTTTCGGGTTGCGTTGCACTCCTGGCATAACGCATGACATCCTGCTCCAGCGCATTCCGGGCAGACACGCTCCACGCCGCTCGCACCATTGCAGACTTCACAACGGGTGCGCCCCTTACCCTGGCACGCCGTACAAGTCCCGGCCTGGCGCGAGAACCAACCTTTCTTCGCCATCGCCTGCCCGCTGCCCGCGCACAACCGGCAGCCGCACTGGCCATCCTGACAAGCCGAACAAGGCACAATGATCTTTCCGCCGGCGTCGCAACGCGCGCAACTGCAAGAGGTACACGGCAGCGCGCCCTGCCCGTCGCAGTCGGGGCAGGAATCCTGGAGCGTCATTCGATGGTTGGCAGAGGTTGTCATATCCACTCCTTCATCATGCTCCTGTTTGGCGGCGCTTAATAGCGGGAAGAGTCCTTAGAGAAATCCTGATTCATCCCAATGACTATGGGAAGCGGTGTACTGGTACCGAAGACGGTGATAGTTTGGACCCGCCGTTCCAACCAGCGGAAGAGTATGCGACGGCACAAATTACTCTGAACCATATTTTAATAGAGGACAAAGTTGCATGATTGAATTACATTTGTATTCTCCAGATCTATTTTTCGCATATCTATACGGTGTAGTCTTAGAAAATCGGGCTATCCGGCGCTCCTGTGCCAGTTAGCAACAGCCGCAGGAACACCCCCGTGAGATTACCTTCTGCCCGGCCGCCGCCTCTTAACCAGTAATGACGCGGCGCCCTTCCACCCGATAGCGTCCCGAAAGGACAACGCCGATTGCTGCCGGATAGATGCGGTGTTCCTCGCGCAGAATACGTCCCGCGAGCGATTCCACCGTATCATCGCCGAGCACCGGGACGACCGCCTGTTGCACGATCGGCCCGGCATCCAGATTCTCATCGACGAAATGTACCGTGCAACCGCTAAAGCGTACGCCATGGGCCAATGCCTGATACTGCGCATCCAGTCCGGGAAAGGCCGGCAGCAGGGACGGATGAATATTCAGAATCCGCAGGGGATAGGCGCGGACAAAGGCGGCGCTCAACAGCCGCATGTATCCGGCCAGGCAAACCAGCTCGACGCCATGGCGGCGCAACTCCTCCAGCAACTGGCGGTCGTAAGACTCCCGATCCAGACCTTGAGACGGCAGACAGATCGCTGGAATCCCCCGTTCCCGGGCGATCGCCAGACCCGGGGCGTCGGGCCGGTTGGAAATCACCACCGCAATGTCCGCTTCGAGTATGCCACCAGTGATACTGTCTGCGATGGCTTGAAAATTGGATCCCCGGCCGGAAAGCAGAATGCCGACCCTTCTCATCGGTAAATCACCCGCCTTCGGCCGTTTCCTTTAAGGATATGGCCGATGGGAAAATGCGGCTCTTTCAGATGGCGCAGTACCTTCTCCGCTTCCGCGGCCTTGTCCTGGCTCACGACCAGGATCATACCGATTCCCGTGTTGAACGTGCGGCGGTAATCGTCATCGGGCATATTTCCCAGGCGCTTCAGCAGCGGAAAAACCGCGAGTTCGGGCCACGATCCGACAAAAATTTCGGCAACCACTCCCTTCGGCAACACGCGCGGCAAATTGCCGGTGATACCGCCGCCGGTGATATGAGCCGCCCCCTTCAACAGCCCTTTGCCGTGAAGTTTTTGGATGGGCTTGCGATAGCTGCGGTGAATCTTCAGCAATTCCTCGCCGGCCGTAATTCCCAACTCCTCCACCTCGCTATCCACTCCGTAGCCCGCGACGTCAAACAGCAGTTTCCGTGCAAGAGAATAGCCGTTTGTATGAAGGCCCGTGGAAGGTAATCCGAGCAGAATATCACCCGGCCTGATATTGCCGCCGGTCAGCAGCTTCTTTCGCTCCACAACACCGATAATACAGCCCGCTATGTCGTACTCGCCGGGAGAATACATTCCTGGCATCTCCGCCGTTTCGCCGCCGATCAATGCGCATTGATTCTCCTGACAAGCCTTGGCCATGCCGGAAATCACATTCCGCGCCACTTCGGCGTCCAGTCTGCCAACCGCAAAGTAATCGAGGAAAAACAACGGCGCCGCGCCCTGTACCTGAATGTCATTCACACAATGATTGACCAGGCATTGGCCGATCGTGTCATGGCGGCCTGCGGCGAAAGCTATTTTTAGTTTTGTTCCCACTCCGTCGATGGAGCTTACCAGCACTGGATTCTTCGAACCCTTCAGATGATAGCCGCCGCCAAAACTTCCAATGCCGGTCAGCACAGATTCATTGAAAGTTTTGGCGGCCAGACCGCGGATGTAACCGACGGCGCGATCCGCCTCGTCAATGCTCACCCCGGCATCCTGATAACGCACGACCCGGGATTGTTGTTTCGAACCGTGTTGTGCGCTGCGTCCTTTGCTCTTCGTCTTCATTTGGCGCGAAACTTCCATGGTAGCAACAACGATAAAATCAAGGTGCATTTTTAATGCCCACCGGAGGACTCCCCTGGACGTCACACGCAGAAGCTTCATCGGCGCTTTAGGCGCCGGCGATCGGATTGTAGCCGGCTGCATCGGCGTGGGAAGCCAGGGGCTCTCGCGCCTGAACGAACTCCTGAAAGCCGATGACGTACGCGTCGCCGCCATCTGCGATGTGGATCAGCGTCACCTCGACGGGCCATCGCCCTTGTGGAGCGTGTGAAGAACTACAAGCCTCAAGCGTACCGCGATTTCCGGAAGCTGCTCGAAGACCAAACCATCGACGCGGTAACCGGCGTCACACCCGACCACTGGCAC
>DATLCW010000325.1:0-35628 GCA_035526195.1 Bryobacteraceae bacterium
CTTCCCAGCCCTAGCGCTTCGATCATGGAGCCGATGCCGGTCAGCACTGGACCGAATACGGGTGCCAGATTCACCCATGCAGTCATGAAACTGCCGACCGCAAGCACGACCGGGCCAATCGCAGCAAATAGCCCACCCAAACCGAGCACCGTCATCTGGATCCATTCCGGTTGTGTTTCGAACTCCTTCGCCAGTTCAATCAGTTTGTTTACGAGAGAGGTACCCCAATCGACAGCCTGCTTGATGGCTGGTCCGAAGGATTGGTAGAGCTGAATACCGAGCGTTTCCAGAGAGCCCTTGAACTGATCCATCGAACCCTTCAGGTTGTTCATGAGCGCATCGCCCATCGTCTTAGCCGCGCCGGATGCACCTTCGAGCGCTGTGGTTTGCTTGAGCAATTCTTCGCCGCCTGCGGCGATGAGAGGAAGCACATCGGCCGCGCGCTGCCCCCAAATCTGTGTAGCCTGCGAGAGGAACTCTGTATTGTTTGTCGCAGACTTCTGCTTCTCGGAGAACTGCTCTATGATGACGGCGAGCGGCAGGAAGTTCCCGTGTGCGTCCGTTGTCTTAATTCCGAGCTCGTTCATGGCCGTCGCCGCTGCTTTGGACGGGTTGATCAGATCCGTCATGAACTGCACCAGACCGGTGCCCGCCTTCTCGCCGCGGATACCTGCATTCGCCAGAATTTCCAGAGCTGCCGTTGTCTCCTGAAAACTGACTCCGGCAGCCGTGGCCACCGGCCCGATGTACTTGAAGGCAAACCCGAGGTCACCGACACCCGCACTGGAGTTGGCCGCGGCCTTGGCGAGCGTGTCGGACACCATACTGGCCTGTGATGCATCGATGCCGTAGCCGCGCAGAATATCCGCGGTGACCTGTGCAGCCTGCCCGGTGTCACCTGGCCGCTTGCCGCCAGTCCCAGGATGCCCGGCATGGCAGCCATGATCTCGTTCGCCTTGAACCCCTGTGCCGCGAATTCTCCCATGGCGTCCGCCGCTTGCTTGGCAGAGAACGGTGTGTCGATGCCGAGCTTGATAGCCTGTTGGCGAACCGCGTCAAGTTCATTGCCTGATAATTCTCCGAGCACCTGCACACGCGACATAGCCGCTTCGAAGTCTCCGCCGAATTTCGCGATAGCGAGTCCAGCGCCGACAATCGGAGCAGTGAGACCAGCACTGAGCGTGAGACCGGCTGTCGTTAACTTCGGTCCAAGATCCTCAAACGTGCTGGTGATGCTCGATCCGATGCCGCTCATCCTCTCGCCGATGCCCTGAAACGATTCAGTGATCTTCGATGGAATCGCCGCCATCGCCGCGTTGAATGCCGACAGATCCGCCCCGATTTTGATGAACATCCCGTCGATGGTGTTTTCAGCCACGTTGTTAATCCTTTACGTCAAATAGTGCTGGATGGAGCTCATGCCAAAGGAGAGAGGAGCCGGGAAAAACATGAGCCCCACCCAGGATCTGCAGGTCGCCGGCGAGCGGAATGGGATGTCGCCGGGTGCAGAAAATTCATGGGGCCTTCGCGTCGCCGCCTGCGAGAACGTACTGGTGGACGGATTCAACGTCAATTCGCAAATTCCGGCCTACTCGAATCGATCGGATGGCGCCGCGTTTGCAAGCTCGCCGAATTGTTTGCGCGTGTACGCCAAATTCGTGCGCGATCTGGCAGGTGGATGCGTATTTTTGTTCCATTTTATTCCCCTGGTTATCTATGGATACTCTGCGACCGAACTTTACATTCACACCATTTTTTCTTCGCGCCACTCCCGATGCCGCCGGCATCTCGAGTTCCCGGCCGCAAGCCCAACACGTAAACTCGTAAACCTCTTGATCTCGCATAGGCTCTCAGTAGTCCGAAATCTCGACCCGCGGCACGTACAGACCAAATTCCTCCGATGCCGGATCATCCGACATGATGAGCCGTGATTCCACGGCCTCCGGTCCTTCGATCGCAGCCCAGGCCAGCATCAGGCCGATGACGCAATCATCATGGGTACCGCCCGCCGCGGCGTATCTCACCATCCCTGAAGGCAACCGCGACGCAGAGAACGCCTGCAGTTCCGCGATGAGCGTGGCGTCCGGAATTATCTGGATGGTGCGCCTCTCAAACGCGAGTGAGAGTTGTTCAATCGCAAACGCCTTGCTGGGATTCGTCGTGACGAATTCCAGAATCGGTATCCCGTCGCCACGCAACTGCGCGATCAGCGGCGCTCCCATGCTGTTGGCTTCGGCGATGATCGCCGCCGGCTTCCAGTGCTCATACATGCCTCGCACCCGGGCGAGCTGCAGGCCGTATTCCGCCGATCGCCACCGGTCCAACGCCACAAACGCCCGCGCTCCCGCGTCGAGAATCGACACCACCGTATAATCACCGCGCCCGGTACCGGCCCAGTCAATGCCGAATACATAGGGACCGCCGCCGGCTTGCGGTCCATCCAGCCGCTCTGCCGTCGCACACTCGTAGATATTCCGGAAAACGGAATTCTGCAGGTCGATGAACTGCCCTCGGAATTCCTGATCAAAGGACCGCTCGCCCAGGTCCTCGCGCGCTGTGTCCACTTCGCTCCCCGCGATGTACGGGTTTGTGGATGTCTCGAATTGCCAACTCTTCCACTCCGCCGATGACGGGTCCTGGCCGCGGTCGTACAAATTTTTCAGAAAGCCGAATCCTCGCGGCGTTGAACCCCACCAGCTTTTCCCAACGTAATCGGTAAGCGTCGGACGAAGCACTTCCTTCCAGACGGCTTCGAGATTCGCCGCCATGGCCGCTTCATCAACCGCAATCACGCTGTAGGCCCGGCCCCGTGTGGTTTCAATCGCATCCAGGCTCCAAAATTCAATAGAACCACCGGTCGAGAGCAGTATGCGCCGCTCCGTGACGTTGCTCTCAATCACCATCGGCTGTAGGTATTGGAGAATCGATCGCCAGCTTTCAGAGACCATTTTGTATGTGGGAGAAACCCAAGCTGTCGGCCTGCCCGCTGCGGCTTCATGGATTAAGCGATCCCTGAGCAGGACGGACTTCCCGAAACGACGTCCGGCGATGACAACGTTATGCCGCTTCGCCTCCTGCACCACTTGCTGTTGCCCGGGATGCAAGGCTGGAAGGTTAAGGCTGATCATCGGAACTCCCTTGTATCAACTCCGATGGAACCTCGAGCGTCTGAGTTGCTCCGGAAGTCGGTAAGCCGGCACCCGGCGAATAGTTGATCTGCACTACCACGGCGCCGCCCAGCATTCCGCCGCCGTTCCCCTTGGGTAGTGGTTCGATGTACGACAGGATCAGCCTGGCCGCTTCCAAATCGCCGCCTTCGGCCATCTTGCAAAGTCGACGTGCGAACGCCTCTTTATCGAGATGTAAGCGCAAGAGCTCAGCGAGGCTATTGCCGCGGCCTGGTCGACCATTTGGGTTGCCGGTGTGTCCGGGAACGAATTTGCCATCCGGCGTTCGTGGTGGTTTCATCTCTCCCTCCTTGGCGATGCAATCAGAAAGGGTCCTCCACGCCGTCAGCGTCAAGGGCGTCAATGCGTAGTGGGGGCCTTGTGGCGTGCGGGTCTTTAAGGAACACCGGCTCAACCTCTCGAAAGCTTCTGAGAATATCGAGGTTTCGAGCCCACCGTTTTTCACATTCTCTTTTCCACCCTTCATAGACATTTGTTCCGAACAACCAGAAACACCGATGAAGGAAACATACGCAACGAAAGCCCTGCCAGGCACGATTTAGGTTTCTCTAAGAGAGCATCGTAAATCCGCTGCTGAACTCGTCCTAGTCCGCGGCTCATGATTGCTTCCCCAATATGCGGTTGATCACAACACCGTGCCAAGGCTTACCCGTGCGCGTAGGAAGGCCTTCTTCGTTCAGCCTGGCGGCAATACGGTCGAACCCAAGACCCTCGGCACGCAACGCCTTCATGCGGTCCAGAACAAGCTTCTCGCCGGTGTAGTGACCGAATGGCTTACGTCCCTCACAGCGGCCTTCCTTGGCACGTTTACGCTGCCTGGCGCCGACCAGTTTCGCAACGATCGTCGACTTGTCATACTGCGAAACGGCGCCCATCAGTTGACGCATCAGGACGCGCGTTGGATCTGATGACAGAAGGTCAGG
This sequence comes from Bryobacteraceae bacterium, assembly GCA_035526195.1. Classification (GTDB taxonomy): domain Bacteria; phylum Acidobacteriota; class Terriglobia; order Bryobacterales; family Bryobacteraceae; genus CADEFT01. The sequence goes on from DATLCW010000325.1 coordinate 4,112, forward strand.
CTCCTGTACGCTCACCAGGTCGAACCCATGTCGGCGTAAATCCGCAATGCAGGCTTCCTGAATCATCAGGTCACGAGCCAAGCGGTCCAACCGCTCGATGACGATGGTACGTACACCGTTCGCATGCAGCAGGGTCATCAGTTCACGCCAGGCCGGCCGGTCCATGGAATCGATGGTTCCACTCACACCCTTCTCCCGGAATACGCGCACGAGCTTCATATCGTTGGAAGCCGCGTACTCTCGGATAGCCTTCTCTTGACGGGGAAAACCGTCTCCTTCAACCTGTCCTTTTCCGGAGACCCTAACGTATGCATGAGCTTTTGTCATGCCCTGATTATGCGCCTGTTCAGCCGTGAAATCAATACCAATTCTGTAGAAATAGTACGTATGCTCTGTTTTCAACGACTTACATTTGCAGCCAAGTGCCGGGAAAACCGCTACGTGCGCGTCTGAACTGATGTCCGTTGCTGACGGTGAGTCAATTTTTTGAGTAGCCGTCACCCCTGAGCGGACTGCTTTGGCTCTGTCGGAATCCACCCGGCTGGCCTTCGGCCGCTCGGCCGCCAGTTGCCCCGGCTCCAGGTGCCGCCGCGGCTCACTCCCCCCATTTGCGGGTATCGGCGCATGCTCACCGGTCACGACCGGCAACGCCGCCGCCAGGGAAGCGGAACCGAACAAGACGGAGCCGTGGTGAGCGGGGTGGAGAGCGCGTAACTGGACGTGCTTTTCAGGTGCGTCGTGGTTTCAGTCATATAGCTTACCGTCATGGTCCGTCATGACCTACGTCATGCCCTTTTCGGTTTGCGTCATAACCTTAACTCTTTTGATATGAATGTGTTCCATGGTCCGTCACGACATTTTCGGGTTTTCGTCTAAAACTTTTATTACTGTGTCCGTGTAGCCCTATATATCTTGTGTTCATGTTTTATAGGGAAAAGAGTATGACGTAATGACGCATGATGAAAATACAGAACTTAGGTGATGACGGAAGGTGATGACGGAAGTCATGACGTCAACTTTTCTTCCTTTTAGGCACCCAGGTTCCCGGTCGATAAAACTTTCCAGTGGGGTGACGAGTTCCGTCTGGCATATCCGGCCGGTGCTTCTCCCATTTCATGTGAGTAAGAATTTTATTAATCCGCGCGGCCTCGCCTGGGTTCCAGTCCTTCGGCATCTTGCCCAGACAATGAGTCAAAATATTCGAAGTCGTGGTTGAATCGGAATCGGATTCAAAGAGGCCTGTGTCTACTTCAATTTTCGTTTGGCCTTCCCGGTGGTAAAACGCCTTCGGGGTCGGATTCTTCAGCCACTGCTCGATTGGACCGGCCCATGCGTCGCCTTCATAGCGGTCAGCCTGCTCGCTCTCCGCGAGCCGGATAACCTCCGAATCTGTCAGCCAATGTGGCGCCCCGGCTTCGTACCGCTCTACCGCTTCAGCCCAGAGCTGGTCCCGGTCTCGCACAAGCCCATCAATATCGATTTTCGTGCAGCGCACCGGCCAGAAGCGGCGCCCGCCTGTCTCGTCTTGGAACGCCCGATAAGTGCCGCTGGCATTTGGGTTCACCGTCGCGGCAAAGATGCATTGCCGTGGAACCTCAATAGGCCGTCTTCCATACGGCGGCCGGAATCGATCGCAGCGCCTGGATATGAACGCCTTCACCTTTGGTGTCTCAGCTTTTCCCATAGCTTCCAGTTCGGCCAGTTCAATCAGCCACGCACCTGCGCACTGCAGCGCGGCGTCCTTGGTGCCCAGCTCCGGCATGTCATCCGTGAACCAAGGTCTAGTGAGTGAGCGGAGTGCCGTAGATTTCTGGCTTCCTTGGCGTCCCTCCAGAATTAGAGTGTGGTCGGCCTGGCAACCTGGCCACCTGACGCGGGCAACCGCCGATATGAGCCAGCACTCTCCAACGGCCGCAACGTATAGCGAGTACAAAACACCGAGATATGTCGTCAGCCATGAGTGGATTCGGCGGATACCATCCCACTGCAAGGTTTTCAGGTAATCGCGCACGGGATGAAAAGGTCGATGGAGTGCAACAGTTTCCACGGCTTGGCCGGCGATGCTCGTTTGCACATAAATTCCACGCGCCTGCAGCCAGTCCGTTGCCATCCGATCTTCCTGGTCGCTCCACCGCAAGTCGTGTTTAAGTGGGCTGTTCGCCCAAGGCAGTATCGTGCCGGCCGATACGATGATTTCCATGGAAAATTCGTTGTAACGCAACTTCCCGTGCCACTCCGGGGCCCGCCTGAAGGCAATAATCGCGTTGCGTAATATCGCACGCGGGTTGTGGTCCCGATTTACTTGCAGATGTTGCTGCCAGTGTGGATCCGCCTCGTCTGATTCCGGTTCCTCATCTGAGTGGCGCGACGGAATGTCTTTATTAATCGCCGGAGCAGATTTTGCTCGCTCATCCGCTTCAGCCTCGGCGGGAAAATCATCCTCATCGCACTCCTCTTCCAAATCCTCCGCCGGCCCGGCCGCCGCCGCCGACACTGGCGCTGGCGGCACGTAGTCCTCCGCCAGCGCTCGCAGGTCGCCGATGCTGGAGCCGCCAGCCATATAGTCGGTGACGTCCTTAACACCCATGTCCGCATAAGGGAGCGGCACGATTTTGACCGATGCAGCCGCGCCGTGGAGCGCTGCCGCAACCTTCGCGCCGTGCTCCTCGCCGGGTTTATCCGTGTCCGGCACGATGATGACGTGCCGCCCGCGCAGAGCCTCAGTGAACTGAGATTCCCATCGTGCGCCGGCGCCGCCTGACGACGTGGTGGCTGTGACGCCCAACGCCTCCAGTGTGTGGACATCCTTCTCGCCTTCCACTACCCACACCGTTTCCGCCTTCAGCACGGCCGGCAGCCGATATAACTCGCGGCGCACACCCTTCAGATCCCAGATCCATCCGCCCTTCCCGTCAGGCCGCCGCTGGATGAAGGTCTTCTTGCCTTCGATAGGCTGGCCCTCAGCGTCGAGCAACTCCTTGCGCAACACCTCGAACAGGAGCCGGCCTTCGGCGTCCACGTAGGGATAGGTGGCGAGGGTCGCGCCGAGTTTCGGTCTGGGTGATTTGGGCATGGCATGGATTCCATTTCCGTTGATGTGAACCGGTGCGCCGCCGCCCACAATCTCAGTCAGGCGCGCCGCGGCCGCGGGGAAGTCCGGCAAGTTCTCCATGCGCTGCACGAAGTCGATAACGTCTCCGTTCCAATTGCATCCCTTGCACCCGGCACGCTCCTTACCGTCAATCGCGTAGACGGAGAACGAAGGCGTCCTCTCCTCGTGAAACGGACACAATGCGAAAAGTTTCGTCCCTTGTTTCCGCAAGTCGATGCCGTATGAGCGGATGACAGATGCAAGGTCGGCTTGACTTTTGAGCGCATCGACGTTGATCATGGCGCCTGTGGGGTTCGGTGGCGTGCACTCGCTCCTATGCGGCGTCACAAGGCTCACGGCGCCAACCACCCGTGAGAGCTTTGCCGCCGGCGGCTTTAAACTGCCGCCATCGGTCGAGGTCAATGAATACACGCCGGCCGATCTTCACCACGGGAAATCCGGGAACGGTTTTTATTGCGCTGTATAGGCTTTGATCGCTTGGGAAGGCCTCCGGTTCCTGCATCCGGAAACGAGGAATCGTAATGAGGCTCGAGGTTTTATTTTGAACTTCGCTTGGCATGTGTCAACTGTAAGGTTGAGTTGACACGAGTGCTACAATCCCACTTGGACATGAGTTGGACATGCCACAGAAATCAATCCGCACACTAGTCGAACTTGCCGGGATGGCGCTCGATCAACCGTTTGAGCCGTCCAAGGTAATGGTCCCCTCAGACATATATATTGAAGAAGAAAAACTTCACTGGAGCCGGACGAGGTGTATCTTTAAGAGTCCGAGGCCCACTGTGTTGGAACAGTTTAGGCGCTTGCATGAGAAGCCGTGTCAAGCTGTGCTCAAATTTGTCCGGGAGTTTGGCGTGGCATTTTTTTGTGACCACGGGCTGCCGATATCCCATGGAGAATACGGCGTCACGTATAAATGTTTTCCAGTCGGGCGGGATCATCACAACTGGTGCACTGAGAGTCTTAAGGACTATAGGCGCTACTCGCTGGCGGCCGATTCTGTCATCAAGTCCGCTGCCATGGTCAACGCAGGTGAGGTGCCCGAAGAATATTTGTTCCGGCAGTTTGCATTCAATGATCTTCATGACCCGCTCATGCCTTATCTTTCGAAGGAGAACAAGAAATCCCTCGAAAACGCTCGCAATCTGATAGCAGAGGAAGTAAATCAATGGATCAGCATCACAGAAACCAGACCAAGCTTGGAATGGCACAGTAGCTCACAGACGTGGCACTACACCATAAGATATTCGCGGTTGAGCGTCCTTGGCGCGGTCTCTCTGGCGTTGCTCACTGCCGTATCAATATGCCCGGGCTGGCTCATGTGCTCGATTTGCAGCGCATCTTATTCGCCAAGTCGAACGCCGGCGCCCGGCCGGAATCACTATTGTCCATCGTGCAGAAATAGCCCGGAGATGTGGAAGCTTTTGAAGCGTCAGGCAAGGGCACGGTGAACCAAATTTGTGTGCCACTTGTGTGCCAACTCCGCCAAGCTCAAGCTTACAACTCATCCAAACTCATCGATACCTAATAGAACTGAAAGAGTTTACGTAAAACTCAGCGAAACTGGCGCTATGTCCGTAACTTGTTGAAAACTAACGGTTAATAAGATTCAGGTTCTAGTTCTCGCAAGGGAGTGGAGGTTCAAGTCCTCTCATCCGCACCAAAACTTCAATAGAGCACACGAATAAGAACCATAAAGCACCGGTACCGGCCTTCAGCCGGCTCCCCGGCTCTCCTTCGCTATGCTGAGTGGGATGCGTAATCTCCGTACCGTAGCGTTCGTGTTATGCCTTGCAAGTCCCCGGGCGATTCCCGGCGCTGCCATCCACGCACACTTTGGACGGCTGCCGGTCCATTTCGAAGCCAACCGGGGCCAGACGGATCCGGAAGTCCGGTACCTCGCCCGGACGACTGCCTTTACTCTGGGGATCACCCGTAGCGGCGCATCGGTAGCGCTCGGCGCAGGCTCGCAGGTACGGATGAAGCTCGAAGGCTCCGCGCGCCACCCCGTTATCGAGCCGCTGGGAAAGCTGCCCGGCGTCAGCAATTATTTCCTCGGCCCCGATCCCAGCCGCTGGCTCCGCAATATCCCACAGTATTCCGCCGTGAAGCTGAATCGCATTTATAAAGGCATCGATTTGGTCTTCTACGGCAATGCGCGCCAGCTTGAATACGATTTTATGGTTGCGCCCGGCATTGACCCGTCTGTGATCCGGTTCCAGTTGGAGGGGGCCTCCTGCATCGCACTGGACCCCGGCGGCGATTTGATCCTCAATACTCCCGGCGGCGAACTGCGCCACAAACGGCCCATCGCCTACCAGGGCTCCGGGAACCGGCGCATTTCGGTAGAGGTGCGCTTCCGGCTGCGGGGACGGTCCGTGTCCTTCGACGTCGGCCGTTACAACCCGCGAGAGCCATTGATCATCGACCCCACGCTGGCCTACGCCAGCTACCTCGGCGGCAGTGGCGGCGATTATGGACATGCCATCGCCGTCGATTCCACCGGAGCGGCTTACATCGCCGGCGAGACGTACTCGCTTAACTTCCCCGGACGCAGTCCGGACAACGAGGCCATCGGCCGCGCGTTTGTTACCAAGATCAATGCGGCGGGCACTGCCATCGTATACTCCACGGTTTTTGGCGGCGCGCGAACCGATGCTTATTCGCTCGGGGTGGATGCCGAAGGCGCCGCCTACTTTTCCGGGCTTACGTTCGGCGGCATCCCGCTCCGCAACTCGTTCCAACCGCAATACGGCGGCAATGGCGATCTCTTCGTGGCCAAACTGAATCCCGCAGGAAGCGATCTCGTCTATTCCACTTATGTTGGCGGCAGTGGTATCGAAGGCGGCCAGAATCGTGGCACCCTCCGGATCGATTCCACCGGAGCTGTCTACGTGGCCGGCCAGACGCGGCCGCCGACTTCCCGGTCCGCAACGCTTTTCAATCGAACCTACGTGGATCCTCGGATGCAGTGGTGTTCAAGCTCAATCCGGCCGGAAAAGATCTCGTATTTTCCACCTACCTTGGCGGCAGCGGCGATGAGGTTTTCTCTGTGTCGCTGGCGCTGGATGCGTCCAACAGACCAGTGGTAGCTGGCTCCACAGAGTCGACCGATTCCCACTCCGCAATCAACTGCAGAGCGTTCGCAGGGGAACCACAGACATATTCCTCACCAAGTTCACCGCGGCGGGGAACGATTTGGTGTTCTCCACTTACCTGGGAGGAAACGGGAGCGATGGCTCTTCGGCGGTCGCGGTCGATTCCATAGGCAGCGTCTATTTAGCCGGCCAGAGCGCTTCCACTGACTTCATCGTCGCCGGAAACTTTCTTGCCAAACTGGATGGGGATGGGCAAAATCTAAGTTTTCCGTTGAATTCGTTTGGCTGGTGGATCAGAAGTATCGCCACGGACGGCTCGGGAAACATCTACCTCACGGGCGCTGCCCGATCAGATTTGCCCCTGGTCCGAGCCTACTGGACGACACCGCCGGGCAACAACAGCGACGACGACGCTTTCATCACCAAGCTGAGTAGCAGCGGCTCCATCCTTTACTCCACCTACTTTGCCGGGTTCCGCGCCACCGGGGAAGCCATCGCCGCCGACGCCGCGGGCGCGGCCTACATCGCCGGTTCCACCAGTAGCGCCGCCGGCATCGAAGAAATTCCCGTCACCAACGCCTTCCAGCCACAATCCGACGGCGCGGACGCCTTTGTCGCGAAAATCCTGGATTCCCCGGATACCAGACTCGTGTCCGTCACAGTCACTGCCGGCCCTCCCAATACCGGTCTTTCCGTATCCGTGGACGGCCAAACGACCTCCGTTCCGCGCACTTTCCGCTGGCTGGCCGGCTCGACCCACACCATCTCGACTACTCGCCTGCAAGGGGGCAGTCCGCTGCGATTCACCTTTCTGAATTGGAGCGATGGCGGTGCGTTATCTCACTCGATTACCGTACCGTCCACAGACATTACCTACACAGCCAGCTTTCAACCCGAAATTCAACTGGTCACGGATGTGTTTCCCAACGGCCGGGGCTCCATCAGTGTCAGCCCCGCCTCTTCCGACGCCTTCTATCCGTTGAACACGAACCTCACCTTTACCGCCGCGGCGGCGCCCGGATTCTTCTTCACCGGCTGGGCGGGAGCTATAAGCGGAACCACCAACCCGCGAACTCTGCAACTGGCGTACAACTTTCAACAGCCCATCACGACGGTCATCGCGAATTTCGGCACGGCGCCTCCGATTGGCGGTGTCTCGCTGGGGTTCGTTCCCGTCACTCCTTGCAGACTCGTCGATACCAGGCCGGGCGAAGGAAGAAACGGCAACTTCGGCCCGCCCCTGATCGCCGGGGGCACGACCCGCGATATACCTGTGACGCAAGGGGTCTGCAATATTCCCGCTGCCGCCCGCGCCTATTCCCTCAACGTAACCGTGGTACCTGCGCGCCCGCTCAGTTTTCTCACCATCTATCCCACGGGTCAGCAGAGACCGGACGTTTCCACATTGAACGCTTTTGAAGGTCAGATCGTCGCCAATGCCGCCATTGTCCCGGCCGGTACGAACGGCTCCATCAGCATCTTCGCTACCGATGACACTCACGTGATTGTCGATATCAACGGATACTTTACGGACACCAGCGATTCGCTGAGCTTCTACACACTGGCTCCGTGCCGCCTGATCGACACGCGTACCGGTTCCGGCGGCCCGGGTGGCGAGTTCGGCCCGCCCTCATTCCCTGCCAACACGAGCCGGACCTTCAACATCCCAGCCAGCAATTGTAACGTTCCCGCCAACGCCCGCGCGTACGTAACAAACTTCACCGTAGTGCCGAAGGGACGGCTGAGTTATATCGCTACCTGGCCCACCGGGGCGGAACGGCCGTTGGTCAGCACACTCAATTCGCTCCAGGGGCGCGTACTCGCCAATGCCGCCATCGTACCCGCCGGAACCAACGGTGCCATCAATATTTTCTCGTCCAACGATACGGACATCGTGGTGGACATCAGCGGCTACTTCGCGCCTCCCGGCGGGGTGAATGCGCTCCGCTTCTACGCGTTGAATCCCTGCCGGCTTGTGGACACACGCCAAAGCCAGATCCTCGGAGCCCAGCAAACCCGCACCTTCTCCATGAGGGGCGATTGCGGCGCGCCGGTCACCGCCGCCGCGTTTTCCCTGAATACGACGGTGGCGCCGCCGGACTATCTTGGCTTCCTCACGCTTTTCCCCTCGTCCGGCAGCCGGCCTTTTGTATCTACTCTAAATGCCTGGGAGGGGCAAGTGGCCGCCAACGCCGCCATCGTGCCCGGCACGCAAGGGACGATCAACGCCTATGCGACGAATCTGACGCACCTGATCCTGGACATCAACGGGTACTTTGCTCCCTGAGCACCCTCAGGCCAATAGCGTTCCCAGCTTCTTCGTGGCCGTCGGGAACTTGCCCAACCCGGCTCCGAGTACTTCGTCGGCAAGCGTAAGGTAAACATCGCCGACCGTGCCGGTGACTCGCGTGTGTTTTCCTTTTGCCAGACGGCTCATGCCGCCCGAAACAATCATCGCCAGACCGCTATTCTTATGCGGATTCGCCTCGGCGTGTTCGTGAACGTACGCCAGGCAGCAGTGATCGAAGAGCGTGCCGTCGCCTTCCGGCACGGATTTGAGCTTCGCCACCAGGTACGCAAACTCCTCCACGTGCCACTTACAGATATCCCGAAGAACGCGCTGACCTTCCACGCCGTCGGCCCCGGGGGCTTTGCCGTCCGCGTGGGTGTAGTCGTGATGCCGCGCCGAGGTGTACCCCAACCAAGGGAATCGGGAAAGGCCCTGGCACTTGGTCAACATGTACGAGGCGACTCTGGTCTGGCGGGTCGCCAGGGCGTGCACCAGAAGGTCGCTTTGCAGCTTGGCGATACGCGGCCAGTCCTTCATGTCGCCGTCGAAGTCCGGTGGATCAATGCGTTTGTATTCCGGTGGTAGCCCGGCGATAGACCGCTCCAGATCGCGAATGCCTGATAAGTGCTCATCGAGGCGCGCCTGATCGTCCGCCGGCAACTTCTTTTTCAGCAGGCTGGTGTCCTGGCGCACGGCGTCGAGGATGCTGCGCTTGCGGTTCACCCAACCTTCCTCGCGTTCCCCAAACAGCCGGTCAAAGAGGCGGTGGGGAATCATCTCCGGCGGCACCGCGCGTTCATAACCGGACCAGCTCATGTTCCGTTGCATGCTCTCGCCAAAGGACTCCTGAGAGACGCCGATCTGGAGCGAGCGAAATCGCGAATCGTCCCCTAGTTTGGCCGCAATCACCTGATCGATGGAGGCTCCGCTCGGCCCGCGGCCGGTAAATGGCGTACAGGTCATCAGCCCGCTCATCGAGTTGGTGTGACCGTTACCCATCCCCTTGGACGCCGCATTGTCCACGCCGCTGAGCACATGAAAGTCACGGCGGAACGGAGCCAGCGGGGAAAGGCAGGGCGTCATTTTGTAATCGGCGCCTTCCTCGGAGGGTATCCAGTAACGCTCGGGGATCCCGTTGCCATTGAACCAGAGCACGAACCGGCTCTCGATAGCCTTGGGTGCGCTGCCGGCCGGCGCCGCGTACGCCGTTCCCAGCGAATTGAACATCGAGACCAATGGCGGCAGACCGACGGCCACCCGCATCCCCGCGGCTGTGGCGCCCTTCAATAGAGCGCGGCGGGAGAGCCTAACGCGGTTTGTGATCAATTGCGGCATGAACAGCTCCTCCTGGATTGGGAAATTCCCTCAAACGCACGAATGAAACGATCAGTTCTTTGAAGCGAAACTGCGAATTCCGAAACTCATTGCCCATCTGCCGGATCGCCGGCCGGTCCGCGGGTGACTCCATGCGCCCCGACAGGTAGCGGAAATACTGCTTCACCACGCACTCCTGGCACTGTTCGCTCTTCGCCAGCACGGCGCCAAGCTGCGAGGGCGAGGAGAACTGCGAATCGGGGATCCCGGCGACGTATCCGGCGGCGTCAATGTCCAGATTCAGCGTTTTCATGGGTTCCCGCTTGTCCCCGCCTTCTCCCCGCTTTCCGCTGGAGAACTGCAATTGGAATTTGTCCCGCCTGGCGCCAATGGCGTCGAACCGTTCCAAACCAAAGCCAATGGGATCGATAAGGCTATGACAGGTGGCGCAACTCGGGTTGGTGGCATGCTCGGACATGCGATCGCGGTTCGTTTGCGGTTTTTCCTCGGTGACTGGGGGCAGGTTGGTGTTGACTCCGGCGGGCGGCTCCGGAACGTGCTGGCAGAGAAATTGTTCGCGGACGAACAGGCCGCGCGCCGTAGGAGAGGAATCCTCTGGCTTGGCCGTAAGAGCGAGAAACAGCGTTTGGCCGAGCAACCCGGCGCGCTCCGAGCCTGCCGGAAACAGCACTCTTTCGAACTCCCTGGCCGGTGCGGGCACTCCATAAATCGCCGCCAGATCGGCATTCGCATACCCGTAATTCGCGGTGAAAAGATCCATAAAGTTGCGATCTTTCCACACGAGATCCCCGATGAACAAACGCGCTTCTTCCGTCATCGCAACTGCCGTCTCGCGCGTAAACTGCGGGTACTTGCGGCGATCCTTGCCGGCGGTCAGGATGCGGTCGAAGCGCAGCCACTGGCTGACGAATTCATTCAGCGCTTCCTTGGCTCGGGTATGATCGAGCATCCGCCGCGCAGCCTTTTCCACGCCTTGCGGGGTGGAGAGGTCGCCTCGCGCTGCCGCGGCGAACAACTCGGCATCCGGCATGCTGTCCCAGATCGCATAGGATAACCGGCTCGCGGTTACGTATGGCTTCCACTTCGGCTCGGACGGTTCATCGAGACGGAAGAGGAAGCTCGACGACTGCAGCATCGTCTCAATCACAAGTTGTGCGCCTTTGACAAAATCGGGCTCCCTGGCCATCAACGCTTCATACCGCTTTTGTTCTTCAGGCTCTAAGGGACGGCGGAAGGTCTTCAATCCTATTTCCCGGACGAACCGTGCGCGGCAGGCAGTTGACGGTTTGCACGGGATCAGTCCGTGAGTATCGCCGCCGCGGAAAACATTGCGCGCCAACCGCTCGGCGGCGGCGCTGTAGGCTTCGATCAAAAGGGGAGAGAGATTCTGAGATTGCGCCTGGTTCCGGAATCCGTTGACAAAGTCCTCCGGTGGGAATTGGTTTGCCGGCACCGTCTGGTCGCCCAACAAATCGCGAACTGTGTGGTTATACTGGCTGTGAGTCAAACGACGGAGATCGGCGCGCGGGCTTACGTGTCCCCTGCCGGATCCTTCGTCCTCGCGGTACTTCAGCGCATTCGCCAACTCGGCGCCGGATAGCTGCGAGAGTCTTTGGATCCAGGCTTTGAGCGCTGCCTCATCGGAGCTGCCCGGCTTGATCCGTTCCCCACCCGCATGCCGCAAGCGGTTGGTGGGTTTGGTCAGCAGCAACGATTTGGCCGGGTGATCCCGGTCCAGCAGGTTCACGAGCGACCTTCCAAACGCCTCAACTCGCTCCGGCGCGGCATCCGGTTCGGGAAAGTGGAGCCTGGTCGGCGACGCCACGCCATCCGCGCTATGGCACGAGCGGCACGCGGCCTTCTCAAGAACCTGGTAAAGCCCTGATCCGAAGGGACCTTCCTGGGCTATCGCCGCCGGACCCAACGCCAGCACACCCGCCGCTAAGGCATAACCAAGGGACAAAGACACGACTCCTGACCAATAGTAAGCCCTCTTTATGCGACTGTGCAAGACTCATCAACGGGATAGTGCCTGGAAACGGCGCAATGTTATACTGACGATGGTCTAAATCAGCGTGAAATTTCGCAGTCTTTTCCTCCTGTTGTTCGTGACCGTTCTGTCTCGCGCGGCTTCTCAACGGGAGATTGCCGAATGGGTGATCCGGTGGGAAGGCCGTGTCATTCTTGAGGGCAGCCGGGAGCCATTGATGAATCTGTCGCAGATTCCGGCGGGAACGTTTCGGATCGTTGGAATCGATCTGACCGGGGCCGTCATGCAGCCGGCGGAGCTTGCGAAGCTCGGCGGGCTGACTTCCCTGCGAGAGCTTTATCTCCCCGGACCGATCTGGAATCCGGGCGGAGGCAATGAAGATTCAAACGACGTTTTGAAGGAACTCGCCGGACTCAAGAACCTCGAGAAACTGTATTTCGGCTGGCACTTTAGCGCCCAGATCAATATTCGAGACACGGGTCTCAAACATCTGCTGGGGCTCACGGAACTGAAGGATCTGCGTTGCGCCCAGTGCCGCCTCACGAATATCAACCTGGCGCCTCTCGGCAAATTACGCAGTCTGGACGTGAGCTACAGTTCGTTCAGCGATACCGCCATGGAGGGCCTGGCGGGGATGAAGGAATTGCGGCGGCTGATTTTGCACGACACCATGGTCACTGACGAAGGGCTCAAGCATTTGAGCGCGCTTTCGCAGTTGGAAGAACTCGATCTTTCCGGGACCAGGGTTTCGGACAGAGGCATTGAATTCCTGCGTAAGATGACGTGGATGCGCAAGCTGAATCTTCTCGGCGCCCGCGCCACCGACGACAGTATGGAAGTGCTGGCCGGGATGAAGCGGCTGCAAGTGGTGAACCTCTACCGCACCCGTATCACCAACACCGGCCTGGCCCGTTTGCAGACGTTGAAAGAGCTTATGGATATCGATCTTCGCTACAGCCGCGTGACCTCCAACGGCGTCGACGGTCTCCGTGCGGCCCTGCCCGCATCGGAAGTGCAGTTCGTGGGCGCGCCGTCGATTAGGACCGGAAGGGCCGGAGCGGCCCGGCCGGCGGGAGACACCGACGAAGCCGTTGCAGCCTGGGTGACAGCGATGGGCGGCAAAGCCCATTTCGAGGCAGCGAAGTTACGATCCGTGGATCTGTCTTCGACCGCCGTGAGCGATGCGCAGTTATCCCACTTATCGGGCTTGACGGGCCTCGAGAAGCTTCATTTACAGGTCACGCAAATCGGCGACCTGGGCTTGTCCGCACTTCAGAATTTAACCAGCCTCCAGGAACTCGATCTGAGCAACACCACCGTCTCGGACGCCGGCATTGCGAAGCTCGCGAGCTTGCGCCGCCTCCGCAGTCTGAAGCTCGCCGGAACCCTGGTGGAGGGGCGGGGGTTTGCTACGCTCACCGGTCTGTCCGGTCTGCGGGAATTGGATATCGGCGGTACCCGTATCGATAATGGAGTTTTGACTCATCTGGGCAGGATGACCGCACTCGAGCATTTGAGGCTGAGTCACACCGACATCACGGACAACGGCTTCCAACAGTTGAAATCGCTTACCCGGCTTCAAACTTTGGATCTGACCGCAACCGATATCGGGGACGGGACCCTGGAGCAGATCGCCGGTTTCACGGACTTGCGTGACCTTTACCTGAACCACGCCCGCTTCAGCGACAAGGGTCTGATGTCCTTGCAATCCCTGCCGAAACTCGAACGGATCGAAATGTTCCGTACCCGCACCGGCAATGCCGGCGCGGAAGCGCTGGCCGGATTGAAGAATCTCCGCGTAGTCAAGCTCGACTACACGGCGGTGGATGACAAGGGGCTGGCCGCGTTGCTGGCGCTGCCGAACCTACAAGAGCTCAGCCTGGATTCCACCGCCGTAACCGATCAGGGGGCGGTGCGGTTGAAAGCGATGCCGGGACTGAAAGCACTAAACCTCTATCACACCCTGGTGACGGAAAAAGGCATGCAGGAATTGAAAAGCGCCATCCCGGACTGCGTGATTGTTTTTGATCGCGATTCGGCGCTCCCGAGTCGGAGGAGCCGGTGAGATGAAACTTCAGGCGAGTTCCATTTTGATGTGCTGTGCGCTCTGCTGCGCCGCGGCCGAAAGTAATACTCCCGCCGAGGCACGGTGGATCGAAGACGCCGGCGGGGCTGTGATCCGCGATGCAGCCCGCAGAATCACCGGCGTTGACTTGCGCGCCACCTGGATCACAGACACGGATCTCCGCAAGCTGGTGCGTTTTCCTTTTCTGACACATCTCGACTTGTCCCTGACACGGATTACCGATCAGGGAATGCAGGAGCTTAAGAATCTTCCCGGCATCGTTGATCTGGATCTTCATTTCGCGGAATATGTGACCGACGAGGGGCTGGCGGCAATCAAAGGGTGGAAGAAGTTGAAGCGGCTCAGCGTCCATGGAACCAAGGCCAGCGACACTACGCTCGAGCACATCTCAGGCATTGCGTCGCTTGAGTCCGTCAACGCCGGCTCGGCAGTGATCACCGATGTCGGCATTGAGCGTCTGACTTCGCTTCCCAACCTCAAAGCGTTGACCATCGGCGGAAACGAGATCGGCGACGCCGGGTTGCAGGCGCTCCGTCAGATTCCCGGACTCACCTATCTCGACCTCAGTGGAAGACAAGGGACGGACTCCAACGTTTGGACCGTCAGCATATCCGAGGTTGGCCTGGAAGCGGTGCTCTCTCTGAAAGAGCTGCGGGAACTGCGCTTCGGATGCACCTCCCTCGGGGTGGGCGTGGAGGGAACAAGATTCGCCACAGTGAGTGCCGTTAGCGTCACCGACCGCTGGCTGGAGAAAATGAAGTCGCTGCCGAAGCTGGAAAAGTTGAAACTGCAGGGATGCGACCGTCTGAATGACGATGCGATGCAGGTGCTGGCCTCCTTCCCCGCATTGCGCGAGGTGGATCTGAAGGGCACCGCGGTTACGGACAAAGGGATTGCGATCCTTCAAGCGGCCAAGCCGAAGATCAGGGTGTATTACGGTCCGTGGCAGGCCCCGGCAGCTAATTTTCGCAACAACTAATCAAGCCGAGAGTCACTTCCGCCGCGCCGACGGAGTCTGTTGAGCCGCCAGGTGCGCGGTCAACACCGGCACGAACGCCACAAACGACTTCGGAGCGTAGTAACTCCCCCAACGCGTTTCCTTTCCCGCTTCCATGCCGTGATCGAGGGGGAACAAACCATCCGCCGTCTGCGCCGCGACTTCACGCCGCACCGCCTGCAGCAGCTTGCGAGTCATCTCCGGGCCGTCCGGAGCCACCTTGGCGACGCGGGTGGAAATCCAGGCGTGATAGAACACGAAATGCCGGTCGCCGCCGCCCATCCCTTTCTGGATATCCGCCGTATTCGGACTCATGTTTTCGAGCGTGGCGTGACTCATGCGAATGGCCAGGTCTTTGACCGTCTCATCTCCGCTCGTCTCATACAAAGCCACCAATCCGCGCAGAGCGTAATTGGTCAAGTTCCAATTCCAGTCGTCCCCTTTCATGCGTCCGCGTTCCAGGAACCGCGCCGCTGTCCATTTACTCATTGACAAGGCCCAGTCCAGGAACTGCCGGTCGCCGGTTTCCAGATAGCAATAGCTCAGGGCCTCCATGAAATTGGACGTATCGACGCCCGCCAACCGGGTGCTGCGCTTACGTCCCGCCTTGTCCCAGTCGTGAGGAATGCCCTGATCGTCGAACATATGCTCATGAAAGCTGCGGACGGTCTGGATCACTTCGCGGCGCATCACCGGGTTCAGCATCGCATGGCTGCTGATCAGCGTGCCGGTGGCGCGCTGGTATCGCGGATGAATCCAATCCAGTTCGTCGAACAGATGGCGGCGGGTGTGGAACATGCGGCCCTGGTCGCGTTCGGACTTGGAGATCTGAACGTCCCAGACATATTGGGCAGAGCGCTCGGCGCAGCGGAGAAACCTGGCGTCCCCGGTACGCCAGTAGTGATAGAGCGGCGCGAGCGGGCTGTGTCCGTTGCTCGCCTCCTGCGTGCCCATGTTCCTGCTGAGGTCCCACTCGCGGTACCACTCTCCCCAAAACAGCGTGCCGCGCCACTGATGAGCCAAGAGCCACTCCGCCGATTTCTGTATCGCCGGCGCAAACTCGCCAAAAGTCACCGGATCGCCCTGTTCCGGAAGTGCCTTCACATCGGAGTAATACTGTGCGGGCAACACAATGTCGAGAGGCGCCATCGCTTCGGCCGCCGCTTGCATCGAGCCCGACGGAATCAGCGCGCCCCCAAACGACCGCGACATGCCGTCATAAAAGAGCCGATGGACATCGGGCACAGCGCCGGCATAGAACCCGCCGTCCGGCGGCATATCGAGCCCGCCGATAAGCAGTTTCCTGCCCTCCCCGCTAAGCCGCATGCCCGCGCCTTTGCCCAGATCGCGGATGAAGTTCGCCGTTACCGCTAGCGTCTGCGGCATCGCGATGAGCATCCGGCTGGAAGACGCACCGGCCGCCGTTCCCTTTACCGCGAGCGGAAGCTGCAGCGCGTACCGCTCGAGCCAGGTCTTGGTTCCACTGAGATTCGTGAGTCTCCAGGAATAGCGTATTTCCGGCGTTAATGCCGACACGAACAGCCGGAGCTCACAATCGAACCGGCGGCCGGGCTCCTGCCTTTTCGAATCCTTGCGGAAGTTCTTGCCCATATAGCCGCGCAACAGCAGCGTGGCGTGCCACGGGCCCTGCTCCTCCACGGTAACGCCATCTGGCGTGAACTCTCGAAGATAGGTTCCCCAGAGAATTCCGCGGGTATCGGCAATCAGATCCACTGACCAGTTGCCTGCCAGCAGAGGTTTGCCGCCGGCGCTGAGTTCGATACCGCCGGGATCGCTCAAAGTGAGCTTATAGGCCGGAGTTTCCACGGAAATGCGACCCACCGAGCGTTGAACGTTCAGCGGGGCCGCCTGATCGCCATCGGCGGTTTCCAAGCGAACCGGGATCCGGCCACTCGCGGGCATACTGACCAGAGCGGACACGCGAACCCAGGTCACGTTTCCCTCGGGGTCCTTCGATTCGGGCTCGATATGCGCCCGGAGAGGCAAGCCGTCCGCCCGTCGTAACACGAGCGTGGCAGCTTCCTGTGGGGACATGGGCGGAATGGGGATGCCCTGTTCGAGCAACGAACCCCTCCGCGCCAGGCCGTCACGCTCCATAATCGTGCCGGTGGTGATGACCCGAGCGTTGAGCACGCCCGCGCCAAGGAGGAGCCCGCAAAACGCCCAATGTCGTAGCATCAGAACGCGAGCCTCAGCCCAAGTTGAATCGTGCGCGGCAAATTTGCCTGCGATGTGATTCTTCCGAACGCCGCGCTCGTGGGAGTCACATTCGGCGCACCCCAGTTGGGATGGTTAAGCGCATCGAAAGCATCCGCCCGGATCTGCAGCACAAAGCCCTCTCTGATGCGCACCCGCTTATTCAGAGAGAAATCAAGATTATTGACCCCGGGAGCGCGCGCGGAAGGAACCCCCAGCGGGAAGTATTTGAACTGGTACGCGGTGTTGGGCTGATCCGCGGCCCTGGTATTGAAGACGGAGGTGTTGATCCATTGCTGGATCGTCTGCCCGCCGGGCACATTCACGATATCGTCCCAACTGTTGCCGGTAAACACCACCGCGCCCCAACTGAGCACCGGTCCCTTCTGGGCCGTGTAAATTCCACTCACCTGCCAGCCCCCAATCAGACGGTCCAGCACCGGACCGGCTCCGGAAGCCAGGCCCTTGCCGCGGCCAAACGGAAGATCATAGGTTGCCGCGATGGTAAGCTGCTGCGGACGGTCTTCACTTCCGTTTCTCCGTTCGAAATGCGTGTCCTGCGGATTCTTTCTGTCGCGCGCCCACATCTGTTTGGAGATGAGGTAATTCGCCAGGATCGTGAAGCCACGGGTGGGCCGGCGCTGCCAGGAAAAGTAAACCTGCTGGTTGGTGATGCTGCCGGAATTGTCGCCGCGGCGAAGAACGGTACCGAATTGGGGATACGGCATCAGCAGCTGCGCCCGGGTGATAGTGCGCTGTCCCAACGGGGTGTTGGCCGGGATGATGCCGAAGAAAGGATTCGTCACGGGGGCGCTTAAGTAGTTGATCGCCGCGGTGTCCCGCGTGTAGGACGTGCCCATGAACTGCGCGGGAATAAAGTTAATCGGATAGTTGGTGCCGGGAGTATGCACCACCACCGAACCGTTGTAATTGGCTTCCACCATGTCGTTTTTCGTTACTTGCACCTGAATCGAGGCGAGGTAGTGATTGTTATACGGCTGCACCTGCTTGCGGGTGATGGCGTCATTGCCCAGCCCTAGGTTTGTCAGCGGACCGAGGCGGTTGCCCACGGGCTGCGTGACGCCGTTCGGGTAGGGGTTGGATAGCGTGGAAATAAAGGTAGCCCCGTTGTCGACCGTTGGTACAAACTGGGTGCTCTGCGAAAAGCCATACTGCCACACACCGGTTCCCGATGGCGAGAGCGTGTAATAGGTCAACCCCCAGCCGGCGCGAAAGACGAACTTGCGGCCGAGCATCGCCGGATTCCATGCCAGCCCGATCCGCGGCGCGAGATTCTTCTTGTTCCAGTCCCAAACTCCCTCCGGCAACCCGTTGGTACCGGCAAACAAATTGCCGCCCGGCACCTTGAACTGCGAAACAGGCAGCGCCGGATCCGGGTTGTTGGCGTAATTGGCCTGCGCTGCCGCTTCGATTGGATTGGATTGTCCCCAAAGCCAGCCCGCGACAATCCGATTGTGCATCTCATAGGTGGGGCTCTCGAGATCATAGCGGGCCCCGAGATTCAAAGTAATGTGCGGCGTGATCTTCCAATCGTCCTGAAAAAACCAGGCGTAATAGCGTCCGCGCAAACCGGCCGGTGTGGTGAGATCCACGGTGCCGGTGTTCGCCCCGGCGGTGGTATTCGGGCTCGACAATCCCAACAGGAACGACGCCTGATCGTTTCCGAAGCCCGGCCCACCCGTGAGCGTCTGGGTCGTGTACTGGCCGTTGAACAGGTATGAGCCGCTCGAGTTGCCATACCCGCGCGAATTATCCTGCTTCTCGCGCGCCTCGAAGCCGAAACGCAGATTGTGCGAACCCTTGATCTTGGTGAAGGACGCAGCCAGGAAATAGGTGTGCGCGTGCTCCAGCGAGTGCGTCGTGGCGTTGCCTCCCACACCATAGCCCGTATAATTCACGAACTCGAATCTCGGAAAAGCCCCTTCCGCCGTCTGGTTCGCGAAAGAGGCCGGGAATCCGAGCTGCGTGATATCCATGCCGGTACTTTTCGGGACGGTGTCGCCCGCATATCCTGTGTAGCCGAGGCGGATATCCATCAGCAGGGTGGGCGACCAGGTATACGTGTCATTGAAGTTCATCAACTGCTTCGGACCTTGGGTCGTACCGCCCGTAGCTAACGTATGGAACAGGTCGGCAATGCGGTTGTTGGTGGAGTATTGCCCAATGTTGAAGAACATCCGGTGCCTGTCGGTCAGAGCATAATCGAGGCGGCCCAGATAGTTGTTGAAGATATCGTAGGTGCCGGTGGAGGAGAAGTAATTGTTCTCCAGCCCGGCGTTCGCCACGTTGGGCAGGGGCACGTGGTTCAACACAGCCTTGGCGACGGGGCTGATCAGGTTCGCCGGAATCTGATTATTCGGAAATGCCGCCCGCTGTCCGTTGTTCAAAGCAAACGGGTTGTAGATGGCTACTGGAGCCGCGCGGCTGAGCAATTCCGAAAAGTCGCCGTTGCGCATCTTTTCCGTCGGAACCGTCGCGAACGCCGCATTGGGAGCGGAGCTGCGAATGCCTTCATAGGCGAAGAAGAAGAACAGCTTGTCCTTGCCGTTGACCAGTTTCGGAATCAACACCGGCCCTCCGAAACTGCCGCCGAACTGATTGTAGCGGCGCGGAGGCTTCCTGCCGCCAACCGAATTTACAAAGAAGTTGGTGGCGATCAGTTTGTCATTCTGAAAGAACTCGTAAGCGGATCCGTGGAACCGGTTCACGCCTGATTTGGTGGTGACGCTGATGATGCCATTGCCCGAGCTGCCATACTGCGCATCAAACGGGTTGGTGATCACGCGAAATTCCTGGGTGCCGTCGGCGGGCGGCGTATATGCGACCCGGCCGCTGAAATAGCCGACTGGCAACACGTTCGGCACGCCATTAATCTGGAACTCGGTGTTGTAGCGGCGCCCGCCGCCGATCGATACGAAACTCTGTCCGGCCACATCATACGGCTTGGTGTCGTTGATCTGGCCTGCTACCAGCACTCCCGGTGAGATTCGCGCCAGAATGAACGGCGAACGCCCCAGCATCGGAAGCTCATCAATGCGCGAATTATCGATCACGGTGCCGGCGTCGGCGGATTGCGTATTCAGCATGGGCGTCTCGGCTGTCACCATTACCGATTGCGTCACATCGCCTAACTCCATGCGCAGGTTCAAGCCGATCTTCTCCGCCGTATGCACTTCGATAGCCGCAACCGTCAGCGGCTTGAACCCCGCCGCTTCCGCACGCAGGCGGTATTTCCCCGGCTCGAGCAGGCTGAACGTATAAGCTCCGCTCGGTCCGCTGTCGGTATGGACCGTCGAGGACGTCTCGATGTTCGTGATCTGCACGCGCGCGCTCGGAACGGAAGCATTGGACGCATCCGTGATAATACCGGTGATCGTGCCGCGATAATCCTGCGCGCACATCAATGCCGCAGCCGCGGCAACCAGGCCGCAAAGCCGGACCGTTCGATTCATGAAATAACCTCCAGAAGCTGCTGTTACATTATCGCGGCCCAAGCCATGGGGTCAATTGGCCGGGCCGCTACGGATGCCATGGATGATACCCGTTGGCCGTCAGGAACTCACGCACTCGTGACTCCTCGTCCGGCGCCACATAGAAGAAAGCGCCGATCCGCTCCGATTGAAAAATAACCCCGCCCCGGTAGCGGTCGGGCTCCACCAGATACTCAAATTCGGCGCGCGTGAGCAGCTCTTCCAGGGCCAAGGCTTCCTTCAGCTTCTTGGCGATGTATACCAGAGCAAGCTCCTGCCCTTCAAAGTGGTCCGCTTCCCGGCGCATCGTTCCGGGACGTTCAGCGCCCCATCTGCCGGATCATTTCGGAGAACGTGTCGTACGCCTCCGGCGATTCCCGGTTCATATAAGAGGCCATGCGCGTGGCGACTGTCTCCAGATTCAGATACAAACGATTGTTCTTGCGAACCCCGCGTAGCGCCGGTACGATGTCCTTGATCTTTTCCCAGGTGAGCAGCAATTCTCCGCCGCTCTGAAAGAACAGTTCCTCGTTCAGCACGCCCTGGGCGATGAAACTGGCTACCATCTCCCAATAGCTGGTTACCATGCGAAAGCTGGCGTTCTGGCCCGAACCCGGCGGGCACGCTTTGTTAAACTCCTCAATGGTCGCGATGGGACGGAACGTGCTGGCGAACCACTGCCTTGCTTCCCGCATCTTGTCATCCCGCCGCAGCTCATAAAGGCGCAGGATGAGATCTACATCATGGTATGTCGGGGGGTTAGTCATTACGGAATTCCTTCAGTTTAATTTCAGGCTAACACTCAGCCGAAGGGCAAGGCGGAAAGATGCGGGGATGGAATGTAAACTGCCACACGACCCCACCGCACACCCGTCTATTGGATCGTCGCCTTCTTGATGTAGTCCAGATTCGGGAATTGGGATGTGAGGTAAGCATTCCCGTGCGCGGTTATCTGACCTTGGTCGGGACGCTCGCCGTACTCGGCAGTAAGCCTGCTAACTACGTCCATTCCCTCGATCACTTGTCCGAACGGGGCGAAGCCTTGTGAATCCAGCCCTGGATTGCTGCGCAGATTGATGAATATTTGGGTGGTCCGTGTGCCGGGGCCCGCCGTGGCAAAAACGACGGCTCCGGTTTTGTTCGTTTTCAACACCGGATCGTCTTTAATCCGGGTATCCCATTTCTTCGTCTTCGCGGGATCGGCGGCTAAGCCAAACTGCACCACAAAATTAGGCACGACGCGGAAAAATCGCGCTCCATCAAAAAACCCATCCCTCACAAGCTCATAGAAGCGATCGGCGCCAAGTGGTGCGTCTTCCCGCTTTACCTCGATGATCACCACGCCCTTGCTGGTGTCCATTTTAACTTTGTAGGTCTCGGGAGGCGTCTTTGATACGGGAGCCTTTGCTGCCGCTTTGGGTTCCGCTTTCTTAACTTCGGCCGCGGGCTTCGGAGGTTCGGCGGCGGGCGGCTTTACTTCAGGCGGAGGCTCGGGAGCTTTCGTCTCCGCGGGGGGCTTCGCTTCCGCCGCCGGTTTAGGTTCCGTCCGGGAGCAGGATCCGAGCGTGAGCGTCACGGCCGCAAGAACAATCGGGATGTAAGCTGAAAGTCGCATGGATATCTTGGATTGCATTCTAACGCACCCCGGGCGGACCTGCCAAACTAGCCGCCGATAACCTCCAAAAACGCCCGTGCCGCGTGGCTCAGCGCGCGCTTCGCCGGATACACCAGCCGGATCTTGCGTTCCACCTGCAGCTCATCGACGCGTACTTCCGCCAACAGCCCCGCCTCGATATCGGGCTCGACGCACATCTTTGGTAGAAATGCTACGCCTTCATTGCGCTGTACCATCAGCCGGATCGTTTCCACCGTCGGCATTTCCACATCCATATTCAACGGGACCTTGTGACGCAGAAATTCCCGCAACACTACTTCGCGATAAGGCGAAACCACGTTGTGGGCGACAAAAGTTTCCATCCCCAACTCGGCAATGGATACGGTTTCGCGCTTCGCAAACCGGTGCTGCGGAGATACCACAAAAGCCAGATGATCCGTGTAAATCACCCGCGTCAACAGATCCTGATCGCTTGGGTCGTAACTGATGACGCCTAACTCCAGATCGCCGTCGATGAGCTGAGCCGGAATCCGGCTGGACAAGGTCCGCCGTACCTGGACTTTCACTTTCGGATACAGCCGCCGGTAACGCTCAATATGCTGCAGCAGATAAAGGGATGTCGATTCGTTCGCGCCTACAATCAGCCGTCCCGCCGAATTGTCGCGCAGCTCCTCGATCGCCGTCTCCATCTCCCTTCCGAGGTTTTCAAACCTCCGGGCATATTCAAGCACGATCTTCCCCGCGTCGGTGAGCAGTAACTCTTTACCGGAACGGTCGATCAGCTTTTCGCCTAATTGTGATTCCAGCCGTTGAATTGCCAGCGAAACGGCCGGTTGGGTCCGGGCCAGCTTTTCTCCGGCTCGCGAAAAACTCTTCTCATTGGCAACGGTGAGAAAGACCCTGAGGGCATAAAGTTCCATGGGAGTGGCCGAGGATATGGATAAACAGATCTTATCACCAGCGGCCGCATGGCATTATGAAAATCGGTATTTGTCGATCCCTTCTCCGTTCAATTCGATTCCGAGGCCCGGTTCCGACGGCATGTCCAACATCCCGTCGCGCGCCACGATCTGCTGGCGCGTGATGTGATTGCGCAGCGTCGTCTCCTCCTCTACGACGAACTCCAGAATAAACGAATTGGGGATGGAGTTGAGGAAGTGTAGCGCAGCCGCGACATTAATGTAAGTGGTGAAGCCGTGATTGACCACCGGAAGGCCGCGATCATAGGCCAGGCTGGCGATCTTCATCGCTTCGGTAAAGCCGCCGCAACGGGTCAGATCTATCTGAACAATGTCAATTTTCCCCTCGTCCATCAACTGGAGAAAACTCTTGCGTTCGCTCTCCTCTTCGCCCGCCGCGATGCGTACTTCGGTGGCTTCCGACAGCCGCCGGTAGCCTTCGTAATTGTCGGGCATCAGCGGCTCCTCCAGCCAGAAGATGTCATACTCGGAAAATGCGCGCGCCCGCTGGATGGCGGTTTTGGCGTCCCAAACCAGTCCCGCGTCGATCAGCAGCGTGCCGTCGGGGCCAAGACCCTTGCGCGCCTCACGCACCAGCGCGATATCGGTCTTCTCGTCCTTTCCCATGGGGTCCCAGCCGAACTTAACCGCGCTGAATCCACGATCCCTAAAACGACGCGCGCGCTCTCCGGTCTCCTCCGGCGTGGCGCCGAAAAGCGAACTGGCATAAGGCCGGATCTGTTTGTGGAAACCGCCGCCGAGAAGTTTCCATATGGGTAGGCCAAGTACTTTTCCCTTGATGTCCCACAGGGCAATGTCGATGCCGCTGATCGCATGCAACCCGACGCCCCGCCGTCCTCCATAAATGTTGTGGCGGTACATCTTGTGCCACAAGTATTCGGTTTCGAGAGGATCTTCGCCAATGACAATATCCCGGAGCCCGCACGCCGTCGTGTGAGAGAACGGCCCTTCAATGGCGCCTTTGACGGCCAGTGGAGCAGAGTCAACTTCACCGATACCCGTAATGCCGGCGTCGGTAGACACTTTGACCACCAAAGCGTCCTGGCCGCTGTCGCACTGTTCTTTCACCTGCGGGGCGCGGAGGTAAATGGCTTCCACATTAGTAATTTTCACAGCTATAAGATCTCAGGAATATATTACGGTCGTCAAGGGTATCCTATGCAAAAGCGCCGGGAAGCGGGAAGCGTTAACGCGACTCAATCCGAACGGGCCTACCGGGCGCTCAAGTCCGCTATTCTCAAAGGCGACATTGCGGAAGGACTGTTTCTCGACCAGGCCGAAATGATGCGCCGCTATCAGATCGGACGCACGCCGTACCGCGAAGCCTGCAACCGGCTCCTCCACGAGGAGACGCTGGAAGTGGTGCCCCGCGTCGCGGCTATCTTGTTCCCCAAATGAGCTTCCACGCCGTGCGGGAACTATTCGAAACACGCCTGCTACTCGAGGGTATGATTGCGGAAGTGGCCGTGCAGCGCGCCTCTGACGAGGAGATCGGACGGCTGGAGAACCTCGCGGAAGATCCATGCGATGCGGCGGACGGGGGCAAGCCCGGCGACCCGATCGAAGCCAACCTCCGGTTTCACCTCACTCTGGCCGGCATGACGCGAAATCGCGAACTGACGCGTATTCCCACCAATATCCCGGAGCGTACTCAGCGGCTGATGCGCATAAAACTGCAGTACGGCGGGGCGCCGCAGCGCAGCTTTCCGATGCTTCACCTTCCTATCGTGCGGGCGCTTCGTGAACGAGACGTGTCTGCTGTCCGGGAGGCGGTAACGGGCGATATCCGCCAGGCACAAGGGGCCACCTTCGGAGAAACGCTATACGGGCAGCACGCACGGTAAAAGTATCCGGAATATATGGGGGGTCAATGCGAAATGGAGCGTCCCGGTGAAGAACCACGCTGCCAGAGCAGCCAGCGCGATCAGCACCAAAAACGCGGCAGCCACGAGCCGCCGTGGGATTCGCCTTTGGGTTGCCCCTAACATGGCGCGGAGAATGTTCTCCAGTTCCCGCACGATCTCGGCCATGTTACGGGGTAATTTGGAAGGCTGATTGCACCGCCGGACGAGTTCAACCAGTTTGGGGTTGATCCCCGCCCGGTGCAGCGCCTCCATTTCCGGCGGGAATTGGCTCCCCGTACCCGTTTGTCCGGAGAAGATCTCATAAAGAACCCCTCCGAATGCAGTAATATCAGCTTCCTTGGAACTCTCTTGAACCGGTCCGGTCAGAATAATACCGCCTTCCGCGTCGCGATAGATAGAGGAACAGCGGAGCGCACAGTGCGGCCCCCCTTTGCGGTGCCATTTCTCCACAACCCGCGCCAACTGCAAGGCGATGGACGTCTGCTCCGCTAACGAGCCCGTCAGTCCATCGCGAATTTCTTCATCCAGCGCGTCTCCTCGAGGCACCAACGGGGCGATCCGGGTCGCTACCGGATTAAGGATAGAGCTTCTGTCCGCCAACTTGGGTGCGCTCCAAATGTAGGTCTCTGATGCTCTTTTCGGCAAAAACTGGTGGATGTTGAATTGGGAAACATTCTTTGAGGCGCCTCCGTATACTGTTTGTGAGGAGTCCCCCATGTCCACTCACGTGAAGCTCTTGGGTATTCTGCACATTGTATTCGGCCTCTGCGGCCTACTGTTCGGGCTGGCTATGTTTGCTCTGTTCGGGGGCATAGCCGGGATTGTACAGACAACGGATCGAAGCGGCGACGCGTGGATGGCGATTCCCATTCTGGGTGGGATCGGATTGTTTATCCTGCTGATTACCGTGATTCTCTCCCTGCCTGGCTTGATCGCGGGGATGGGTCTGCTGCAACGGCGTTCGTGGGCAAGAACGCTGACGATCGTTCTGTCCGCGCTGTTGTTGCTTCACGTACCGTTCGGGACCATCCTCGGGGTATATGGGCTATGGGTCTTGCTTTCTAATGCGGGCGAGCGGGAATTCAACCCGGTTCGCCAGGATGCTATAGTTCCAACTGCTCCCGATAGACCATCGACCTTAGTTTGAATTTCTCTTTGAACTCAAATAGCTGCAGGTCTCCCGCGCATTCCACCTCGCGGTCCGCCAGTGTAATCGGAATCTTCCTCGGAAAATAAACGAGGATGTTCAGCGTCAGCCCTTGCAGGGTTGCCTCCACCCGGCCTGGTTTCAAGATATGCCCCGATGCCGTACGCAAATAAACCGATTGCATAGCGACCGATTCCACGCTGCCGGTGCCTCTGTGGGCGACCACCGCGGGCACTCCAAAGATTTCCAGCACATAATCCGGTTGCGATCCGCCCACTGCGGCGGCCACCTTGCCGGCGTCAGACTGCCTGTAGAGCGCCTTCGCCTGCCGGATCGGTAGAGCGCTCGCCCACCGAATAATGATATCGGCGCGGTCAACAAGCTTCGGTTTGCGCCCGCCAATACCCCCTACCGGGCTGCCGGTAGGCGCAGCCGGGTTATGGTCGGCCCCTGGTACATCTTTGTAGGTGAGAGGCTGCTCGGCACGCTTGGTCCAGTTGAATCCGACCGTCTTCGGCTTTGCCCACGGCGAATCCGTAACTAATTGAAGCAGGACGTCCTCGCTCCAATTCGGAAAAGCGCTGTCCTTCCAACCGGCGCCCATTCCGGCCACGGCGAGGATCGACATCACGGCGATGCGGAAGAGCAACTGGATACACTCCAGTCTCCAGGATACCGTGTCCCGGCGCCCTAGAACGTCAACCGCAGCACGAGGACCGTCATGCGTGGATCCAGCGTCGGATCCTGATTCAGAAAACCAAAATTACTGGCGGTCACGTTCGTGCCGCTCAGAGCTTTAAAGTATGTGGTGTTAAAAGCATTCATGGTCTCTGCGCGGAAGATGAACCGGACGCGTTCCCGAACCGCCCACTCCTTGGCGAAGGTCAGATCGAGATTATTCATGCCAAAGGAACGGACATCGGGGAAGCGCGTGGGAAAGTCCCGTAGCGTGAACGGAGCCGGTCCCGCCTGCTTGGGAAACAGCGCCGGATCAAAGAAGGGCACGTAGGAGATATCCCAGCGTTCCTTTCCATATCGCCTGGCCAACTCATCGCGTTCGGAGCCGCTCAACTTCGCGCTCCGGCTCGTGAGGGGCGCCGCGTTAGGGAATGCCAGCGGAAGGCCGCTGCGCTTGTTGTAGTTGGCCGCAATATTCCAGCCGCCGAAGAAGAAATTGGCAACTGGATGGAGGCTCGAGCCCCATTTCCGCCCCTTGCCATACGGCAGATCCAGGGAACCTAAGACGGCGAAATGCTGCGGGGCATCGTAATCCACCAGCCGCTTCTCCAGCTTCGAAGCGTCAATATTGGAAGGATTGAAATCCTGGCTGTTGAGGAAATTGACTTGTTCCAGCGTTTTGGCAATCGTGTAGTTCACCCGGAAGGTGAGCCCCATGCTGAAGCGCTTGGTGAGGCTGGATTGCATGGCGTCGTAGCGCTGCCTGCCGATGGGCACATTGGAAGCGCTCACGCTGGTGTATTGCGGGAAGGGAACCAGCAGGTCCTGGCGCGGAATGGTAGCGCCGTTCTTTGCGCCATTGTCCGGCAGCAGGCCTGCCATGGGGTTGGGTACGCGCTCCGTGTAGTACGCCGCCGGCTTGTTCAACTCGCTGATCGGGAGGAAATTAAACTCCGCGCCGATAGGAAGCCGGCGCGTCTGATTGCCGACATAAGAGGCATCCGCCACGATATTCCAGGGGAGTTCGTACTGGAAGCCAAATGAATATTGGTGGGAGTAGGGCAGTGGCCGGTTCAGATATTGGAAACTCGCCGCCAGGCCGAGATTGGTGGAGAGTCCAAGGCTGTTGCCGACAGGCTTCAGCAAACCGTCCGGAAATGGATTGGTCAACGACACGCGGGGAGTCAACCCGCCATCCGCGGTTGCAATGATCCCGGTCTGGCGGCTGTAGCCAGTGCTCGGGCCGACGGCATGCTGGCCGAGGTAAACAAGACCGTAACCGCCGCGAAGTACCAGCTTGTCGCTGACTTTGTAAGCGGCGCCAAACCGGGGCTGAAAGTTGTTCAGGTCCCTTTGAAACGCCTGCCGTTCCTCGCCCCCGGTCCCCGCGTAAACCAGCCCGCCTGTCAAATCTAAGCCCTGCACTCTGCTGGCGATGGGGCTCGCCTGGTCGAAGGCGAATCCGCGAATCATGCGGTTGAACCGTTCCGCCGCCGGCGCTTCGTAATCGTAGCGCAAGCCGATATTGAGGCTCAGCCGGCGCGTCAGCTTCCAATCGTCCTGGAAGTAGACGCCGTAGTATTTCCAACTCACTGCCGGATTAATGTTCTTGTCGACGAAACCACTAGCCGGATAGCCTAACAGAAAACTCGCGAACTCATTGCCGGAAGCGGCATCGGCGCGCTGCGCATCCTGCTGCGTCCAGGTACGGCTGAAGGTGTAGCTGCCGCTCGCATTGCCCGGCCCGATGTTGTTCTGGTTGTAAAGCCGCAGCTCGGTGCCGATCTTTATCACGTGGGAACCGCGGATCCAATTGACGTTGGGCTGCAGGCTCCACGAATCGCTGATATCGCTGGAAGCAGGAGAAGTGCCTAACTCGGAATACGTACCCAGGTTGAATCTTGGATACTGCAGGGCATCAAACTGCGCGACCAGGGAATCCGGGAAGCCCAGTTTACGGGGATCGTAGCCGACGCCGTAGATATTTCCGCCGTAATTTTCCGTGCGGGCCAGACCACCACGAAGATTGAAGACCAGGGACGGCGTTATGGTGCTGGTCCAATCCGCCGCATAGCTGATCGCGCGACGGGTGGAAGGAGCCTCCGGCGAGGGCTCGGCTTCATTCGTCCCCCACACCACGCGGGAAAAATTCTCCCACGGGGTCTCGCCGCGGCGGAAGAACACCGAATTTTTCGAGTTAATCCGGTAGTCCAGCTTGCCGATCCACTGGTTGTAGCCATTTTTTGAAGGCGATACGTTGATGTAGTTGTTAAGCAAGGCACCGGTCTCACCGGGTGCATTGGCTTGCGGATAAAAGCTGGCCACCTTGGCGGCAATCGGGTTAATTCGATTGCTGGGAATGCGGTTCCCGGGAAAAGGCTGCCGTAACCCTGTGACCGGGTCGGTGGTCAGCGGATCGAAGATCGTCACAACCTGATTGTTCGCGCCCCGCAGACGCGAGAAATCGCCGGTGAGCTGTTCCGGCGAAGGCAGCGTACGGACTTGTGTAGAAGGATTACGCTCGCGCAGTCCTTCCCAGGAGATGAGAAAAAACAGCCGGTTTCTTCCATCCACCAGCTTGGGGATGTAGATCGGACCATCCACTTCGAAGCCAAAGGTATTGTTACGGAATTTCCGCGGTGGCACTACGGCATTCGGATTGGCCGCCAGTAACCCGCCTACGGCCTTGTTGCGCGCCCATCCGTTGGCGATAAAATTTTCGTGCTTCAGATGCTCATACATGGCGCCGTGGATGGTATTTGTACCGCTCTTGGTGCCGAAAACATTCACTCCGCCGCCGGTGCGTGCGTATTGGGCGTCGTAAACATTGGTCTGTACGGAAACCTCGGCCAGCGAATCCAGGGCCGGGATAAAATTCACCCCTCTGCTTGGACGGGTGTCGGTAACCCCATCAATGACCGTCTCGTTTTCCCCCGGCCGTCCGCCGCTGATGGATACTCCGCCGACCTGCCCATACGCATAAAGTTCGGCCGAGCCCCAATAGCCGGTCTTTTCCACACCGGGCAGAGCATGTGTCAGCAGGAATGGATTTCGGCCGTTGTTTGGCGCTTTTTCGATGATCGTCCGCTCAATGGTGTGGATCCGCACGGCGGTTTCCGTCTGCAATTCGGACACCGACCCGGTTACCGTAACGCTTTCGCTCAAAGTTCCCACTTCCAAGGTAATGTCGAGAACGGCGCGGTCGGTGAGCAACAATTGCACACCTTCTCTGGAAAATTTCTTAAAACCGCTGCGTTCGGCCGTCACGACAAAGGCGCCTGGTTGGAGAAAACTCAACACATACCGGCCGCTGTCGTTGGTTGTGCCCTCATAAGTAAGGTTGGATGCCTGATGCCTGGCGACAACTTTCGCTCCGGGAACAGGTGCGCCGCTGGAATCGAGCACCACGCCCGAGATGGAAGCGCGAAACTCCTGGCCCCAAGCCGCCGCGGCAAGAAAGAATATGACAAGCAGATTGCGAGAACTCATGGTGCCCTCCCTCGTGCGAGTGTAACATCGGGTACCGGCTGCTGCCGGTCATTGCGCCGTAACGTCGCTGCCCCGAAACAATCCACGATCTCAGCCATCGAACGTGTATGAATGAGAAATTGACCATACCCCGGCGTGTGCTTGGGCGCACCGGTGAGAAGGTCTCCTGCATCGGCTTGGGAGGCTCCCACATAGGAAAGCCTAAGCTGGACGCGAAGGAAGCCATTCGTCTGATCCAGGAAGCTTTGGACCGGGGTCTGAATTTCCTGGATAACTGCTGGGACTATAACGAGGGCCAAAGCGAAATTCGCATGGGTAAGGCACTTCGAGGCGGATATCGTGAGAAGGCATTCGTAATGACGAAATTTGACGGGAGGTCAAAAAAGTCCGCCGCTAAACAGATCGAAGAGTCGCTGAAACGCCTCCAGACCGACTATCTCGACCTGCTCCAATTTCATGAAGTGATCCGCTTCGACGATGTAGACCGGTTCTTCGCGCCGGACGGCGCCGCCGAAGCTCTGACCGATGCGAAGAAGGCCGGCAAGACACGTTACCTGGGATTCACCGGCCACAAAGATCCGCGCATTCATCTATACATGCTCGAACTCGCGAGGAAACACAACTACCCCTTCGACACAATCCAGATGCCCTTGAATCTCATGGACGCGCATTTCCGCAGTTTCGAGCACACCGTTCTTCCGGAAGCATTGGAAATGGGGCTTGGAATCCTCGGGATGAAGAGCATGGGCGGAACCGTGATCCTGAAAAGCAACATCGTCACCGCGCCTGAATGTCTGCGGTATGCGTTAAACCTGCCCACCTCCACCGTGATTACCGGAATCGACAGCCAGGAGATTCTCGATCAGGCCTTCGAAACAGCGGCCAATTTCAAACCGCTCACGCACGAGCAAATCGACGCACTACGAAAAAAAACGGCGGCGGCGGCGATGCGCGGCGAGTACGAGCTCTTCAAGACCACGACTCACTTCGACGGAACGGCCGGGCATCCGGAGTGGCTGGGCGAAGAAACGGACCGCGTGAAAGAGCTTAGGGGCCACGCAACAATAAGCAGACATTCGCAATGGGAACTCTGACATAAGTACGATTCTGGCTGGGTGGCTGTCAGT
>DATLCW010000332.1:0-17398 GCA_035526195.1 Bryobacteraceae bacterium
ACCCAGCCAGAATCGTACTTATGTCAGAGTTCCCATAGCGAATGTCTGCTTATTGTTGCGTGGCCCCTTAGTCCCAACTCCCGCCGACTGTCTTGAAAAAATGGGAAGCCGCGGCAGAGGTCCCTCAGTGAGTTCGCACACGATTCCGGAATAGCCGCTCGGCCGCTTTTCGACGACGAGTTCACCGCTAGTGCGCGCCCCTGCCCATCAACACATACGGAATCGTGCGCACCAGAATCTTCCAATCGAGCGCCAGGGACCAGTTGTCGATATACTGCATGTCCATCTTCATCCACGTTTCAAAGTCGAGTTGATCGCGGCCTTGTATCGCCCATAAACATGTCAGGCCCGGGCGCATCCGCAGCCTGCGCCGCTGCCAGCGTTGGTAGCGCTCCACTTCATCTGGCACCGCCGGTCTGGGGCCCACCAGCGACATATCGCCCTTGACCACGTTCCATAACTGCGGCCACTCATCAATCGAAAACTTCCGCAGCCACTTCCCCAACGCCGTCATGCGCGGATCATCGGGAATTTTGAAGACTACTTCTTTCTCGTTGAGATGCTCCAGGCCGCCTTTGAGCTCTTCGGCATTGTTCACCATGGAACGAAATTTATAGAACACGAAATGGCGTCCATTCAAGCCGCATCTCACCTGCCTGAAAATGGGCGGACCCGCCGACGTGATACGGATCAGCAGTGCGATCAACCCCATCAGCGGAAGTAAAAGAGCCAACGACGCGCCGGCCACCACGATGTCAAAGATTCGCTTCACCACCAGCCGCACCTCGTCGTGCGGGGCGGCTGCGAAGGTCAGCAGCGGCATTCCGCCATAACGATCCAGATACACTTCGCTGTTTACATGCGGGAAGAAATCCACGGCTACGCGAGTTCGGACTCCCTCCTCATCGCAGAGGAGAAACACATCTTCCAACGACGCTAGCCGGTCACTGCTGACGGCGAAGAGAATCTCGTCGATCACATGATCCCGAAGCAGGCGTGTGAGCATGGCGAGCGGATACACGCGATATGCCCTCTTGAGTTGTACCGTCTCCGGGCATGTCCCTTCATCGGAAAGAAATCCCAGCAGCCGGATTCCATAATCCGAAGATCCTTCCAGCATCTCGCCCAGACGCAGAGCCCGCGGGCCCAAGCCCACGACCACCACGAAGTGCGGGGCCGCAAACTCTTTCCGGATCAGCCCGATGACTTTACCCGCTTTCCAACGGAACAACACCAGAAACGTCCAGTTGTAAAGTGCGAATAAAGCCAGGAATGGCCGGCTCAAGTCCAGCCGCAGCGAGTATTCGAACAGCACCACCCCGATGATGCCGAACGCGCACTGCCGCGAAGCGTCGCGCAAAATTACCCGCAGGTGGGCGGAATCAAGCCGCTCATATACCCCCAGCCAGTACCCCAGCAGCACCCACAGGAAGACCGCGACCCCGAGCAGCAGCGCTTTCACCGGCACCGGAATCTCAAAAAATCGTTCGAAATAGGGCAAGTAAGCGCGCGTCAGATACGCCGCTTCAAACGCCAGCGCCGTCAGCAACACATCGGACAGGCCGAACAGGATACGCGCTTTTCTGTGATGCCTGCTGTACATGCTCCTACATATACATTCCACCATTCACGTTCAATACGTGGCCGGTGATGTATCCCGCTTCCTCGCTCACCAGAAACCTCACTGCCGCCGCCACATCCTCGGGAGAGCCCATGCGCTTCAGGGGAATCGCCTGCAGGATTCTTTCCTTTACGTCCGCCGGAAGAACCTGCGTCATATCGGTGTCGATGAATCCGGGGGCCACTGCGTTCACGGTCAGGTTGCGGCTGGCCATCTCCTGGGCGATCGACTTGGTAACGCCGATGAGGCCCGCCTTCGAGGCAACATAGTTCGCCTGGCCGGCGTTGCCCGCCTGCGCGACAACACTGGTGATATTCACAATCCGGCCCCAGCGCTCCCGCGACATGCCCAATAGCACTTGTTGGATGCAAAGAAACGCCGCCGTCAGATTTACCTGCAACACATGTTCAAAATCCCCGCGCTTCATCCTCAATGCCAGTCCGTCTTTGGTCATGGCCGCGTTGTTCACCAGGATGTTGATGGGGCCCGCTTTCGAGACTGCTTCCGCAAAAGACGGTGGGATGGAATCGAGCGCTGCCAGATCCATGGAAACCGTGTAAGCCTCTCCACCCAGCGCTCGAATGGATTCCGCCGTCTCTTCCAGTTTTTCCATATCGCGCGCCGCTAAAACCACCTTGTGGCCCGCCGCCGCCAGCGCCATCGCGCATGCTTTTCCTATGCCCCGGCTGGCGCCCGTAACCAGTGCTGTCCGTTGTGCCATGAAGTTCCATCATAGTAGAAGGGAGGCAACTACTCTCTACCTATGGCTTATAACGATCTGAGAGATTTTATCCGCGCCCTGGAATCGAAGGGTGAGCTGAAGCGCATTTCCATTGAGGTGGACCCCTATCTGGAGATCACCGAGTTTGCCGACCGTTCCGTGAAACGGGGCGGTCCGGCGCTTCTTTTCGAAAAGCCCAAGGGAAGCGGCTTCCCGCTGCTCATCAATGCCTATGCCAGTATGCGCCGCATGGAGATCGCCCTGAACGTCTCGTCTGTGGATGAAATAGCCAAACGCATTTCTGAATATCTTGAGATGCGCATGCCGGAAGGTCTCCTCGGAAAGATCAAGATGCTTCCCATGTTGGCCGAGATGGGCTCGTTCTTCCCCAAAACCGTGTCCAGCG
Source organism: Bryobacteraceae bacterium (assembly GCA_035526195.1). Taxonomy (GTDB): domain Bacteria; phylum Acidobacteriota; class Terriglobia; order Bryobacterales; family Bryobacteraceae; genus CADEFT01. Next base: position 2,749 of record DATLCW010000332.1, read on the forward strand.
GCCCCTGCAAGGAAATCATTCGCAAAGATAATTTCTCCCTCAAGGAATTGCCGGTGCTGCACTGCTGGCCGCAGGACGGCGGGCCGTTCATCACGCTGCCGATGGTTTTTTCGCAGAATCCCGACACCGGGAAGCGCAACTGCGGCATGTACCGCTTACAGGTCTATGATGATCGCACCACGGGCATGCATTGGCAGACGCACAAGCAGGGTGCGGAGCACTATCGCCGTCTGCTCAAGGAAGGGAAGCAGAAGAAGATGCCGGTGAGCGTGGCGATCGGATGCGACCCCGCCACCATGTACTCCGCGATCCTGCCCTTGCCTCCGGACCTGGATGAAATGATGATCGCCGGCTTTCTCCGTTCGAAGCCGGTCGAGATGGTGAAGTGCGAGACGAACGACATTCTCGTGCCGGCGCAATCGGAGTTCGTGCTCGAAGGGCACGTCGTGCTCGGAGAGATGCGCACCGAAGGCCCTTTCGGCGATCACACCGGCTTTTATTCGTTAGAGGACGAGTATCCCGTATTCCATGTGGAATGCCTCACCCATCGGAAAAATGCCATCTACGCCACCACCATCGTCGGGCCTCCGCCGATGGAAGACTTCTACATGGGCAAGGCCATCGAGCGGATTTTTCTGCCGCTGATGAGGCTCCAATTGCCCGAGGTGCGCGACATCGCCATGCCGCCCGAGGGTATCTTCCACAACCTGATTCTGGTGGCGATCCGGAAGTCCTATCCCGGCCACGCGCGCAAGGTGATGCACGCCATCTGGGGCCTGGGCCAGGCGATGTTCAGCAAGTGCATCGTGGTGGTGGATGAAGACGTAGACGTTCACAATTACAGCGAAGTAGCCTGGAAGGCGCTTAACAATATCGATCCGGAGCGCGACATCCAGTTCGTGCTGGGACCGGTGGATTCGCTGGATCACGCAAGCCGCCTGCCGAACTACGGCTCCAAAATGGGGGTGGATGCAACCCGCAAGTGGAAGGGCGAAGGATTCGACCGGCCGTGGCCGGACGTGATCACAATGTCGCCGGAGGTTCGCCGCCGCGTGGACGATTTGTGGAAGAGCGCCGGTCTCTCCTGAAGCTACAACCCGATCCAGTTGGGGAAGATTTTTTCATAGCCTTGCTCAATCGCCCATACATCGAGCGGCTGCGCCGCCAGTTCATCCGCTTCCGGGACCGCCTGCGGATCCTTGCTCATATCGATCAGGTGCAAATAGGTCCAGCAGGAGTCGCACGTCTGCGTCAGCACCGCGGGAAAATCGTCTGTCTTACCGAACAGGATCTTCTCCTGCGAAGACTCGCCGCACCCGGGGCAAACCGACCGATGGAACACCCATTCATTTCTGCACAGAGAACAGCCGAGGTAAAGCGCCGCGCCATCACCCTGTGCCCGCAGCACGCCTAGCTGCGGCGGATGTCCGCAGCGGGGGCATTCATTGGCGGCGTCGCCGGCGCGAGTAACACCGCGTGTTTCCAGAATCACCCGCGCAAAAAAACTCTCCGGTTTGTCTGCGTCCGGCGAGGCGAAGTAAGCTTCTATCTGCGCTTCATTTACGTCTCGCGACGCCAGCCGCAGAGGCTCCGGTCCGATGCGCCGCACCAGCGCGCACAATTCCTCCGGATCCTCGCCCTTTTCCTGCCATTCCGAAATCTTCGCCACGAACAGTAAGGATTCAGCGGCGCCCGGATAGCGCTCGGCAAGCACCCGCGCCCGCGCTGCCCGCTTCAGAAAACGGCTCACTGCCGGGGAATCCCCCGGTACCACTTGGCGTGATGCCCTTCCGCCCAGCGCGGCCGGACCCATCCGCGAAGCATGGCGCGAAGTGCGCCCGGCACCACGAACACGCTCATGTAGATATGTACGATAATCCCGCCGAGCGACGCTACCGCGGCTAATGGATGTACCAGCACCGCCGCCAGGCGCAAGACTCTGGGCATTGTTTCGGGGAACCACATCACAATTCCGCTGGCGAATAACAGCAGAGCGCTGCCCGCCTGCAGCCAGAACAGCATTTTCTGCCCGGCGTTGAACAAGCCGCTTTCGGGCACTCCCGTCTCATCATTCATCGCGTACTTTAACGAGACTTTGAGCCACAGACGATCTTCGGCGTCCAGGCGCATGTTCGTGGACCAGTTCCGGAACATAAATCCGAGCATCAACGCGAAAATGACACCGCCGATCGGATGCCACGCCCGCACCGCTTCGCCGCCGCCCAATACGGATGCCGTCCACCACATCCCGCGCGACCATAGCGCGGCGCCGGACAACGCTGCATAAAGAAAGCTGAGCGCGGTCATCCAGTGCACCACTCTCTCCCGGGTAGAGAAGCGTTTTACGCGCTCGTCAGTCATCGTGCCCCTCCTTCGGCCCTACTGTGATGTAGTGCAGAAAGGCCGTCAGGATCCCCCCAAAGAAAACCAGGTTGCCCAGCCACTTTACAGGCCCCTTCCATAGCGAGACGGCCCAGGGGATTCGAGGATCCTTCGGCAAACCATAGGCGTGCGGCTGATCGGCATGCTTCAGAACGTACATCACGTTGGTGCCGCCCACTCCCGGACCATCGTATACGCCCGCATTTGCAAATCCGTCGCCGCGCAACTCCTCCGCCCGCCGGGAAGCCAGATCATGAAGATCGTCCCGGCTTCCGAACGTCAGGCAGCTGGTGGGACACGCCTTAATACACGACGGCTCCAATCCTACCGCCACCCGGTCAGAGCATAAAGAACATTTGTAGACTTTCTTGGTTTTGGCGCTCAGCCTCGGTACATCGAACGGACAGCCGGTGATGCAATAGCCGCAGCCGATGCAATTTGACTGATTGAAGTCGACAATACCGTTTTCCAACTGCACAATCGCGCCCGGCGCGGGACATGCTTTGATGCAACCCGCGTCGGCGCAGTGCATGCACTGGTACTTTGCCATCAGCCACGAAGGCGCCCCGTCGATGTCCGCTTCATTGAATTTGATCAGGTTCCAGAAGTTCGGCGCCAGATCAGGCATCGTCTGATAGGTGTTATTGAATGTGCCCAGCGTGAATTCCTGATCGTTCCATTGCTGGCAGGCAACTTCGCAGGCCTTGCAGCCGATGCACAACGTGGTATCGATCAGCTTTGCGACGGTCGCCATCACAGTTTCTCCAGGTTCACCAGGAAACCCTTGTATTCGGGGGTGCCTGTGTTGGGATCGTACACCGAAGGCGTAAGGTTGTTCACCAGCGGACCGCGCACCCGGCCTACAAATCCCCAGTGTATCGGGATGCCCACTTGATACACCGTCTTGCCATCCACTTTCAACGGCCGGATTCTCCTGGTTACCAATGCCGGACCTTCCACCTTTCCGCGGGCTGAGCTTACACGCACCGCATCCCCGCCCTTGATACCCTTTTCCCGCGCCAGCTGCTCCGGCACCTCGACAAAGAAGTTGCTCTGCAACTCACTGCCGGACGCCACATGCTTGGTCCAATAGTGGAAGTGCTCGGTCAATCGGTAGGTGATGGCCACATACGGATAGTCCTTTGACGTGCCCAGTTTATCCATCGGACCATGAAATACCGTTGCCAGCGGATTGCTGGACACGCCAGGATGCAGCGGATTGGCCACCGGAGATTCGGCCGGCTCGTAGTGTTCCGGAAATGGACCTTCCAGCAAATCCGCCGCGAACAGCTTCGCCACTCCTTCCGGCAGCATAATAAACGCACCGAAATCCGCGGGCTTCGCGTCTTTTTTGTAATCGGGCGTATCGCCGGTCCACTGTTCGCCATCCCAACGGATCGGGGTGCGCTTCGGATCCCACCCTTTGCCTTGCGCATCCGCCGCTGCGCGATTGTATAGGATGCGCCGGTTCGCGGGCCAACTCCAGCTCCAGTTCGGAAAAAGTCCCAGCCCGGTGGCATCTTCCTGACCCCGCCGCGCCATCTGATTGCCGGCCTCGGTCCACGATCCGCTGTAGAGCCAATTCCCGCAAAGCGTGGAGCCGTCATCCTTCAACTCGCCAAACCCGCTCACCTGTCTGGCAGTTCCAATCTCCCGTCCATTCACCTCGCGCGCCACTTCTTCGAGCGAAGGGTTCTGTGGATTCGCGTAATTCCAGTCCATCTCGAGCAGCGGCTTTGCCGCCGTGCCCCCCTCCTTCTCATACAATTCCTTCACCCGCAAAAAGATCCGCGACATCACTTCCTGATCGGCTTTCGCCTCTCCCGGAGGCGGCAGCGCCGCGCGCTTCCATTGCAGCCAGCGCGACGAATTTACGAAAGCTCCGTCCTTTTCCGCGAAGCACGCGGCCGGCAACAGGAATACTTCGGTGGGAATGCTTGCGGGGTCCACAAAGGATGGATAGAACTTCTCACCGAGCTTTTTCGCATTCCAGAATGCGGCCGTTTCTGTCTCGAAGTTCTCCACCACCACCATCCACTTCAGCTTCGACAACGCATCGAGCATTTTCGGCGTGTTCGGGCCGTTGGCCACCGGATTCATGCCAAACGTGATGAATCCCTCAATGCCGCCGCGCTGCATGTTATCGAAGAAATTGCCCCATCCATAATTCTCCGTCTCGCCCGCCTTCGGAATGTTCGCGTATCCAAATTCGTTTTCCCGCGTGCCATGGCGTCCGTAGTATGCCTTCAAAAGGCTCACCATGAACTTGGGAGTGTTACCCCAGTAGTTCATCGAATTCGGACGCAGAGCCTTCGGCGTATGCGCTTTCAGATAGTCGTCGAGCGTTTGCTGATTCGACCGTGGGATCTTCAAATATCCCGGCAGGTTATTCCACGAACCCATATCCGTGGAGCCTTGGATATTTGCGTGGCCGCGCTGCGCGTTCACGCCGCCGCCGGGCATTCCGATATTCCCAAGCAACAATTGAAGCATGGCGGCCGTGTGGATTAACTGCACCGCATGACTGTGCTGTGTCCACCCGAGTGCATAGAGAATGGTGCCGGCGCGATCCGGCTTGCCCGTGGAGCAGATGATCTCCGCCGCGCGCTTGAACTCTTCAGCCGTGCATCCCGAAATATTCGCCACCGCGTCCGCCGTGTAGCGCTCATAGTGCTTCTTCATCAACTGAAACACGCATCGGGGATCGCTGAGCGTAGGATCTACCTTCGCATAGCCGGAGCCATCCAGATCGTACTGCCAGGTGGCTGTGTTATAGCTGCTGCTTTCTTTATTCCACCCGGTAAAGTGACCTTCCGCGAATCCGAAGCCGTCCTTCACCAGAAACGCGGCATTGGTGTGCAGCTTTACATACTCCTCCTGGTAAAGCTTATTCTCGATCAGGTAATGGATCAGACCGCCGAGAAAAGCGACATCGGTGCCGGACCGCATCGGCACATAATAATCGGCCACGGCGGCGGTTCGATTGAACCGCGGATCGATCACCACCAGCTTGGCTTTCCGCTTGCGTCTGGCTTCCATCACAAAGCGAAAGCCCACCGGATGATTCTCGGCGGGGTTGCCGCCCATCACCAACACCACATCCGCATTGGACACGTCTGTCCAACCGTTGGTCATCGCCCCTCTACCGAATGATGCGGCCAGACTGGCCACTGTGGGGCCATGTCAAAGCCGGCTTTGATTCTCGTAGGAAAGTATCCCGAGCCCGAATCGGAACTTGCTCAACAGATAATTGATCTCGTTGGTATCGGTGCACCCGCCGATCATCGCCACCGAGGTCAGGCGATTTACCGTGCGTCCCTGCTCATCTTTCTCGACAAACGTACGGTCCCGCGTCTCTTTGATCTTGTGGGCGATTTTCTCGATGGCGTCGTCCCAGGCCATCGGCTTCCATTCCGCGGAACCAGCGGCGCGGTACATGGGGCGCGTTAAACGGCGGTCATTGACGATAAATTCCTTCAGCGAGATCCCCTTGGAGCATAAGGTGCCGCGATTGATCGGGCTATCCGGATCGCCTTCGACGTGCACCACCGACGGCTGCACATTCCGCGCCTTGTCCCCCAAAGTGTGGATCACTACGCTGCAACCCACGGCACAGTACGGGCACACGCTGTTCGTCTGCGTGGTGCGCGCAATCTTCAGCTCCCGCGCCGCCGCCATGGCCGGCTTCAGGCTGAATCCGAAACCAGTGACGCTTGCCAGTAAGAAAGTACGCCGCGAAACCATAAGTGTAAGCACACCACAGAGTCACCGGTGTAGGCAAGCGGGTGTGCGGCCCGGCCTGCGCAGATGTGTATTTCCGCAGACGCGCGGGCGGGTTCTATCAAGTCTCCTGCTTACGCTGGAGCTGCTGACAAGATCTCTTTGCTGACCGTCCCAAATTTTTCGAAGTTCTTCCGGAACCGGCCGCTGAGATCCGCCGCCGCTCGATCGTAAGCACCCTTGTCTGCCCACTGGCTTCGAGCATCCAGCAGTTCGGCCGGAACTCCCGGACAACTCGAAGGCACAAGCACCTGGAACACGGAATGCGGAGTCATCGGCACAACGCTCAACTTGCCTTCCACCGCCGCCTGCACCATGGCACGGGTATAAGAAAGGCTCATCCGATAGCCCACTCCAGGGGCGCCGCCCACCCATCCCGTATTCACCAGCCAGCAATCCACCTTATGCCGGCGCAGTTTTTCGCCGAGCATTTCCGCATAGACGCCCGGATGCCTTGGCAGGAACGGGGCGCCGAAGCAGGCACTGAACGTCGCTTGGGGCTCCTTGCTCAACCCGCGCTCGGTACCCGCCACTTTCGCTGTGTAACCGCTCAGAAAATGATACATCGCCTGCTCGGGCGTCAACCGTGAAATCGGCGGCAGTACGCCAAACGCGTCGGCGGTGAGGAACAGCACCTGCGCCGGATGTCCGCCAACTCCCGGGATCACAGAATTCTCGATAAAATCCACCGGATAGGCGGCACGCGTATTTTCGGTGATGGCGTCGGAATCGAAATCGCACACGCGTGTGTCCTCGTTCACGATCACGTTCTCCAGCACCGAGCCAAACCGCATCGCGCTCCAGATCTGTGGCTCCTTCTCTTGGGAAAGCCGGATGCACTTCGCATAACATCCGCCTTCGAAATTGAACACGCCGGAATCGCTCCAGCCGTGCTCATCGTCGCCGATCAGGCGGCGCGCCGGATCGGCGGAAAGAGTGGTTTTACCGGTACCCGAAAGGCCGAAAAAGAGCGCTGCATGGCCATCTCCGCCGGTATTGGAAGAGCAGTGCATCGGAAAAACTCCGCGCCCCGGCAGCATGAAGTTGAGGATCGTGAAGACGCTTTTCTTCATCTCTCCGGCATACTCGGTGCCGGCAATGATTACCACACGCTTGCGGAAATTAAGCGCGATACAGGTTTCCGTGTGCGAGCCATCGCTTGCCGGATCCGCCTGGAATCCCGGCACGAAGATCAGCGTGAACTCGGGGATGTGATTGCCGGTGCTCCCTTGCTCAGGCCGGACAAAGAGCTGCCTCGCGAACAGGCTGTGCCACGCGCGCTGCGTGATCACACGAATCGGCAGGGTGTATTCCGGATCGGCGCCGCCAAAACAATCCTGAACGAAAATGTCGCGCCCCTGCAGGAAAGACAGCACGCGGGAATGAAGCTTTTCGAACTTCTCCTCGCTCATCGCCTGGTTCACCGGGCCCCAGTCAATGGTCGACTCTGTCTCCGCCTGGCGGACGATAAACTTATCTTTGGGCGACCTGCCGGTGAACTGCCCGGTCCTTACCGCCAGCGCGCCATTCTCCGCAAGGATGCCTTCCCCGCGAGTCAGAGCCTTTTCAATCAACTGCGCGGCCGTCAGGTTCCAGTAAGCAGTGCCGATGTTACGGATTCCGTGTTCGCGCAGAGTAAAAATGCTGGGCTGATTACCTGCGTTGTGCATGATAGGCGAAAGTAATTCGTCACTATAGCATAATGAGGGTATGGGCTTTGTCCGGATCCTCGCGGGAGTGGCTTTCGCAGCCTCGCTTACCTCAGCGCAGGTGATCGAATTCGAGTCCGGGGGCTTAAAGTTCAAAACTTTGACCCGCAATGGCGTTACCATCATGTACGCTCATCTGCCCACCCAGATCCGCGAATACTCCATTGTTCAAGTGGCCGTATCGAACGGCTCCCGGATTCCCTGGGTCATCCGGACGGAAGACTTCCATTTCGAGAAGGCCGACGGAACACCGGTAAATCCCGCTAAACCGAGGAACGTCGTCAGTGAGCTGATCGGGAAAGCTGGACGCAGCGACGTAATCAAGCTCGTTTCTACGTATGAGATCGGTCTATATGGTTTGACGCGGCTCCAATCGACCAACGGTTATGAGCAGCGCCGCCAGGCGGCATTCGCCGAGCTGACTTCGAGCAAACTGAAAGCCGCCGCCACAGCATCCGCGATTGCGTTCGTCGACGTCAAACTCGTGCCGGGGCAGAGCACCGATGGCGCGCTTTTTTACCCCAACCAAGGCAAACCGCTCGGCCACGGAAAGCTTACTGTTAAGGCCGCTGGCGAGACCTTTGAGTTTCCCTCGGAGCCCCACACTCCGTGATCGATTTGCATTCTCACACCCATTATTCAGACGGTTCCTGCTCCTCCGAAGAACTCCTGCAACTGGCGGCCGGCGCCGGTTTGAACGCGCTCGCGGTCACGGACCACGATTGCTTCGACGGCTACGAGCGCATCATCACTCTTCCTAAGCCCGCAAACATGGAACTGGTTCGCGGAATCGAAGTCACCTGCCGCGAGGGCAGTCGCACCGCGCACCTGCTCGGCTATTTTCTGAACGGCGAGCCATCCGCGGGTTTCCTCCAGTGGATGGGTGACCGCCATGAACAGCGCCGCGACCGGAATCGCCGCTTAGCCGCCCGCCTCAGAGAAGTGGGCATTCCCGTGGAACTGGAGGAAGTGGAGGCCCTTGGCCGCAGCATCACCGGCCGCCCGCATTTCGCCCGCGTCCTGATCAACAAGGGATACGCCAGGAATATCGATGAGGCCTTTCGCGGCTATCTGGGAGAGGGCGGCGCCGCTTATGTGCGCCATGAGGCGCCGCCCCTGGCCGAGGGAATTTTACGGATCCGGGAGGCGGGCGGCCTCTGCTCCCTGGCGCATCCGATCCGCCTGGGGGCCGCTTTCGGAGAGACTTTCCTCGCCACGCTTACGCGCCAGGGACTCCATGCCCTGGAGGTTTTCCATACGGATCATTCCCTCGAGGATCGAGCGCGCTATTTGATGTTGGCTCGCCGCTACGAACTCCGCGTAACCGGCGGATCCGACTTCCATGGTGCCGTAAAGCCGGGTGTGCGGCTCGGCGGGGCCGGGGTGGAGGACTGGGTGCTAGAGGAACTTCGCGCGCTTATACCTGGCGGCTGACATCGAAGAGATCATCCAAGGCGCCGGCGGAAAGGCCGCTCTTCGCCTGAGCCACTTCTCGGACACTCTTGCCTTCTTTCCATGCCTCCTGCACAATCGCTGCCGCTCTCTCATATCCGATTTTCGAAGCCAGTACTGTTCCCATCGCGAGCGACTGGTCGAGCAGGCGTCCAGCCCGTTGTTTGTCCGCTTCCAGGCCGTCGACGCACCGCACTGCGAAGTTGCGCGTCGCCGCCGCCAGCAAGGCGATCGAATCCAGTACGTTATAAGCGATCAGCGGCATCATCGTGTTCAATTCAAAGTTGCCGCCGGCGCAGGCCCAGCTCACCGCCGCATCGTGGCCAATCACTTGCGCGCACACCATCAGCACGCTTTCCGCAATCACCGGATTCACTTTCCCCGGCATAATGCTTGACCCGGGCTGCACCGCCGGGAGCCGAATCTCTCCCAGCCCGCTGCGCGGCCCTGAGCCGAGCCAGCGGATGTCATTGGCAATCTTGGTCAGGCTGATCGCATAGGAGCGCAGCGCACCGCTAAGAAAACCGCATGCGTCCTTGGCCGCCTGTGCTTCAAAGTGATTCTGTGCTTCGTGAAACGGCAGCCCGGTGCGCTCCGCAAGGGCTCCCGCAACCAAGGCCCCAAAACCGGGAGGAGCATTGACGCCGGTGCCGGCTGCCGTCCCGCCGAGAGGTAGTTCATAAAGGCCCTCCAATGCCGCATTGATCCGCTCTTCCGCGAGATCTACTTGCCGCGCATAGCCACCGAACTCCTGTCCCAGGCGAATCGGGACAGCATCCTGAAGGTGAGTCCGGCCAATTTTGAACACCTCCCAGAACTCCGTCTCTTTGCGCTTTAGTGCCCCGCTCAGAGCCTTCATCTCTGGAACCAGAATATGTACCGTCTCCTCGGCGAAAGCGATATGCATAGCTGCCGGGAACACGTCGTTACTGGACTGGCTTCGATTTACCTGATCGTTCGGATGAGCATGCGCCAGCTCTCCAATAATCTCATTCGCGTTCATATTGGTGGATGTGCCACTGCCGGTCTGGAAAACATCGACGACAAATTGTGTGTCGTAACGTCCTTTGGCGACGTCATCAGAAGCAGCTTCGATCGCGGAAGCGATGCCTGCGTCAAGCTGCCCCATCTCGGCGTTTACCCTGGCCGCACAGCCCTTGATAAGGCCCAGCGCGCGCAGGAACGGCCGCTGCAGCCGCCGCCCGCTGATAGGAAAATTCTCAGCAGCGCGCTGTGTTTGCGCTCCATAAAGGGCATCCGCCGGAACCTTCACCTCGCCCATTGGATCGCGGACGGTACGGTAATGAGTACCCATGATCCGATAGTAAGACATTGCGGCCCAAGGACATCACTGACAGTTGGATGCAGAGTCGCGGGATCCTGCGCCTCTCCCGGCCTTCAACTGAGCCCTCAGGGTACCCTGTTTGCCACGCTGACCCGGTTGGCCTGCGTTATTCGATTGCATTCACCCGCGGTATCGATCATCGTTTCGGGATTAAGGCGTATTGTAATCAAACGCAGGTTAAGGACCGTGTTGTAGCAGGATCATATTGTATGGGACGATTCTCCGATTTGCGGCGCCGCGGTTCACTGGATACACTAAGACGGAGACGCTAAATAATCCCCGGTCGTCTAACGGTAGGACAGCGGCCTTTGGAGCCGTGAATCGTGGTTCGAATCCATGCCGGGGAGCCATACTTTCCTAAGTCGAACCGCAGCGGCCAGTTTTGTTGACAGAATCGCTCCTCCGTCATCCCACTCGTATCTCAAACATTTCGCAACTACTTTGGTTCGGGCTTCTTTCTCCGTTTCGAAAACCGTTTTTCTGCAGACGAAGTCAACCATACCGTTCCGGCCTCTCTGGCCGACTTTTCTCAGTATTCTCCAGTTGACAGCCCGTTTTTGTTGACAGCCCGGTTGAGAAAGGGGGCCCGTACCGGACACTTTCGAACTCGATTGCGTATATAGATAGTGAACGCGGTGATTATCTCCGCGTTGGGATTACCAGACAGCGGAAGCACCGCAAAGCGGACACCGATGTGGGTGATGGACGTCAGTGAGACGAGCACATCGGTTTTTGAACATGCCAGTTCCCGCGACCCATCCCCACGCCATTTCTCGCGCTGTGGACTTCCAAAGGAAACACGTGCCAGAAGACGTCCTTCGCGAACTTGCATCAATTCTTGCTACCGCCTACTTGCGTTACCAACAGGTGCGCCAAGTCCAAGAAGAGCCATCAGCGGCCCAGCAGAGCGAACTTGCTATTCCTGGGCCCCAGAGCGTTCATGGACGTGAGGGCTGACGCGTGGAGACTAGAGAGAAGAAAAAGGGTGGGAGGCCGATTGACGACGAGCTGGCCGACCTACGCCGCATGACCGTACCCGAACTTTGCCAACGGTACCAGGAGCTGTTCGGGGAACCGGCCCGCAGACCGCACCGACAGTTACTGTGGCGGGAGATCGCCTGGCGCTTGCAAGCTTTGGGAGAGGGTGGCCTCCCCGAGCACGTGAAGCAGTACGCACTTGCGATCGCGAGGAACTCTCCGCTACGCGTCCGTATCGCCGAGAACGCCTCGCGACGTCGCAACGGGCAGAGCCTTGATCACACCGTGATTACGACCATTGCAGGAAGCCAACACGATTCCCGGTTGCCACTGCCGGGCAGTCTGGTCATCAAAGAGTACCGCGGGCAGACTTATGTGGTGAAGGTGCTGGACACGGGCTTCGAGTATGACGGCCGCAGGTATCGATCGCTGAGCGCCATTGCGCAGGACATCACCGGAACGAAGTGGAACGGTTATTTGTTTTTCGGATTGACTAAGGAGAACACGAGTGGGAAGAAGTCAACAGCACCGCGAAGCTAAGTGTAGCCCGGCCGGACCGGCAAAGCTGAGTTGCGCAATTTACACACGCAAATCGACAGAGGAGGGGCTGGAGCAGGCCTTCAATACTTTGGACGCGCAGCGCGAGGCCGCCGAGGCGTACGTCTTAAGCCAGCAGCAGGAGGGCTGGACGGTGTCGCCAAGGAGGTACGACGACGGTGGCTATTCAGGCGCCAACATGGAACGCCCCGCGCTGAAGCGATTACTGGCGGACGTTCAAGCCGGTCTGGTGAACTGCATTCTGGTCTACAAAATCGATAGGCTCACGCGGTCGTTACTGGACTTCTCACGCATTATCGAGATTCTCGATCAGCATGGAGCCACGTTCGTTTCGATCACTCAGCAGTTTTCGACCACCAGCTCTCTTGGTCGGCTGACGTTGAATATCCTGCTGTCGTTCGCTCAGTTCGAACGGGAGATGATCGCCGAGCGAACACGCGACAAAATGTCAGCGGCGAGGCGGAAGGGCAAGTGGGTGGGCGGCAATCCGGTCCTGGGCTACGATCTGCTCCCACAGGGTGGCGGCCTTATTGTTAATGAAGCTGAAGCGGAACGAGTGAGGAGAATCTATTCGCTTTACCTTGAGAAGGGATCGCTGATACCCGTGATTCGGGAGTTGGAAGCCCGAGGATGGCGCATGAAGGCGTGGACCACACGCAAGGGGACTACCAGTGGCGGCAAGACTTTCACGAAAAACCGTTTGTACAACCTGTTGACAAATATCATCTACACCGGCCGCATCGAACATCGGGGTGAAATTTATAAGGGCGAGCATCCACAGACCGTGGAGTTGGACGTTTGGAATTCTGTGCAGAAGAAGCTAAATGGCAATAGTCGCACCGGAGGACGGTTGGTCCGGAACAAGTACGGCGCCATTCTGAGGGGCATTCTGCAGTGTGACACTTGCGATGTCGGTATGGTTCACACTTACACGCGGAAAGACCAACGGCTCTATCGCTCTTACGTGTGCGTGAACGCTCACCAGAGGGGCTGGAATACCTGCCAGACGCGGTCGGTTTCGGCTCCTGAGATCGAACAGGCAGTGGTGGATCAGATCCGCCATTTTGGCCGCAGCCCCGATTTGATTCGAGAGGTCGTTCGCCAGGTGGAGCAGCAGAAGCAAAGCCAGGCGGCTGAGTTAAAGACTGAACAGCGCTCGGTGGAACGCGACCTGAAACGGTTGAGTCAGGAGATGTCCAGATTGGCCGAATTTTCGATCGCAAATGGGCGGCCAAGCCGTGAAGCAACGGAAGCGCTTGCTGATATCCACAGCCGCGTCTCGGATTTGGAGGGGCGCCTCGCTGATATCCGTCGGCGAGCGCAACAGTGGCCCGGCAAACTGGCTCCCTCGACCGAAGTAGAGCACGCGCTCCATGAGTTCGACGGACTATGGCAGCAGATGACGCCGAAAGAGCAGGAGCGGGCGGTCCGGCTGCTAGTAAAGCAAGTCCGGTACGACGGACGGACGGGCTCCGTCACGCTCTCATTCAGCTCTGCCGGCGTGAAGCAATGGTGCGGCATAACGACGGAGGTAATCTGAAATGGCGGCAGAAAGCTTTGAGATTAGCTTCAAGCTTCGATCGGCCCTTGCCGTCGCGCCTCGGTCTGATGAAGCGCGCAATAACGTGTCCGTCGCGGCGGAGCAGCAGGTGGGCAAGCTTCCGCGCATCGCTCAGGTATTAGCCCTGGCGATTTACTTCCAGGAGATGGTTCGCACAGGTGAAGGCCGTGATTACGCGGATCTTGCTCGTCTGGGCGGCTTGAGCCGCGAGCGCGTCAGCCAAATAATGAAACTGCGCTGGTTGGCACCCGATCTCCAAGTCGAGATTTTGCGGTTACCGCGAACGCCTAATGGGCGCTTTTCTATCTGTGAGACGACGTTGCGGAGAATTGCGGAGCAGCCGTCCTGGGCGGAGCAATGGCGGCTTTGGCAAGCCTGTTAGGCCGAACGCAGCCCCGACTAGACCCCGTCAAGACGCACCTTGAATCTTCGGCGCGCCGCATACTCCAGTCCAAAAAAGGCTCGTGGCAATTCTCCCTTTCTGACGGCACCGATGGCGGTGCAACGTCTTTGCATACTCTCGACTGAACACCCATCCGCCTGTAAGACTCTTTATCCGTCGGGCGATTCCCAGGACTCTCCGATGTTCAATTAACGACCGCACTCCGGTAAGCTGGAGAATCTTCTGGCACCGATGACCCGTGTGAAACCGCAACCGCAGTCAGTCGATGCCGGAGAGGGCCACGCGGAGGGGAACAGTGACTGAACGAGAACGGATGGCAGAGGTCCGAATCAATCCCTGCTACCTAACCCGGCGTAGCCGGAACCAAAGAGGTCCGGGTATGATGCCGGAATGGGCATCGAGCTACTGACGGAGCGACTCTCAGATCAGATCGCCGGAGTGCTGAGCTGTTGGGATCGGGTGTTGATCTTCGGCACGCTGCC
>DATLCW010000270.1:0-13594 GCA_035526195.1 Bryobacteraceae bacterium
CTAAACTTTTGTGGGTCCGCGACAACGAGCCTAAACTCTACGCCCAGGTTCACAAAGTGCTTCTTCCCAAGGACTATGTGAGATACCGGCTGACGGGCGAGTTTGCCAGCGACGTCTCGGATGCAAGCGGAACCGCCTTGTTTGATGTGGTGAACCGGCGCTGGTCCTACCAGATGTGCGACAAACTTTCCATCCCTCAACAATGGTTGCCGGAGGTTTATGAATCGCCGGAAGTGACTGGCGTGATCAGCAATGAGGCTGCCTCCGCTACCGGCCTGCGGGCGGGTACGCCGGTCGTAGGCGGAGGCGGCGATCAGGCGGCCAGCGCCGTGGGGAATGGCATCGTGGAATCCGGCATCGTGTCCTGCACGCTTGGCACGTCGGGAGTGGTCTTTGCCCACACCGACAGGCCAGCCTACGATCCTCAAGGCCGCGTGCATACTTTCTGTCACGCTGTTCCCGGCAAGTGGCACGTGATGGGAGTCACGCAGGGCGCCGGATTGTCGCTGCAGTGGTTTCGCAATCAGTTCTCTCCAGGCACTCCCTACGACGGCCTGACGGCGGAAGCGGCGCAATCGCCCGCGGGCGCGCAGGGTCTCTTCTGGCTGCCGTATCTGATGGGCGAGCGCACTCCGCATCTCGACGCGGAAGCCTGCGCCGCCTGGGTGGGCCTGACAGCGCGGCACACGCGCGCGGACCTGATCCGGTCAGTGCTCGAAGGGGTCTCCTACAGCCAGAATGACTGTCTGCGCATTATCGAGGAGATGGGCGTGCCGGTACGTTCCGTTCGTGTATCCGGGGGCGGGGCGAAGAGTGAACTTTGGCGGCAGATGCTGGCCGATGTGTTTAACCGCCAGGTAACCATGTCGGAAACGCAGGAAGGATCGGCATACGGCGCGGCGCTGCTTGCGATGGCGAAAGAATATGGCTCGGTTCCCGAGGTGTGCCGCATGGCGATCCGCGAAGTGGAGTGCTGCGAGCCGCGATCCCCCGCCACCTCAATTTATCAACGCGGGTATGAAACGTATCGCAGTATCTATCCGGCGTTAAAGCGCATCGGTTCGCCTGTTAGCGCCTGATAAAGAACGTCCGCTTGTCCATCTCCGCCGGCACGGCCACGTCAAAGAAACCGATCATCATTTCTTCCCAGCTTTGCTCTCCCCACCGCACTTCAGCGGCGGGGTTCGGATTCCGTGGGTTGTTGGCCGAGTTGTCGAAATACCCTGTCCAGAGGAGTTGAGTTCCGGCGGGAAGCAGGCGTGGTGTTTGAAGGTGATAGGCGAGCTGCCAGGAAAAATTGTAGCGGTCCACCTTTAGCAATGTCTCCACGCGGCCGCCGGTGCCCACGATCTGATACTCAAATCCGCTGCCTCGCAGATGCATGTGTGGAAACATGCTCAATAACAGCGCATCGCGCGGCATGGTTCCGGAGCGTGACAGGCGGAAATCCCGGGCGCCGGGCGGAATCACGATATCGTCGACTCCCATCTGCAGCGTAATCACACGGTGTGTGGACCTTTCGGTAGCCGGCAGCAGTCCGATCTGTGTCCGCTCTTCCGTCGTTTCCTTAAGAGAGGTGAAATGCATCTGCAGTACGAGGTCCGATCCCGCTGGAATATGTTTCGCCATTCCAGCCGGCCACGTGGCCGCCGGCGCGCCAGGGGTGTACACGGCGAGGATGTCGGCCTTGGTATCACGGGCATTTCTTTTCGCATCGAAATCGGTAGCGGGCGGCGCAAACATCACTCCGGGTTTGGCCCCGCGCAGCCATTCCGAGGCCGGTTCGCGCACGTAGAGCACCGCATGATGGACCACCGCCGGGTTGCTCGGCCGGATCTCCACCAGCCGCACCCAACGGTCGCTGGTAAATTGCGTCGGCAGGATGAGGTATTGATACTCAATGGCCGTATTGGCAGGTACGGGGAAGGCTTCCGGCATCGTCAGCACCAGGTCCGGCGACGAGACCGACCATCCTTCGGGCCACTTCCGTGGAGGCGGCGCCTCCCGCTTTATCCCCTCCGTCGAACCTTCATTCACCCAGGCGGCAATGGTTGCAATTTCCGCCGGGGAAAGAGAAGGGTCATTGGAAAAACGCCCGTGCCTGGGATCTGCAAACCAGGGCGGCATCCTGCGCATCTCGACGGATTCGCGGATCGCTTTGGCCCACGGCCGCACTTGAGCAAACGTGACCAGCGGCATCGGTCCGATCTCGCCAGGCCGGTGGCAGCTTTCGCAGCGCCGCTGCAGAATGGGCGCGACATCCTTATAGAAGGTGACCGCGGCGGCGGGCAGGGCGAGGAGGAACACGGCGGCAATCACCATTTCTAAACTTACCAGATGGCACAATAAACAGATGACAGATACAGGCCGGATCGCGATTGTGACGGGCGCAGGCAGCGGCATCGGACGTGCCGTGGCGCTCACTCTCCAAAAGGCGGGATATTCCGTTGCGCTGGCCGGACGGCGCGCCGCCGAGTTGGAAAAAACCGCCGCGTCAGCCGAACCGGGTGGCGGTAGAATGCTCGCCGTGCCCACAGACATCGCAAAGCCGGATTCCGTCCGGGCGCTCTTTCAAAAAAATAAAGACGAGTTCGGCCGCCTCGATCTCCTTTTCAATAACGCCGGCATCGGCGCACCGGCGATTCCCATGGAGGATCTTTCTTTCGAGCAATGGAACGCGGTGGTGAACGTCAACCTCACCGGCGCATTTCTTTGTGCCCAGGAAGCCATTCGCATTATGAAAGCTCAAGACCCGCGCGGCGGGCGCATCATCAATAACGGCTCCATCTCCGCCCATGTGCCCAGGCCCAACTCCGCTCCCTACACCGCTACCAAACACGCCATCACCGGACTGACCAAGAGCATCTCTTTGGATGGGCGCAAGAACAATATTGCGTGCGGACAGATCGATATCGGGAACGCCGCCACCGAGATGACGGAACGGATGACGGCCGGGGTCGCGCAAGCGAACGGCTCGACCATGGTGGAGCCGCGGATGGACGTCCGTCACGTAGCCGATGCCGTTCTCTATATGGCATCCATGCCACTGGGAGCCAATGTCCAGTTCATCACCGTGATGGCGACCCAGATGCCGTATGTCGGACGGGGCTAGCGGCGGACGATGCCCGAGATGTCCACCAGGTAGATCTGACGCCCGTTATTGTGCGAAGAATCGATCGTCACCTTCGTCCCGTCGGGGCTAAAGCGCGGATGCAGGTCGCAGCGCATTTCGCCGCGGTACGGCGGGTCGGAGGAGAACGCGCCCAATGGAACTTTATTGCCGGTGGCCACTTCGTACAGGTAAAGATGCTGCTTGCCATCCTTCTGGGGATAGGTGTCGTTGAGAATCCACTTGTTACCCGGTAGATATGTGCAATGACCGTTGACGGTCATCACGTCTTTCCCGATCACTTCCACCTTGTCCGTCTTGTCTTCATACAAGTAGAACTTATCGCCGTGAGAGGGATGCTTCGCCCAGGCGAGCACGTGCTTCTGGTCGCGCCAGATGAAATGCGATGTGCCGCCGTAAGGATCGAGCACAAAGAGGTCTTTGCCATCCTGATTGGCGGTGAACATGCGAGTGCCGAAGCCCGCACCCTGCTTGGGGCCGCGCCAGCGGTGAAGAAAAATAAAGCGCGAACCGTCCGGGGAATACAGCAAATGGTTGAACCAGTGCTTGGCGCTGGGCTCCCAAGGCGAGTGCAGGTTAGGCACCTTGACCGCATTGGCGAAAGAAATCAGCAGTTGCTGTTTACCGGTTTTCATGTCCATGCGCCAGATACCCGCTTCCTCCGGCGCCAACTGGGTTTCGAACGGATCGGGAATGCCGGCGTAGCCATAGCCCGGCCGAGTGCGATTGAGCCGGCGGAAGTCGGGATAGACGGCCCACTTGCCATCGGGACTGACGCTGTAGACTGGCGCTGGAAGCGTTCGTGTTTTGCGTGTCCGCACATTCATCACGTGCGAGACGAAGCGGTTCTCCACGCGGTCGTTCCAGATGACCTCATCCCTGGAGCCCGGGAGCCATTGCAGCATGCAGCCCTGCTGCCAGTTCCAGGCGCGGCTCTGGCCCAGTTCAATCCAGCGGTCTTTGTCTCCAAGGTCGATCATACCGACCTGAATCACGTCATCGGCGGTAGGACTGCGATGCTCGAAATCGACCTGATTGCCGAGGACAAAGCGTCCGGAGGGATCGAACTGGAGCTTATCGTAGTAGGCGAACCAGTGGAATTTTGGTCCCCGGGTGATGGCGCGGATTGGCGGTTCGGACCCTCCCGCCGCCACAGCAGCGGGCAGCAGGGTAAGAAAAGAGCGTCGTAGCATAGCCTGGTCCAATCTTAAAAGATGTACTTGAGACCGAATTGAATGATCCGCCCATCGGCGGCTCCGGTGATGCGGCCGTAATTCGCGGGCGCGTCGGGGTTGGCGCCGGGCGCGTTGAAATTCGGCCGGTTCAAGGCATTAAACAACTCCGTCCGGAATTGAACGTTGTGCGATTCGCGAATGCCGCGGAAGCGTTTCATGATGCCCGCGGTGAAGTCGATCGTGCCCGGCGCCTGCAGCTGCCCCTCGGCGCGGGGAGCGCTGCCGAACTGACCAATCTGGTTGGCGGCAAAGGCCGTCCGGTCGAAGTACTGCGCGATGAGATCGGCGCGAGGACGGCTGGTGTCGAGCCGCGGATCCTTGATGCGGTCTGGCCGGTTGGGCTGCCCGCGCAGCGCGCGATCCTGGGAAGTGGCGAACTGCAGCGGCGCACCGGAGTACATCGACCAGATACCGTTTAGTTCCCACCCCCCGAGGATGGCGTTGCCGATCCCGCGCTTGCTGAACGCTGAAGGGATCTGCCATACCCACGACGCTACGAAAGCATGTGTGCGGTCGAAATCGCCCGGACCCCACTCGGCTCGGCGGTAGTCCGCGTCCTGTACCCCACCGTTGTTGGTGAGTACGGTGTTGAGATCGGTGAGTGCTTTCGAAAAGGTGTAGGAGAGCAGGACCGAAACGCCGCGGCTGAGCCGCTTGTCCATGGAGGCCTGCAGCGAGTTGTAGCTCGAATTGGTGACCGATTCAATAAAGCTGTAGCGCGAGAAGTACGGAGCGAGCGGGCGGCGCTGATTGATATTCGCCACCGTCGAGGCGCCGGGAATATAGCGGGCCTGATTGATGTCGCGGAGATAGGGAATGTGGGTGCCGCGAGTACCGGCGTAGCCGATGGTGACCAGCCAATCGCGGGCGAATTCGCGCTGGATGTTGATGTTCCATTGCTGCATGCTCAGCTCTTTGAAATTCGGTCCGTAGGACAGGCCGGTGATCTCGTTATCGAACACAGAGTTCTTGCTGGGCACGTAGGGATGGGGATTGCCGCCGGGGAAGTTGCCCCAGGGATTGGCGGTGCTGAAAGGGGCGTTGATATCGATGATGCGGGTGAACGGCTGGTAAATGGCGAACTGGCCTTCAATGTTCGACCACGAGGGATTGAAGTAGATGCCGTAGCCGGCACGGATCAGAGTCTTCTGGTCGTTGGTAAGCGCATAAGCAAGGCCCACGCGGGGAGCAAAGAGATTCTTTACCGCGGTGCGGCCGGAGCGCGGTACGCCGGGGTCGCCATAGAACAGGACTCCGGGAGGCGCATTGACGTAAACGGTGGACTTGGCGCCGGGCCGGTATTGCATGGCGGCGTCGTTGATGGCGAGCGGCGGCAGCGGGAGCTCATAACGCACACCGAGGTTCAGCGTGAGTCTTCGCGCGACTTTGAAGTCGTCCTGCAGGTAGAAGGCGAGGTGCAGGCCGCGCACGTTGTCCGGGGCTGGGCTGCCTTGGCGAAAGCTGGCCGGGCGGCCGATCAGGAAGTCGGTTAACGCGGTATTGGAGAACACGCCGCTGAAGGTGTAGGAGCCATTGGTGCGTGACAGGTTGGCATCCTGCTGGATGGTGCGGATGGCATCGCCTCCCATCTGCAGGGTGTGCCTGCCGAGGATCCAGGAGAAGTCGTCGCTCCAGGAGAGCGTGTTGTAGTCGCGCGAAATTTTGATCTGCTCGATACTCGCCTGGTAATAGCCGGAGATGTTCATCATGGGGAAATCCGGCGTGTAGGTATAGTAGTTGGGCGCCCAGCCGAGTTTTTTAAGATCGTCCAGGGCGATGTTGGGCTTATAATCGGCAACCGTATAGTAGCCGTTGTAGCTGAGCCGCGCTGTATTGATCTTGTTGGCCGCGAGGTTGGCCGTATAGGTGAGCCCGTAAAGATCGGTATCGAGATGCAGCAGGCCTTTCTGGAAGGCTGGGAGATTGCCGTGTCCGGTAGGCCCGATGCGTCGCGTGGTGAAGACGCGGCCATTCACCTGGTGACGGCTGCCGGCAAAGGCTTGATCGCCGCGGAACAGCAGTTTGGTGGGATTGTTATCGTTGGGCCGCTGATATTGGTAGGTGCCGAGTGAGTCCTGCGCCAGTGGCACATATTGCTTGGAGAAGTTGATGGCAAGCGGATCCAGGCGGCTGGCCGGAATAATGTTGCCTGGGAAGTTCTGGCCTGTCAGCGGATCGCGGATGGCTCGATTAAGTCCGGAGAAATCGCCCCCTAACTGTTCCGCGGTAGGTACGAAAATCGTGGTGGCGGCGCCTAGCGGCTCCTTCTGCTGCTCGAAGTTGACGAACCAGAAAGTACGGTTGCGGCCGTCGTAGACTTTGGGGAGCCACAGGGGGCCGCCCCCGGCGAAGCCATACTGATTGCGCTTGCGCTTGATCTTCTGGGCCAGGAAGAAATTGCGTGCATCCAGCTTATCGTTACGCAGGAATTCATAGAGGCTGCCATGGAGGGCGTTGGTGCCGCTTTTAGTCGAAACCTCGATGACGCCGGATGCAAAACCGTAGCGCGCCGAGGCGACACTGGTTTGGATTGTGAACTCCTGGACGGCGTCGGGGCTCGGGCTGGGGAGCACTTGCTGGAAGGCGTTGTCCACGTTGAGGGCGCCATCCACCCGGACGTTGGCCATGCCGCTGTTTTGCGAGCCCGAGCGGCCGCCGCCGATATTGGTGCCGCTCTGCCCGGTGCCGGGAACGAGTCTCGCGAGCTGATAAATGTCACGGCCATTGAGCGGAAGATCGACAATGCGCTTGGAATCGACCAGTTGTTGAATGGTGGCGGACTCCGTGCTGACGCGGCTGGCCTCCGCCGAAACATTCACTTGTTCGGACACGCTGCCTACTTCAAGGACAATGTTCAGAAGAGAGTCGGCATTAGTCGTGAGGTTGACGTTGGACTGGATGAACGTTTTGAACCCCTCGTTCTGTGCCCGAATCTGGTAATCGCCGATCGGCAGCCGTGGAAACTGATAGCGCCCGTCTGTCGATGAGGTGGTTTCGAAAGTCTGGTTGCGGCCGGATTGCGTGGCGCTGATCTTGGCATTGGGAACGAGAGCGCCGGAAGGGTCAGTGACGGTGCCAGTCAGACGCGCCTCTTGCGCCGAGAGACTTGCTGCGGCCAGTAGTGTAGTTGCGGCGATCCGCTGCAGCAGCCAGGATATGCGTCGATGTTTCATGCTGTTGGATACCAGACGATCGAAGCCAGTATACACCCGGCTGGGCATCGTGGCCGTTTCGTCCCGTACACTGGCAACATGCCAGCCCGCACTTCCCGCCGCGCGTTTCTTGCTCAAGCCGCGGTCACCACACTCGGTGCGGAGAGCCGTCAGAAAATCGTTTCCGTCAAGGCTGCTCCGCTGCCGCTGCTCTCCACTGCCCGCTTCGGAACCAAAGAATTCACATCGGATCACGATCCGGCGCGCCACCGCTGGTTTGGCCCGTTCTCTCAACTGGCAGGCTCGATTCTAGTCCAGATCCGGACGGACCAGGGCATCACCGGGTACGGCATGGGCGGCGGCGGCACGGCCGCGATTCATATCATCGATACCCACCTCAAAGACCTGCTGATCGGAGCCAATGCTTCCAACATCGACCTGCTCTGGGAGCAACTGTTCCATTCGACCAGCTTTTATGGGCGGCGCGGCGTGCCAATCATGGCGATCAGCGGGATCGACCTCGCTCTGTGGGATATTGCGGGCAAAGTGGCCGGCCAGCCGGTTTGGCGTTTGCTGGGGGGCGCGGCCCGGGAAAAGGTCACCGCCTATTACACCGGAGCGGACATGGAGCGTGGAGTGGCGCTGGGCTTTCAAGCCTTCAAGATGGGTCTCTTCGAATCCGGCGGCGCGACCGGCAAAGAGAGCATGTTCCGGGTGATTGCCGCGCTTGAGAAAGCACGCGGCATCATCGGTCCGGACGCGAAGCTGATGATCGATTGTCTGTGCCGCTGGAACGTCGAGCACACGCTCGAATTTGCGAAGCGCGCCGCCGGCCTCAATCTTTACTTCATCGAAGAGCCGCTCTTTCCCGATGATGTAGCGGGCTACCAGCGCCTATGCCGAGAGATTACAGGTACGCGCATCGCTTGCGGGGAACACGAGTTCACCCGTTTTGGCTTTCAGGAGATCATCCGCAATCAGGCGGCTCACATTCTGCAGCCCGATCTCACCTGGGGCGGCGGATTGAGCGATGCCCGCCAGACCGCCACCATTGCCGCCGCCCACGGCCTGCCGGTAATGCCTCATCGCGGCGGCAGTCTGTTCGGGATTCATCTGGTCGTGTCGCACCCCAATTGCCCGATGGCGGAGAGCTTCGGAACGGGGGAGCCAGGTAACGAAATGATGGAACTTTTGACGCCCCGTTTTGCCAACGGATATTACTTTCCGCCCGAGAAACCCGGCATGGGACTGAATCTGAACCCGGCGCTGCTGAAGAAGCATGTCCCGGCATTGCAGTAGTATAATCGCCGTGGATCAGAAGATATGCAACGTCGTGGGTTCATGACTCAAGCACTCGGTCTGGCTTCGCTGTCCCCTCTGGCAAGTCGAGCCGATACGCCCCGCGGTCCCGGAGTTATTCAGCGGCTTCCCGGTACCCGGCTCAGGATTGGCCTCAACGCCTATTCATTCAATACAGTGCTCATGGCAGGCAGGATGAAGCTCGAAGATGTCATCGACTATTGCGCCTTGCACCACATCGCGGTCTCGATGCCACCGGCTATTATTTCCCCGGCTATCCGAAGGTGCCCAGCGACGAGTACCTTTACCGTTTAAAACGGAAAGCCTTTTTGAACGGCCTCACGATCAGTGGGACCGGCGTTCGAAATGACTTTGCGCTTCCCGATGCTGCCACTCGGCATGGCCACATCCAACTGGTGAAAGACTGGATCGACGCGGCCCAGAAACTGGGAGCCGATTTCGTGCGCGTGTTCTCGGGCAGGGAACTGCCGCAGGGCTATACGTTCGATCAGGTTCTGGAGTGGATGATCCCCGCTTTCGAGGAGTGCGCCGCCTATGGAAAGCAGCACGGTGTGATTGTCGGGCTGCAGCACCATCACGATTTCCTTAAGACAGCGGACGAAACCATCCGTGTAATCCAAGCGGTAAACTCTCCCTGGTTCCAGGTGGTTCTCGACGTCGGAAGTTTGCGGCGCGGCGACCCTTATGCGGAGATTGAGAAGCTGGTGCCTTACGCTTGCACCTGGCAGATTAAAGAGCAGGTTTGGTACGGTACGAAGGCGGCGCCCATCGATCTGCCGCGATTGAAAGCGATTCTCGACAAGGTGGGATATCGAGGTTTCACGCCGATTGAAGCGTTGGGCAAGGGCGATCCGGCGGAAATAGTGACGGCGTTTCTGGAGAAGGTGCGGCAGGCCTTTGCATAACAGGCGGGCCGCGTGCGTTGGCCCGCCCTCGAGTTCAGGATGACTTTCTATAGGCCGGCAATTGTAGAGCGCCTCGTATCGCTGAATTCTTCATCGCGGCACGTCTTTAACCACGCGTCGCAAGTCCTGTCCGCCTCGTCCTTTGCCATGCCGTAGCGTTCCTGTACTTTTCCCGTCAGGCGATCGCGGCTCCCGGAAATGTAATCCAGATCGTCGTCAGTGAGCTTTCCCCACTGCTGCTTGACGGATCCTTTCAGCTGCTTCCATTTGCCTTCGACTTGGTCCCAGTTCATTGGATTTGATCTCCTTTTCGTGATGCGTCCGTCGGGTGGGACGCTATCTTTACCTGAGCAAGCGCTCTGCCAGTGAGACTACGATTAGGTTTCTCCGGGTTCATCGGACAAAATGCGAGGCAAAACTTACAGTCGTCGGCAGAATTTGCGTCAGCAATGCGTACATCGGTTGTCCGGGAGAGGACTGTGCGGCAAATCCCTTTTTGGTACGAAGATTGCAACGGTCGGAATGAGGCCGCTGTAACAGCGGCACGGACTTCAAGGAGAAAACGTATGCTTTGGACAATTTTCGTCGTTCTGATGATCCTCTGGCTCCTCGGTGTCGTCAGTTCTTACACCATCTCCGGCTACATCCACATCCTGCTTGTAGTAGCCCTAGCCGTTTTGTTGATCCGGGTCATCCAGGGCAGAAGACCTATTTAGGCACCGTGTCCAACTCGGGCACTTGCACTTTATCATTTGCGTAACAATCGGCATAAATGGGGCACATCGCGCATCGCGGTTTCCGTGCCTGGCAAATGCTCCGGCCGAAATGGATGAGCTGGTGAGAAAATAAAATCCAGCGCTCGCGGGGCAGGACCTTTTGCAGGTCCTGCTCGATTCTCACCGGGTCCATTTCCCTGGTCAGGTCGAGCCGCCGGGCGATGCGCTGCACATGGGTGTCCACGACCACGCCCGACGCGATTCCGTATGCCGTTCCGAGAACAACATTGGCTGTCTTGCGGGCCGCTCCCGGAATTCTAATCATGTCCTCCATCGTGCGTGGGATCTCTCCCTGAAAGTCAGTCAGGATCGTACGGGCCGCTCCGATGATCGATTTAGATTTGTTATTGAAAAAGCCCGTCGATTTGATATCGGCTGCCAGTTCCTCCTGACTGGCGTTCGCAAGATCGCGCATCGTGGGGTATTTGGCGAACAATCCGGGCGTTACCTTATTCACCCGCTCGTCGGTGCATTGAGCCGATAGGATCGTGGCGACGAGAAGTTGCCACGCGTCGTCGTGCTGAAGCGCGCAAGTTGCCTTCGGAAACAGCCGGTCCAGAGCATCCAGAATTCGCTGAAATCTTGCCTTCCGTTCCGCCGCCGTGCGCGGTTTGATCGGTTTGATGGTCTTGCGAGCCGGCAAAGCAATAAAATAGCACAGTGCGCGAAAGGCTTTGGATTGTGGGGGCGGCTGCGCTGGTGTTCAGCGGGACGCTCGCGGCGCCATTTCATCTCGACGATTTTGCGCTGCGGAACGACCCAGTCGTAGCCTCGTCCACGGGATGGATGAATTTGTGGTCTGTCACGCGTCCTCTCACGTGGGCAACCTATTGGCTCAACTATCGTCTAGGAGGCGAGGCGCCTTTCGGCTACCATCTGGCGAACTGGCTTTTGCACCTCGCCTGCATCTATGTTCTTTGCGGAGTGCTCGTGCGGCTGATTCCGCATAGGGCGGCGGTAATCGCCGCGGCGGTATTCGCCCTGCATCCGGTTCAAACAGAGACCGTTGCCTATGTTTTTGCAGGCGCGACCTCTTGGATGACTCTGTTCTGCCTGCTGTCCTTGCGCGAATGGACGCTGGACCGGCCATGGCGGGCATTCCTTTGGTTTTTACCAGCGCTGCTCGCCAAAGAAGAATGCATTGCTTTCCCTTTGGTTCTACCGTTGATTCACCACTCAAAGGAGAATGGTAAACGGTGGATTCCGGTAGCGGCGATGCTCACTATGGCGATGATCGCCGGGCTACGTGTGCTGTACGTCGCGTCGATGACGCCAGGTTCCGGGGCCGGGGCTCAATCCGGTGTGACGCCGCTCGAATATTTTGCCGCGCAAGGCAGCGCTTTGTGGCGTTACGTCAGGCTTTTAATGCTACCGTACGGATTCACCGTCGAATCTCCGATACAAACCGGGAGCATCGCGGCGATTCCCGGCTGGATCGCTCTAGCCGCCTGCGTGGCACTCAGCATCCGTTACAGTATCTGGTGGCTCGCCGCCTTTATTCTCGTCCTCCCCAGCAGCAGCATATTCCCCGCCGCCGACCTCTCCGCGGACCGGCGCCTTTACCTTCCGATGATCGCGATCGGCCCGGGCATCGGGTTGCTGCTGCAGTCACGGCGCCGCGTGATTTCCGGCGTGCTCCTGGTTTGCCTTGCTTTGATCAGCGTCCGTCAAACGCTACTTTGGATGAATGGGGAAGCGCTATGGAGAGAAGCTGTGCGCTTGGCTCCGGGCCGGGTCCGTCCGCGAATTCAGTTGGCGCGCCAACTGGCCCCGCCGGAAGCTCTACGGGTACTCGATGGAGCGCGAATTCTTGCACCCGGAGATCCAGCGATCGCGTCTGAAAAGGGAAGGGTATTGTTAGAGAATGGCAATCCAGCGCTCGCTTTGGCCGAGTTTGGACGGGCCCTTGCGCTCGCCCCTTCCGACGCCCGGGCCGTGAACAATCGCGGCGTGGCGTTGCTGCGCCTCGGGCAAAAGGATGCCGCCGAAGCCGACTTCCGCCGCGCTCTTCAATTGGATCATTGCCTGTTCGATGCGCTGTGGAATCTGCGGAGCATCGGCATCCGCGAGGAAGCGCCGGCCGGTTGCCGCTATACTTCTCGTCAGAGCCAGGCATTGAAGGAGGGCGCTTGATTTACACGCTGCGATGCCAGATGGTGGCGCCGGTTTCGATGCGGGATGCCTTTGCCGTGTTCCAGGATCCCCTCACTCTGGCCCGCATCACACCACCATGGCTGGGCTTCCGCGTGGTCACCTCCGATCCGGTGATGCGAAAGGACGCACTGCTCGATTATGAATTCCGCTGGCTGCACCTGCCGCTGCGCTGGCGAACCGCGATTACGGAGTATGAGCCGCCGTTCTTCTTCACCGATGAGATGGCCAAGGGGCCCTACGCGCTCTGGCGGCATAAACACACTTTCCATCCCACGGTCGAAGGCACACTGGTGACCGATGAGGTGGACTATGCCCTGCCGCTCGGATGGCTCGGCCGCACGGTACATCGGGTGCTACTGGCCGAGCAGTTGAAGAGCCTCTTTCGCTATCGCCAGATGCGGCTCAATGAAATCCTGGCCGGCGGAAAAGCTCATTGGACGGATCCCGCGGTGACGGAGAAGCTTTCGCCGCCGGAACCGGCCATCTTCAGGCGATAGTTACGGAGAAAGCACTTCGAAATCCGTACGTAAAAACTGCCAGTCGGGAAATTCATAGGCGCGTAGCTTCGTGATCGCCGTCGTCTTGATTTCCCGGCTTTCAAAGCCCCCCAGCGCCGGAAGCTTCACATTGAACGTGCTGATGGGAGGGCTGCCCGCACCCGCATTCGAAGGCTTCAAATGCACCGAAAGTTTCATCTCCGGCAGGTCCGCCGCGGAGTGATTGACGATAATCATGCGCACTTCGAGTTTGCGGTTCGCGCTTTCGGTGACGCGAAGCCCCGAAATCTCCAGATGCTTTCCCAGTGGATGAGCGCTGCCCTTCAGTTCCCCGGGCGAGAGCAGTTTCTCTTTGGCGGTGGCTTTCTCGCCGGATCCCGGCCCGCCCTGCAAGAAGTGGATTACCCCCCCCCCCCCCCCCAAAA
>DATLCW010000345.1:0-12432 GCA_035526195.1 Bryobacteraceae bacterium
CCGGTGGAGCAGGCGCTGGAACCGTCGACCAAACGGTTCCAGCGGAGTTCTCCCGCTAAAGTCTGCCGCGGCGCGTTAGGTTTCCGGGCTCGTATGACCCGGAAACAGGAATATTCGGTTGAGAAAGATCTGGCGGCCGGAGCGCCTCCTCAGGGACGGCCTGTATCGAAACGCAAACAAAAACCAACTCGCCACCCAAGAGCTGACCGGAGGTCGAGAGTATTTTCGAGGCAAAGAACAGGCGGGAGTTTTCCTCGCGCGCACACTCCGGCGCGCCTGGTTCCATTGGAACATGCGCCGCCGCCTGTGCCAGATCGAAGTTCGCCGAATGCCCGCCGGTACTGGGTGAAAAAATCTTCAACGCTGGTGACTGAATAGTCTGGACCGCCGCGCCCTTCAGGGAACCGATGCAATGACATCGTCGTCCGACAAGGACTACCGCACCCAGGCCGGGAGCGACCCGGCGCAATTGCTGATCGTCGTGCACCGGGCTGATACGTTCTGGTTTCGACAGCCGGCGTTTCATTGCCTCGTGTGTTTGTAGACCTCCCCGCGAGGCAAAATAGCGTCGACCAGTATTTGGTGGGATTCAACTCTGAATAAGATTCGGACTCCGCCTACTCGAACCTTCCGCGCCCCGCCCCTGTTCACGAGGTGATCTGACGGCTCAATGGGATCCTCTAGCGCCTCAAGCAGTGCTCGGTTAATGCGCTCCCTGGTTCAGTGTCGAGTCGCTTTATGTAACTTGCGGCCTGTTGACTGAGCTTGAACGTGTAAGCGTGGGCACTCAGAAGTTCCGAACCTCGGGAATGTGGAAATGGTCTAGCCGCGCCCCGTCCTGTTGCTAATGTCGCAGCACGAGACGGTGGAGTTACCGGAGCGGCGCTCAGCGCGCGGCGCACCGTCACAGGCGATTCCATCCCGATATTCAAACAGCCTGAAAGGGTATTACCGCATCCACAGCCGGGCGTACGCCCAACCCCATGCTCTAAGGTGGACGATTTCGAGCCATCCGCAGGCGCACCGTGCTGCTTGAATCAGAATGCGTGCGGGCTTTGGCGCCGCACTGCGGATTTCCATATGAACGGAGTACGAACCCAGTTGTTGCCTTTACCGTTGTGCCGCTGCCCGTCTGTTTTATCTCGACAAATGAAAAGCCGCCGGGACTCTGCTAGCGGCCGGGATCCTCCCGCGATTGGTCATCGTTCCACGAATAATCACCGGGGGTTTTCGTATCGTTCTCCGGCTCCCCGGCTGGCGCATCGGCGCCTGAAGGCTCCGCGGCAGGCTCCCCCCGGTTCACCGGCGCAGACAGACAATTGAGGCCGGAACAACCGCCCACATACTTGCGGATATCTTCTAAGTTTCCCGGATCGAACTGAAATTCCGCGAGCTCGACGGACGCGCCGGCGAAGTATCGCTTCACCCAGCCGCTGAAGTTGGCGTCCTGGCATCGCTCGAGCAGGAGGACGGCTTCAAGCTCCCGCTGGGTGATGACATTGCGCACGTTGCTTTTCTGCGGGGGCAGGGCGGCCTCTCTACGAAGCCGTTTGGTCAGTTTCTCAGGTGTTTGCGTTTTCATGGTGATTCCTCCCGGCGTTCCGATTATGCGGTTTCCGGGTCTCCTTCTCGGGCGGGTTCTAAGAGCTCCCGTACAAGCTCTGGCGCAGAGCGCGGGCGGAATGGTGGAGGACAGGATCACCGATGAATTGCTCGGCGGGAGTATCGCAGCCGGTCGCAATTTGGTGAATAGCCCGGAACTGATCAACGAGTATGTCCTTGCGGAGTTTGGCCGCCGCGGCCGGCTTATTCTGCTGACCGGGTTTTGCGAGTTCCAGTGTTTGCGGTGGGATCTTCGGTTGTTCCGCGGTGCGCGCGGGGGTGGGTTTGGTTTGTTTTCGGAAAGAAGGGCGGTCCGGCGGAAAGGCCAGGATGGCAACGCTACGTGACGCTCGGCACCGGCGCCGTGATGGTGATCGTCCCCGGAGACTCCCCACCGCGGGCATCACAAAGGGATCCTCTGGTTGGTGTGCCTGCGCCGCCGACCTGTACCGTTGTCACCGCGGTCACGTGGACGACAGAGCCACGCCGTTGGCCAAGCGGGTATCGAAATCCACTCGCAAGCGTGCCGGCCATTCCGCTGGCATCAAAGACGATATTCGAATATGAATGCGGGCCGAAGCCAACCTGCGCTGTCGAGAGATCCGTGAAGCTGCCGGTGGTGGAGAAGCCGTAACCGGATGAAGCCCACACGACCTGTGCGGAGTTGATGCCGTTGCTAACCGTGGTCACCTCACTGGCTGTTGCGGAAGCTATGGAGGCGGCCCTCGGGAGCCCTGCAAGTGCTCTATTGCTCGAAGCAATAGAGCATCGCGCGGGTACGCAAATAAATCCGGTTATCAACGATGGCGGGCGTCGCATACGCCTCGTCTTCCAGATCATTTAATGCTACTGGTTCCCACTGCGCGCCGGCTTTGATCACTGTGACTTTACCCTGTTGGCTGATCAGATACACATACCCTGCCGCAGCCACCGGTGAAGAGTAATAGGTGTCCAGCGCACCGGCCAGCCTGCCTTGCTTGAGGATCTTTCCTGTCTTCGGTTCTAATGCCGTGAGAATGCCGCCATCTTTGATGATGTACAGAACACCCTGGTAGACCAGCGGCGAAGGGCTGTTCGGCAGGAACTTTTGCATGCTCCACAGCACGCTGGTCGAAGTGAGGTCGCCGCGGCCTTCGGGACGTATGGCCAGCAGCGTATTGCGCGCCGACCGCTTGGCGCGATAGTACTCCCACTCGCGCTCATCCAGCGTTCCGTTGCTGTCGAGATCGAGATTGGTGAAGCCTTTTTGGAGCCGGGGTTCGCTTGCAAACTCGCCGGGCGACAACTTCCGATCCCGGTTGGCATCGTATGTTGTAAGCGTCTCGTTAAAACCGGGAGTCTCGGCCGGGTTTTCCGCTTCTCCGCCGCCCTCCCAGGAGTGGACATAGATCGTATCGCCGTCGATTACGGGAACGGATTTGGGCTGCCACGAAAAACCGCGCACCCACCACTTCTTTTCCCCGGTCTCGGCCAGGTAGGAGGCCACCTGGAACGCTCCCGGCACAATCAGCTCCGCCGGCCCGTTTTTGGGGCGGAAGATGGCCGGGGTTACATAGCTGCGAGTCACCTCGGGCCGCGGTGTCTTCCATTTAACCTTGCCGGTCGTCTTATCCACCGCAAGCAAATAGGAATCGGTGTCGGAGTCGCACACGAGGATCAGCAGATTGCCGTAAAGGATAGGCGAGGAGCCGTGCCCGTTCACGTTGTTGAACGGACCGAGCGGGAGCCGCCACAACTCCTTGCCCTTTACCGTATAGCCAAGCAAACCGTAGTCGCCGAAGAAGACATAGACGTTCTCTCCATCCGTCACCGGGCTGGGGGAGGCCGGCGAATTGGTGGGCTGATAGCGCTCCATTCGCGGACGCGGGACCTCTCGCCGCCACACGATCTTTCCGGTCTTGCGGTCCAGGGCGAAAGTGACCAGCCTGCCTCCTTCGTCCACGACTTTCTCGCGGCCGGCATCGGTGCGCTTGCCGCCTTCGCCACCGGTCAGGAAGATCAGATTCCCGGTGATCACCGGGGAAGAATGTCCGAAGGGGACGGCCGTTTTCCAGACCACGTTCTTAGAAGGACCGAATTCCGTGGGAACGCGCGTGGATTCGCTGATGCCGCTGCCATTCGGACCGCGGAACTGTGGCCAGTCGGCGGCCAGCGCGACTGACGGTAGGAGGAGCGCGGCGAAGGCCGCGAGACCATTCATCAGGAAACCATTTCAACACATTCTTCCGGCCAAGCGCAGGGCGGCGATCCCTTTGGGGCTAAGCGCGCCAAATGCCGGTGGATTCGTTGAAGAGTTTCTTGCCCCCGAGTCTGCCCGGTGAGCGGTAAGTTGTTCGCGATTCCCAGCGCCTCAACCCGATTCTCTCTGCGGGTCCCCATGGCCAAGGAATGGACTACTTAAGGAATCCGCTACGGCCGGGGTCAGCGAGCGTGATGCGGGCATTTTCCTCATCGTCGATTGCCAGCAGCCTGCGAAGTTGCGGGCTTAAATTACGTTTGATGTCCTCGTTCAGCAGCGCTCTCTGAAACTGTTGTTGCGGCTTGTCCCAGCGGGTGTAGAACACGTGCAGGCAGCGCCGCGGACCGCCCGAGCGATTCGCCGTGGCGCCGTGCCAGGCATGAGTATTGATCACTGCAACCGTACCGGCCGGGGCCGTGATCAGGACCTCTTGCGGATGCGGAGCCATGGGATCGGCCAGCACCTGCTGGGGCAGTGTTCCCCAGCGATGCGACCCCGGGATGGCTCGCGTGGCGCCGTTTTCTGCTGTGAAGTCATCCAGCATCCAGATGACGTTACAAACCCAGAATCCTTTTTCATCCGGGATGGCCCCGGCATCGCAATGCAGCGGCTGCACCCAATCCGAGTTCGGGTTCGGGGCACGGGCATTGAGGCTGCTCAGTTTGAACTCTCCGGGAATGACGTGTCCGACATATTCCAGGATTTCCGGCATTGCGGCGATCCGTTGAAAGACTTCGCCCTTGGCCACAACGTTCGCCAGCCGGGCGGTGTGCGGCTCGCGCTTGAACTCACTGCCGGCGCGATCGCCTTCTTCCGCGTAGACGGCGTCCAGCCGCTTGCGGAGGTCTTCGAGCAACTGATGGCTCATGAAGCCGGGCAGCAGCACATAACCCCGTTCGTCAAGCTGATGCTTCTCCTGCTCCGTCATGGCATGATTCTATCCCACGGCCGTGCCATGATTGTTAGTTGTCCGGAAAAATTCCAGAGATGAAGCGGCTGCTGGTGCGCGCTACCAATTGGGTAGGCGACGCGGTGATGAGTCTGCCCGCATTACGCGCCGTTCGCGAGCGGTTTCCGTCCGCCGGGATTTCGGTGCTTGCCATTGAATCGGTGGCCGATCTGTACCGCCGCGAGCGGTTTGTGGATGAAGTGATTCCGTACACGGCGAAGCGCGGGGCGCGGGACTGGCGGGGAAAATGGACGCTGGCGCGGGAACTGCGGCAGCGGAATTTCGACGGCGCAATCCTATTGCAAAATGCGTTTGAGGCGGCATTGGTGGTATGGCTGGCGCGAATCCCGGTGCGCATCGGCTATAGCCGGGATGGACGCGGGCTTTTGTTGACGCACCCCATTCCGGTGCCGGAGAAACGGGAGATCCCGCGGCACGAGAGCTTCTATTATCTGGAGCTGCTGCGGCGCGCGGGATTGCACGGTGAACTGCCGCCGGAGGTTGTGATCCGGCTTCAAAATGCGCCCCGGTCTCTGCGGGCAGAGCGGCTGGTGGGCGTTTGTCCGGGAGCCGCCTATGGCAATGCGAAACGCTGGCTGCCGGAGCGGTTTGCGGAAGCGGCCGCCACTGTGGCACGGGAACGGGGCGCGGCTGTTGTCTTGTTCGGATCGGCCGGGGAGCGGGATTTATGCGAGGGCGTCGCGAAAACCTTGCGAGCGAACGGTGTAGAGTGCCGCAACTCGGCCGGGCAAACGAGTTTGCGCGAGTTTATCGGAATGGCGGCGTTGTGCGAAGTGATGCTGACCAATGACTCCGGGGCGATGCATATTGCATCGGCGCTGGGAGTTCCGACGGTCGCCGTGTTCGGAGCTACCGATCATGTTGGTACGGGTCCCACCGGACCGCTGGCGCGGGTGGTTCGCGAGCCAGTGGAATGCAGCCCCTGTCTGCTTAGGGAATGTCCCATCGACCATCGCTGCATGACCCGGGTGGATGCGAAGCGAGTGGCGCAAACGGCGCTGGAACTGATAGCGATAGGGAGCGGCTTTGATCGATACACGAAATAAGATTGTGACGATGGAGCAGGCAAAGAGGGTTGCGGAGCAAGAAAAAGCGCCGGTGGTGACGGCCTATTGCGATCCGCTACTGCCCGCGCCGGTGAAGCGCCTGCGGGCGATTGCGGGCGAGGGACGGGTGATGGTGGTATTGAAGACTCCGCCTAATGCCTATCTGGATGCCCGGGCGCGGGCCGAGCTGGCTGCGTCGCTGGACATGGTGCTGGGAGTGGTGATCGCGGAAGAGTGGCAGGGCGCGATTGCTTTGCATGAAGAGGAGACGCACACACGAAACGCCTTCATCGATTACGTGCGCGAGCGCGCGGCGACCGGAGTCTGATATGAGTGCGCGCATCCTGGTGGTGCGGCTGGGCGCGATGGGCGACGTGATTCATGCGCTGCCGGCTGTCGCGAGCTTGAAGCAAGGCTTTTCCGGATCGCGGCTGGCGTGGATGGTGGAGCCGCGCTGGGCTGCGCTGCTGGAATCGAATCCTTACGTGGATGAAGTTGTACCCCTGAACCGCCGGCAGTGGAAGAGCGTGATGGCGGCGTGGTCGCACCTGCGTGTGGCGCCATTTGATTTTGCAGTGGACTTTCAAGGATTGGTGAAGTCGGCTTTGGCGGCTAAGGCCTCGGGCGCCCCCCGCATTGCGGGTTACGATCGCGTGCACCTGCGGGAGCGCGCGGCGGCGCTTCTCTATACCGAGACGCATGCGGTGACCGCCGCGCATATCGTGGATCAGCATCTTCAACTGGCGGAGTCATGCGGGGCGGGGAAGGGAGAGGTGGTGTTTCCATTACCGCGAGGGGCAGCGGAAGGAACTCTGCCGGAAGGGGAATTCGTGTTGGCCTGCCCCTTTGCCGGATGGCCTGCGAAGGAGTGGCCGTTGGAGCATTATGCAGCCCTGGCCCGGCGGATCGCGGCGCCCTTAGTGCTGAATGGGCACGCTTCCGTAGAAGGTGCGCTCCGGGGCCTGGAAGGCGTTACGGTGCATATCTCATCAATAGAAGGCCTGATCCATGCGACACGGCGTGCGCGGGCGGTGATTGGCGTGGATAGCGGCCCGCTCCATCTGGCGGCGGCGCTGGCTAAGCCCGGCGTGGCGATCTTTGGGCCTACGGACCCGGCGCGCAACGGTCCTTACGGCGGCAGCATGACCGTGCTGCGTAGTCCTGACGCCGTCACCTCTTATAAGCGCTCTTATAAAGGGGATGGCTTCATGAAGGCGATCACTCCGCAAATGGTCGCCGTTGCGTTGGAGAAGTATTTATAGGATGCCGTTTCCCAAGCCGTACGCCGACTTTGTGCAGCGCTTCCGGGTGCCCGGCGGCTTCCTTTTGCTGGCGGCGTTCTTCTGGTTCTCGCAGCCTACGTTGGAATCCATTGCTCTCGGCCTGCCGGTGAGTCTGGTGGGCATCTCGATTCGTGGATGGGCGGCCGGCCATCTCGCCAAGAATCAGCGATTGGCGATGACCGGACCATACGCGCACGTGCGGAATCCGCTGTATGTAGGGTCGTTGTGGATGGCGGGAGGAGTGGTGATCGGGGCCAGAAGCTGGGCCATGGGTCTGGTGTTTGCGGCGGCCTTTGTGCTCATTTATCTGCCGGTAATCCAGTTGGAGGAACAGCACCTGCGGAAGCTATTCCCGGAGTACGCGGCCTATGCCGCGAAAGTACCATCCTTGTGGCCGCGTTTACGCGGGGGTGGCGGATCTTTCTCGCCGGAATTGTACGGACGCAATAAAGAATGGAAGGCAGTCAGCGGTTACCTGCTGGCGGTGGCGTGGCTGGTTTGGAAAGCACAATAGGCGCAGCTCCGGGAGCCGCGCCCAGAGAAATCGATAAGTCTCAGGTGAAGCTGCGGATAGCCGCCGCCTCCTCGTCAAATGCCTCGAACACCGTATACAGCTTGGTGATCTGAAGCAGATCCTGGATGCGTTTATTAAGGTTCAATAGCTTGAGCTGCCCACCCTGATTGGTGACGGTGGTGTACGCCGAAACCAGTTCGCCTATACCTGAGCTGTCGATGTAATTGACCTCGCCCAGATTCAACAGAATTTTCTTGTGGCCGCTGCCCGTAGAATCTCGAATAAGATCGCGCAGGGCGGCGGTACCTTCCCCTAGAGTGATACGTCCGGCTGCATCGATCACGGTTACGTCGCCTACCTGGCGTGTGCTGAGTTTCACGCTCACAGTCTACCATCCTCCTGAAAATTAAAAAATTTCTGCGAAGCTCACCTTTGAGCCAAATATTTCACCATGGTGATCTCGGTACCCTGAGGGCTCAGACGGCGCACCTGGAGTTCGTCGACAAACGCCTGCATCAATAGAATTCCGCGTCCCGATTCCCGCAGCAGATTTTCTTCCGCCAGCGGATCCGGCACCGCGGCCATCTCAAACCCCGTCCCCTCATCGACAATCACGATCTTCAAGGCGCTTCCGTCGTCCCAGGCTGACAGTCTTACCGATTTCTGTGCATTGTACTTATTGCCGTGAACCACGGCGTTTACCATCGCTTCCCGCAGAGCAATTCCGATGCGGTGCAAATCATCCTCGTCAAACCCGATTTCCTTCGCCATGCCAAGCACCGCCGTCTCCGCGGAGTCGACGCTTTCAAGCTCGGATTTGTACGAAACATCCAGGCGCCTGGCGCCGCCTGAATGCTCAGCGTCCTGATGCTCCATGGATATTTAGCGGTTGTCCCATGTCAAAAGTCGAATCTGCACGATAAAATAGGTTGACAGGTAAAGTCAAGCGCGAGCGGACGCCAGCGCAGCCGCTTTCGCGTCCACAAACCAGGTGACGTGACGGCAGTGATGGGTCACGATCTGCGCGGGATATTTCATTGGATCGTATGGATCTTCGAGCACCTGGCGCACCGCCTCCGCCTTATCGTCTCCCGCCGTCAGGATCATGATGTGCTTTGCCGCCAGCAGTACTCCGGGGAGAAGCGTGATGCGCCACTTCGCAAGCTTTTCCACGTAGGCCGAGGAGGCGATCCGGTCGCGGTCGGCAATGAGCGGCTCACCGGGAAACAGGCTCGCGGTGTGGGCGTCGCCTCCCATACCAAGGTGAATCAGATCGAAATGCGGAAGCTGTCCTTCTTCCAACGAAAAAAATTCTTCGATGTCCTGGATGTAGTGCTCGGCGGCAACGTCGGGACGAAGCTCGCCGTGGATGCGATGAACGTTGCGATGGGGGAAATGCGCGGGCTGGATGAAATGCTCTTCCGCCAGCCGGTAGTTGGATTCCGGATCCGCGGGAGGAACCACACGCTCATCCACCCAGAAGAGATGGACGCGGCGCCAGTCAAATCCGCTGGCCGCCAGATTTTGAAATAGTAGCTTCGGCGTAGAACCGCCGGAAACCGCAAACGTAGCGTCGCCTTGTCCGGCGAGGGCCTCTTCCAATCGCAGGAGAACGTGGCGGGCGCTCGCCGCGGCCGCTTCCTGCACGGCCGGATAGGTGTGCCAGTGAGTGCTCATAGCTTCAACCTCAATCCACTGTTTGCAAGGACAATTGTATCCAAGCATTTGTTTGGGCACTTGGTACTCTGGAGCATACACCACAGGAGTTTCATGGGCTGGATTGACGCAATTACTTTAAACCGTGAGCTGGTCCGCGACGCCGGGCAAACCGATCTGGCGGCGATCGTGTCCGGCAGTTCCATCGACAGCGCCTTTTGGGCGCAGAGTGTTGATGAAATGAAGCGGGATATCCTGCGGGACGATGGCCGGGTTGCAATCGTGTCGCTCGCCGAGGAGCAGCCGCTGGGCAACTTCCTGGGCACGGTGAATGCCTGGACGGAAATCAAGCGGCTAATTCCGGCTCCCTCTCAAGGAGTTTCCCTGTGGAATATGGTCTTCGGAAAGGGAAAGCGGCTGAGCCCGTTCACCCAGGCTTTGGGGAATCGCAAGGCGGCCTTTCCGACCCCGCTTCGAGGCAGCCGTTCCGGCAAATACCTTCGCACCGGAGATCTGGCGACTTTATATTCGAACTCCTGGCTGCGCCATTTGCGCGACCGCGGGTTCCACGGCGCACTGATCAAATGGGGCGATGAAGCGATTATACCGAGCTCCGAGTGGGGCGCTGCCGGACACGATTTCAGCGATGTGGATCTGATCCGGTTCGTATGGAAAACGGAGCCCACCGATGTGTTGGCGAGAGAGAAGGAATGGTTCGTCATCAACGACGAATCCGGGCTGATTGAGCGGCTCATCCCGCGGCAGACGCTCGACTCGCTGACCGCCGCCTTGCGACGCTTCGAGCACGGCCGGTATTCCACCGCGGTGAATCTTGGCAGTATCGCCGTGAGTTACCGGTTTCTCCGGCTGGCGGCGCAGATTTTCGAGGAGTTTCCCGGTGGACGATTCTCCGCCGACTGGGATCCGTTCGTGATGTTTCTGCTGCTCGGGTCGGGCGATTTACCGGATTCGCCCGCCGTACAGACGGGACTCGCGCAGGCGGAAGCGCGCTGCCCCGGATTGACGGCAAAGATTAAGGAATTGCAGTCGAGCATCCGGCACCACCTGGGACGGCCGTTGCGGGTGGGTTTTGTGGATTTCGGGGAGGCTTTCTGGGTCGATTTCGGCCTGCATTCGACCTTGCGCCAGTGTCTGGCATCCTTGACGAGCGACGGCGCCGCCGGGGAAACGACGCGATCTTTTTTCAGCATTCCTCAGCAGCGCGATGCCAACGGCAACATCCTCGTTCGCAGTATGGTTCCGGCAGAGGCGCGGATCACGAACTCGGTGATTGTCGACTCCACGATTGCCGATCGGGAAAGTGTCGTGCACGGTGGGGTTGTGGTGGGGTCGCGGCATAACCGGCTTTCGATGTCCGCGGGTGGAGCGAGCCTGTTCTCGGCGGTGCGCGATCTTCAATTCGAAGGAGAAAACGGGATTACGTTCCGCTCGGTGGCGGCGGCGTTGCGAATTCCCGAGGGCGGCCGCCATACCTCGCTCTTTCTGAATGAGACGCCGATTCCGTTGGTATCGAACGAGTCCATTCGCGCCTATGACGACGCCGAGTACGGAAATCCTATTCTTGGGAATTCGCTCTCGTTTGAGGCAGCAGGCAATCGCGCCAGCGAGGTTCCTCCCCGGCAGTTGGAAGAGAACTGGCTGGCTGCCTGGCGGGATCTTAAACTATAGAAACCGGCTAAAATAGGGGTAGTATCCAAATGTCGATCCTTACAGGCAAACACGTTTCCCGCCGGATGCTGCTACGAGGCGCGGGAGCGGCGATTGCGCTCCCCTTGCTGGATGCGATGCACCCTGCTCTGGCCGCTCCCGCAACCGTTCCATCGGCCCGGCGGGTAGCGGTCGTGTATGTCCCCAACGGGATTGTGATGAAGGATTGGAAGCCCGCCGCAGCGGGCGCAGAGTTTGCATTTACGAGAATTCTGAAGCCACTCGAGCCTTTCCGGGACGATCTTCTCGTGCTCTCGGGACTTGCAAATAACGCTGCCAATCAGGGTCCGGGCGGCGGCCATGCCAAAGCATCCGGCAGTTTTCTGTCCTCGACAACACCTAAGCACACAGCGGGCGCGGATGTGCGCGCCGGCGTTACCTTCGATCAGATTGCGGCGCGGAAGTGGGCCGCCGAGACACGTGTTGCTTCCTTGCAGCTTGGGTGCGAGGATTCGCGGATGGTCGGCAATTGCGACACCGGCTCCAGTTGCGCTTACACCAACACGCTCTCGTGGAAGGATCCGCAGACTCCGCTCATGGTGGAAGTGAATCCGAGGTCGGTGTTTGAACGGCTCTTCGGCACCGTGGATCCGAGTCTATCTCCGGAAACGCGAGCCCGCCGCGCACTCTACCGGCGGAGCATTCTTGACCTGACGCGGGAGAACACAAAGCGCCTGGCGATGGATTTGGGTTCCGCCGACCGCCGCAAGCTGGACGAATATCTTACCGGTATCCGGGAAGTGGAGAGGCGTATTGCGGCGGCGGAAAAAAATCCGTTGATTCCTCCGGTGGAGAAGCCGTCGGGAATTCCGTTTCAATACGCGGCCTATGTGAAGCTGATGTTCGATTTGCAGGCGATCGCGTTTCAATCCGATCTGACCCGTGTCTCCACGATGATGCTGGGAAGGGAAGGCAGTGTGCGCACCTACCCCGAAATCGGCGTGCCTGACCCGCACCATCCGCTGACCCATCACCGCGGCCATCCCGATTTTATCGAGAAGGTTACGAAGATCAATTGCTTCCATGTGGAGTTGTTTGCCTATTTCCTGCAGAAGCTGAAGAGTATTCCGGATGGGGACGGAACGCTGCTCGATCATTCGGCGATTCTCTATGGCGGCGCGCTGAGCGATGGAAATGCGCATTCCAATACGGACTTGCCGCTGGTTCTGGCCGGCCACGCGGGCGGGTTGCGCGGTGGACGCCACATCGCCAGTGCGGCGAAGACACCGGTGGCGAATCTTTTCGTGAAGCTGCTAATACTACTGTGTTATAAATACAACATTTTGTGGTAAGATTGTTTTGTGGGAACACGCCTTTCCGCGCCAGGCCCACAACAGAAACGCTTTGCGGCATATCTCGATGGCCTGGCGCAAGCCGCAGGGCACGCGGACCGC
>DATLCW010000363.1:0-24027 GCA_035526195.1 Bryobacteraceae bacterium
ATCCACGCCCAACTGCCATAGCCAACTCATCATCGCCACGATCACCAGCAACCGCGACAGCGTAAGGCCGAACGGGCCAAGCTGCCGGACTTTCTGGAGACACGTGAGAAGCACAAGCAACAACGCTCCGGCAATCGGCCCCAGATAATGTGGAAAGAAAAACGGGTAACAGCCAACGGCAAGGAACACGCACAGGAGCGCTACAAGCGGCACCCCAAGATCCCGTCTTCGAATTACCCAGGGAAGCCCCAGGAAGGCGACCGACCAGATGGGTCCCAGAAAAAAAAGCCAAAACTCGCGAAATTTAAGTCCGGTGGCGTCCACCAGCGAGGCGAAGTGGGACCCCTGCTGGTGCATGGAGAGCTGCCATTGGTAGTTGTTCTGGATTTCCCGGTGCCGGAACGCGGGCGCGGGTACCGGAGACTGCCAGTAGAAGTTCTGCGGCGTTCCGTAGAGTTCGCGATTGCGCTCGTAGGGCAATCGCCGCGGGTCGCCGGTCACGCTGTAGTTATGCCAAGCAAGGAAGCACACCGTGAGCAGCGAAGTCGCGGCCAGAGGTAACACAACTTGGCGCATCTTAATCTCATTGGAAACGGCTCGGTTGCGGATGAGCCAGATCAGCAGCGTAACTCCCAGCACGGCTCCGAGCACGCCGCCCTCGTAGGGTCTGGAATTGGCGAGAATGGCCAGCCCGCCTCCCAGAATGAGCGCGTGCTTTCGACGCGGCGCCCGAATCAGGCGGACCAGGGCTCCCAGAGCGAGTGCGCCGCCGATGCAGGACACGGCGCCGCCCCAATAGGAGTGCATCCACGAACTAAGGGTGGTGATGCGAAGAAAGACGATTGCGGTTCCGAAGAACGCCCAGGCCGGGGATAACCACGCCTGCAGCATCCACAAAACAGCCGCGCTCATCAAACCGCACGACAGCCAGATTCCGGCGTACGCGGGCAAACCAATCAATTGCGGCAGCGCCAGCGCGAGCCCTTGTCCGATGGGGTATTTCGAGGCATAGCTGGGATCGAAGATTACGTGAATCGTCTCAAGATGCGGCCACAGAGGATGGGTAGGATTTGCGAGCCGGCCGGCCTTGATGGTATCGGCAATCAGCAGATAACTGAACTCATCGTGAATCATGGGTTGCGGCGGCGGATAGAGCGGAATCTGAATGGTCCGCAACACAATGGGAATGAGAAAAGCGATCCACAGCGCGCGCCGGGGATTGCTGGCAAGAGATTGCACGCGCCGCTCCCAGCGCCGGAACAATCCGTCCCCCAGGCGTGGGAGCCGCCAGGCGAGCAGGATGGCCAGCACGACCGCGATCGTTTCAAGAATGACATTGGAAGCCGTGCTTTTCAGCAGCTCGCCTGTCCAGTTGACGATCGCCGTCATTCCGTCAACGGTCGCGGTCTGTCACCAGGTCAGTGACGGCCATGAGGGCGCGTTGATACGGCGAATCCGGGAATTGTGCGATGAGACCCTTCGCTTTGGCGGTGAACCCGAGCGCGCGATCCCGGACGCGTTCTACGCCTTTATACCTGTCAATAATGCCGAGAATCCGGGCGAGAGGCACATTGGCATAGCTGCGATCGCTGAGCACCGCTTCAATCGTGGCCCGCTCTTCCGCGTTTGCCGATTGCAGCGCGTAAATCAGCGGCAGAGTGACCTTACCTTCGCGCAGGTCATTGCCCACCGGTTTGCCGAGAATCGTTTCCCGCGCCGTGAAGTCGAGCACATCATCCACCAGCTGAAAGGCAATGCCGAGATTCCAGGCGAACTCCCCCAGTTGGCTCTCGGTGCTTTCATCCGCTCCTGCGACGTGCGAGCCCAGCTTCGCGCAAACCGAAAACAGGCAGGCGGTCTTGCGGTCGATCAACTGCATATAATCGGCTTCCGAAATATCGATCTTCCCGATCCTCTCGAGTTGCAGCAACTCGCCTTCCACCATCATTTGCGTGAGATTAATGAGCAGGTCAAGGATGTGAAAATTGCGCTCGCGAAGGGCAATCTGGAAAGCCTGCATGTAAAGCCAGTCGCCGGTCAGCACGGATATGTGATTGCCCCAGATGGCGTTGGTGGACGGCCGCCCGCGGCGAGTCTGCGCGGTGTCGATTACATCGTCATGAATCAACGTGGCGGCATGGATTAATTCCACCACCGCGCCCATGCGGATCGCCGCCGGATTCACAGGACCGGCCATGCGCGACGCCAATAACAGCAGAATTGGACGCAGCCGTTTGCCCCCGGATGCCTGAAGGTACTGCGACATATGGGTCACGGCTTCGACGCTGGCGACCGATTCGGCGCTCAGCTCCCGTTCCACCAATTTAAGGTCGTCCTTCACCAGGTCGAATATTTCCTTGGCGGTGAGAGACTGGCCCAGCCTGCTGGTAAATCCCATGCGGAGTTTTCCAGTTTAGCCTATTGCGCGGTTCCCATGCTGTCCCGCCGCCGCTTCGCCGGAATATTGTGAACGCGTTCCTCATCCGTCTATGCTGAATACAATGCAGAATTTCGAAAAGCTGGGTATCTTCTATCTCGGGCGTAAATACGATCTCAGCGCGCGCCGGCAGCAGAACGATTTGTTGTTATACGAATCGCGGGACCTGGTGACGCACGCGGTCTGTCTGGGCATGACAGGAAGCGGCAAGACCGGACTCTGCCTGAGCCTGCTCGAAGAAGCCGCCATGGACGGCATCCCGGCCTTGATCATCGATCCGAAAGGAGATCTTGGCAATCTCCTGCTTACCTTCCCCGAACTGAAGCCGGACGACTTTCGTCCGTGGATCAATGAAGACGATGCACGTCGAAAAGGTCTTTCTCCGGACGACTTCGCCAAAGAACAGGCGGAGATATGGAAGACCGGTCTCGCACAGTGGGGTCAGGACGGACAGCGGATCGCCAATTTACGGAAAAACTGCGACTTCTCGATCTACACGCCGGGAAGCGACGCGGGAATCCCCGTTTCCATCATGCGCTCCTTCGAAGCGCCGCCCGCGGCGCTGATCGAAGACCGCGAGCTATTCCGCGACCGGGTCGGAGCGACCTCCACTGCCCTGCTGGGCTTGCTGGGTATCGAGGCGGATCCCATCCAGAGCCGCGAGCACATTTTGCTTTCGAATCTGTTTGACACGGCGTGGCGCAGCGGACAGAATCTGGATCTCCCGGCGCTGATTCATCAGATCCAGACGCCGCCGGTGGCCAAAGTAGGCGTACTCGACATCGAGGCGTTCTATCCGGCGAAAGACCGCTTCAAACTTGCCATGGCCATCAACAATCTGCTGGCTTCTCCGGGCTTTGAAGTGTGGATGCAGGGCGAGCCGCTGGATGTACAAACGCTGCTGTTCGGAACTCAGGGAAAGCCCCGCATGTCGATTCTTTCCATCGCCCACCTTAGCGATAGCGAGCGCATGTTCTTCGTTGCCCTGCTGCTCAACCAGACCCTGAGTTGGATGCGCCAGCAAAGCGGCACCACCAGCCTGCGGGCGCTGCTCTATATGGATGAGATCTTCGGTTATTTCCCTCCCACCGCCGAACCGCCATCCAAGCGTCCGCTGCTCACCTTGCTCAAGCAGGCGCGGGCCTTCGGACTGGGGGTCGTGCTCGCCACCCAGAATCCAGTGGATCTGGACTACCGCGGACTCTCGAACACCGGCACGTGGTTTATCGGCCGGCTGCAAACCGAGCGCGACAAAAACCGCGTACTGGATGGACTGGAAGGCGTCGTGGCCAGCGCCGGAGCCGGTTTCGACCGGCGGCAGATGGAGCAGATGATCTCCAGCCTCAGCAACCGGATTTTCCTGATGAACAACGTCCATCGCGGCGGCCCGCAAGTCTTTGAAACGCGATGGGCTATGTCCTACCTGCGCGGTCCGCTGACGCGCTCCCAAATCAAAACGCTGATGGACGGGCAGAAGGCTGTAGCGGCAACCCCCACGGAGCCCGGGAAACGCAAGGCTCCCGCCGCCAATGGTGTTAGAGCCGGATTGCGTCCCGTGCTGCCGCCCGACATCCCTCAGTATTTTTTGCCTTCGAGAGAGACGGACGGTACCGGAGTTGTTTACAAGCCTCTGCTCTATGCCAGTGCGGAAGTGAAATTTCTTGATCTCAGGCGCAAGGTGGATTTAACCAGAGTCCTGAACATTCTCGCTCCCATCACCGCCGACGCCACTCCCGTGAGTTGGGAGGACGCCGCCGAGACCGAAGTGACCGCCGA
Source organism: Bryobacteraceae bacterium (assembly GCA_035526195.1). GTDB lineage: Bacteria > Acidobacteriota > Terriglobia > Bryobacterales > Bryobacteraceae > CADEFT01. Next base: position 4,214 of record DATLCW010000363.1, read on the forward strand.
TGAACTCGAGATAACGCCAATGGATGGCGCCCATTTCGAGGAGTTGCCTCCCGCCGCGGGCAAAGCCAAGTGTTACGTTTCCTGGAGCAAGGATTTTCTGAACTGGCTCTATGCGAATCAAAAGCTCGACCTTTTCCTGAGTCCCTCCACCGGAGAAATCTCTATTCAGGAGGAGACGGAACGGGATTTCCGGGCTCGGCTTCAGATCCTTGCCCGCGAGCATCGCGACGCCGAATTGGAAACGGTACGGCAGCGCTATGCGCCGAAGCTGGCGCAAGTTGAAGAAAAGATCCGCCGCGCTGAACAAGTGGTTGCGAAGGAAAAACAGGAAACCACCAGCACGGCTTTGGAAAGCGCGGTCTCCATCGGAAGCAGCATTCTGGGAGCGCTTTTCAGTTCCCGTAAAGTGAGCACCGCCATCGGCAAAGCAGCTTCGGCGACCCGTGGGGTGGACAGGATTCGAAAGCAATCGCAGGATGCCGGCTTCGCTCAGGAGAATCTGGCGAAACTGCAGCAGCAGCTTGCCGATCTCGAGGCGGAAGTGAAAGAACAGATCGATCGGATTGCAATGGCCATAAATCCGGCTACGGAACAATTCGAGGTGGTCACGGTGCGGCCGAAAAAGATGAATATTACGGTTCGGCTCACGACCTTGTGCTGGGTTCCCTAAGAAAGCGCACATCCGTGCATTTTACGTAATCGGCACCGGCACCACTACACCTCCCATGCGGGATTGCCGATGAGGGGGAAGGTGCTGCCCGAGCATGACGTACTACGAAGAATTCGGAGTTGAATCCAGCGCCTCGGTGGAGGAGATCCGCAAGGCGTACAAGCGGCTGGTGCGTTTACTGCATCCTGATAAGCAAAAAGATCAGAAGCAGCGGCATGTAGCCGAATGTCAGATGAAGCGCCTGAATGGGGTTTGCGAGACGCTCACGAATCCCGAGAGGAGGCGTCATTACGACCACAGCATCTCAGCTCCGGTTTCGGCGGACCGGCCTTCGCAGCCGGTGCCAGCGCGATTGCTGTACGCTACTTCAGGCTGGATGAAGGGTTCGGCGGGCGTCTGGGCCGGGGCCGTGTTGATGGGAGCGCTCCTGATTTCCTTCACGTTGATGGACGGCGCAGACGCGGCGCGCCATATCACTCCTGTTGCGGAAGCCTACACCGGCAAACCCGCTATTGCGTCTCCGGCCCAACCGCCCACACCCGCCCGGCCTGGTCAACAACTGCAATTGCAAATCGTGGAACTGCGCCACCGTCTTGAGGAAATGCGCACGGAGCGGGACACGGCATTACGGCAGATCGTGAGTCTCGAGCAGCGCGTTAGATCCTTGGCGCCCAAGGCGGAACCGATGACAACCGCGCCCTTATTGATGGTTGGATCCGTGCCTCTCAATTTGCCCTTCACGACGGGCATCGAGCCGGCGCAGCCCCAAAGTCTGGCGGGAAGCTGGTATTACGCCCGCAGGCCTCAGGGAACGCCAGCCGGGAATCTCTATCCTCCTGAAAACATCGAAGCTTTCATCACCGAAGACGGCGGCGATTTGCAAGGCCGTTACAGCGCCCGCTTTCGGGTGACCGACCGCGCCATCTCTCCCGAAGTGATGTTCCGGTTCCATGGAAAGGCGGGTGCGGAATCCGCCAATCTCGCGTTCTCCGGATCCGGGGGAGCGCGCGGCGAAGTGCGGCTGAAACTGCTGACGCGCAACACGCTCGAGGTCGCCTGGATCGCTCATGAGTTGGGAAACACGATCGGACTTGGGTCCGCTACCGCGGTGCTGACGCGCCGCGATGATCCGTAGCCCCGCTGTTTGCTACGATGAAGCCCGGCTCAAACTTCCCGCATGATCACTTATCCGGACTCCGTCCGGTTCCTCTATTCGCTCGGTAATGAACTCAAGGCCGTCAAGTTCGGCCTGGATACGATTCGTGCCGTGCTGCGGGAGCTTGGACACCCGGAGCGGGCTGTCCGTGCGGTGCATGTGGCGGGCACAAATGGCAAAGGCTCCACGTGCGCCATGATTGCCTCCGGTCTGCGCGAGGCGGGCTTCTCCACCGGCCTTTTCACGTCGCCCCATCTGGTGGAGCCGGTCGAGCGGATACAAATCGACGGGGTTCCCGTAACCGCGGAGGAGTTCTCCCGGGCGTTCGACATCGTGCACCAGGCAGCGGAAAAGCTTCTTGCGGCAGGCTCCCTGGAGACCCATCCGACCTACTTTGAAACCGTCACTGCGATGGCCTTCATCCTGTTTCGCGAGCGGGACGTAGACCGTGTGGTACTGGAGGTCGGGCTGGGCGGGCGGCTCGATGCAACCAATGTCGTAACGCCGGAGTTATGCGTGATCACCCCGATTGACTACGATCACGAAAGCTGGCTCGGCGCTACGATTGATCTGATTGCGGCGGAGAAGGCTGGCATTATCAAGCCGCAAATCCCGGTGGTCATTGCGCGGCAGCGGGAAGACGCCGAGCAGGTTTTATTGCGCCGCGCCGCGGAATTGGGCGCGCCGGTGATTCCAGCGCCCGAAGCGGAGCGGTTTGAAGCCGGGCCGCGCGGCAGTATCGTCCATTGGCGGGGAATGGCGCTGCAGTGTCCGCTCGCAGGGGTCCACCAGGTTGGCAATACGATCACAGCCGCCGAGGCATTGCGGGCGCTTGACGTGGCAGACAATGCCATCCTGCGTGGCATTGCGCGGACTCGCTGGCCGGGCCGCCTGGAAGCGGTTTCCACGTCTCCGGATATCATCCTCGATGGAGCGCACAACCCAGCAGGCGCGCGCGCCTTGGCCGGCTACATCACCCGGTTTTACAACCACCGCAAAGTGTGGCTGATTTACGGGACGATGCGCGACAAGAGCGTCGCCGAGATTGCCGACACTTTATTTCCGCTGGCGCAGGAGCTGATCCTCACGGCGGCCGATTCTGCCCGCTCCCTCGCTCCCGAGAGTCTGCTGCCGTTAACCGCGCATCCGCGGGCGACGATTGCTCCCAACCTTGCCGCCGCCCTTGAGTTGGCGCGCGCCGGCGCATCGCCTGACGATGCAATCTTCATCAGCGGGTCGCTGTTTCTGGTAGGCGAAGCGCGGGCGCTGCTCGTAAGATAGAGAACGATGCTCAGTTGGCTCCGCACGCTCTTTTTCACCGGACCTTTGGTGGTGCTGCTCACCGTGTACTACGGAATTCAGGACCTGATTGCCAGCTTCTTTGACCCCACCGGCGACTGGCAGCACCGCATCGCGCAGAAGTGGTCTCGAGCCTTGCTGTTTGTGGGCGGCGTCCGCGTACGGCTGCAGGGAATCGAAAAGATTCATGTCAACGGCAGCTATGTGTTCGCGTCCAATCATCTCAGCTTCTCGGATACCCCCGTGATGCTGGCTAACATTCCCTGCCAGTTCCGGTTTATGGCCAAACATTCCCTGTTCCATGTGCCCTTTATCGGTTTTCATTTGCGGCGCGGCGGGCATATCCCAGTGCCGCGCGAAGACACACGCGGCGCGCTGCGGGCGGTTACGGAAGCGGGGCGCATTATTCGCCAGCGCAAGATCTCCATGCTGCTGTTTCCCGAAGGGGGCCGGACGGACGGAGAGTTGCGCCCGTTCAAAGACGGAGCGGCGATGATCGCGATTGCCGGCGGCGTGCCGATCGTTCCCGTTGCTCTGACAGGCACGAGGACCATTATGCCAATGGGATCCCTGCGCATGGTCCCGGGACAGGTGCATGTCCGCATTGGAACTCCCATCCCGACCGGGGGTCTCTCATCACGGGACCGCAAGATGCTGACCGAGCAGGTCCGCACTCAGATCGCCGCGATGTTGGAGGACATCGCCAAAGAAGCGGCGTAAGCGGTTAAACTGTCATTCATATGCACAAGCTTGCCTTGGCTTGCCTGGCGGCGGCCTACGTTCTGATGGCGCAGTCCCCTCCTTCGCTCACAGTGGAGGAGTACAATCCCAAATCCCTGCTGACCGTTCCAGAGCATAAGGTGCCCCGGGCGAAATTTCCTGTCGTCGATATCCACAATCACCAGAATCGCCTGACCGGTGAAGCATTGGATCGTCTGGTGGCGGATATGGACGAGATCAATCTGGGCATCATGGTGAACCTCTCCGGCGGGTTCGGCAAACGGTTGAAGGACAACATCCAGGCGCAAAAAGGCAAATATCCGAATCGCTTCGTCATCTTTGCCAACATCGACTTCTCGAACATCGATGCTCCGGACTATCCGCAGCGAGCCGCCGCCCAACTGGAAGAGGATATCGCGAATGGTGCGCAGGGCTTGAAGATCTTCAAGAATCTGGGCATGGATTTGAAAGACACCAAGGGGAACCGCATTGCTGTGGACGATCCGCGTTTCGATGCGCTGTTCGAGGTTGCGGGCAAACATAAGCTTCCTGTACTCATCCACACCGGCGAGCCGCTGGGGCTCTTCCTCCCCATGGACAAAACGAACGAGCGTTGGCTGGAATTAAAGATGTTTCCGGGCCGTGGCCGCACTCCTGACAAATATCCGAAATGGGAAGACCTGATGGCCGAGCAGCACCGCCTCTTCGCCAAACATCCAAAAACCAATTTCATTGACGCGCATCTCGGATGGCTGGGCAACAATCTGGGTGAACTCGGAAAGCTCATGGACCGCCTGCCCAACGTCTATGCCGAGATTTCCGCCGTGATTGAGGAGTTAGGGCGACAGCCGCGCGCCGCCCGCGCATTCCTCACCAAATACCAGGACCGTGTGCTCTTCGGAAAAGACACCTATCGTAAAGTCGAGTACGGTACCTACTTCCGTACGCTCGAAACAGGCGATGAGTACTTTGACCATGACCGCAAATATCACGGCATCTGGAAAATGTACGGGCTCGAACTCCCGGATGATGTACTCAGGAAGATTTATTACAAGAATGCATTGAAGCTGATTCCGGGAGTGATTAAGTCGAAGTTCCCGCGATAGCTTACTTGCATTTCGCGCCTGTGCAGATGCGCTCGCCAATTTTTACCGGTGCGCCCAAGTGGTTGGGATCGCTGATGGTAGGGCGCTGCACCAGGGTCGTCTCGATCAGTTGATCGCCCACTTTGCGCTGTTCGATCACCTGCCGCTCGCGCAGCGCCGGCGCAGCCACAGTTTCCGCGCGCCCCGGCACATTGCGGAAAATATCGACTTCCCGCGATTCGGTCCCGTCCGTGTTCTTTCGAATACGGCTAACCGTTTGCCCCGCCAGCCGCAGCCGGCCATTCTCGCCCGGCTCATACTCGGCTTGGTTCTCCACCCGCTGACCATTCTGATCGGCGCTGTCGGTGACGCTTCGCCATGATTCCACAAACCGGCCGGTTTGATCCTTGCGATAGGTGGTGACATCGGCCTTGGCGGCTGTCTTCCCATCAGTGGCCACCTGCACTTGTTTCTCCACCGTCTCAAGGGATCCATTCAGCGTTGGCCGCTCTACCTGCACGTTGGCGGTGGTGGTGTCGCCCATCTTGCTTGCTTCAGTCCTTCTGCGCTCGGACAGTTCAAACCGGCCGTTGATATCCTGCCGGTAGACCGTTGCCAGCGAAGACACTGAGCCATCGGCATTCTTCTTCTCTTCGATCCGCTGCTTCTCTGCCTGCGCCGGATTTCCGTTCTGATCGAACCGCCGGACTACCCGCTCGACCACCCGTCCGGTCGCATCGCTGCTGACCACCCGTTCCTCCACGATTTCCTTAGGAATCTGGCGTCCATTTATGGACTGTGTGACTTCCATGCGCGTCGTCGTGTTGCCGCCGGTCACCGCCGCGGTGGTGCCATCGGCAACGCGGCGCCCGTTGATGTCGGTCCGATAGTTGGTTACCTGTTGCCCAGCCAGAGGCAAACATAATACCGCAAGCAGACACGAAGTCCTCATACTCTCAGAGTAGGCGCAACCGGCTAAGGGATCAATCCAAGGAACACCTTAGAAAGAGTCCCGATTTACCGTGCATCCGCCGGCTGTTGCTTCAGTGTTCTTCGGTAGGCCCCGACGATCTTCTCCACATAGAGCTGCGTCTCCCGGTATGGTGGGACGCCGTTGTACTTCTGTACCGCGCCGGGACCCGCATTATACGCCGCCAGCGCACGCCGCAACTGGTCCGGGTAGTTTTCATACTGGACCAGCAGGTTCCTTAAGTAGCGCGTGCCCGCTTCGACATTCTGCCCGGGATCATGCGGATCGGCTTTGAGGGCGGCGGCGGTTTGTGGCATCAGTTGCATCATGCCGATGGCCCCTTTGGAAGAAATCGCGTCCTGCCGGTACCCCGATTCGGCATTCACCACCAAGTCTAGAAACTCCGGCGGCAATCCGTGATTAATAGCCGCCATCCGCACCAGCTCCTTCGCGTTGGGCTGAATCGGTGGCGCAGCCACTGGAGCCGCGATGGGGACAGTAGCCGCAACAGGCTCGGGCGGAACAAATTCTTCCGCTTCAATCGCCGCGACGGATGAGGCGGGCAGGTCCATAAATCCATCCTTCGTCGTGAAGAGACGGATTTGCGAGCCCACCCGCTCATGGTGGTCAATCTTCAAACGAAACCCACTCTCGAGGACGGCATACTCGCCGGCCGCCGAGGGTGCGCACAACAGTAGTAGCAGTAAGGAATGCCGCATGCGGGCTGATACTCTATCAGACGTTCCACATCCACCGATCGTTGAATAAATCCCTGTTAAAAGGTAACCGTCGAAGGTTGTGACGTTCCCAGCGAATTGCTCAGCGTGACCATTAGTCCGCTTACGGTTCCACTCGTCCCCGTTACCGTAAAAGGGATCGTAATGGTGCACAAGCTGCCGAACTGCGCGGAAACGGTACTCTGATACCAGGCGCCCACCGCGGCAGCTACGTTCACCGTGAACTCGCTCCCCTGCACGCTACCGGCGGTCTGCAGTCGCAGCGCGGCGGACGTAATTTCCCGGCTCGTGGCATAGGCCGTAATAATCACCTCAAATCCTGTGGATGTCCGGCTCACGCGCAGTGCCGTTATCACGGGCGCCAAACGTCCGATCTGCAAGGACTGGGCGGGAGCTGGATTCGGTGTCACATCGGTTCCCGCCGCGGTGAGCCGTGCGGTCACCGTGATGGTTCCAGCCACCGTGCCCGTCTGCAGACCCGCCGTGGCCGCGTTGAAAATGGCCTGCGTTTGCCCCGCGGGAATATTGAAGGCCACCCGGCGTCCTCCGGATGCGAACTGTATAGCCGGATCATCGACGCCTGCCGCGGGTGCAAAGCTGAGGATCAGCTCTCCGTTGATTGGCAAGAGATATGGCGCACCCAGAGCAACGGTTGGATTTAACTGTTGTCCGGCGCCGCTCGTGGCCGGCAAACCGGACACCACCGCCGGAGGAGCCGCCGGCACTCCCACCGCAAGGGTCACCTCCCGGCTGGTAATGACTCCGGCGCTGTCCTCGACGCGAATGCTGAACGACGTATTCCCCGGCGTGAGCATTCTTCCGCTGATCGTCCCCGATGCCGCATCGATACTGAGTTCCGCGGGAGCGCCGTTCAGCGACCAGCGATAGGCGGGGGTTCCTCCGCTGGCAACAGCCAGCGTTTGATAATCCAGCCCCGCGGTGGCGGCGGGCAGTTGCGAGCCGCTGGTGATTGTCAGCGGCGGCGGCTGAATCGTGATATAAATCTCGTCCGCCGCTGTGCGGCCGGCGCTGTCGGTGACCTCCACGGTGAGCGTATAAAGACCGGCGCGGGAGGCGGTGCCCGTAATGCGGCCAAGCTCGTCCAGTGCCAGGCCGTCAGGAAGCCCCCCCCCGCTCACGCGCCAGCGGTAGGGAGGAGTGCCTCCGGTGGCGGCCAGCGAGGTGGTGTAGGTCGAGCCCACCATGCCGGAGCTCAACGTTCCCGCTGTCTGGATCACTAGGCCCGGGAGGATATTGATCGTGAGGCTGCGAGTCGCTTTCTGAGTCGTGCTGTCGGAAGCTTCTACCGTGAAAGCGATCTGTCCCGCCCGCGTGGGAAATCCGCTGATGACGCCTGTAGCGGCATTCAACGAAAGGCCTTCCGGCAGATTCCCAGCGGAGATCCGCCACGAGTAGGGCGCCGTGCCGCCCGCGGCTGCCAGTGTCTGCGAGTACCTGCTGCGCTCCACCCCGTCCTGCAGGGAAGCGGTCGTAATCGTCAGACCTGACACGATGATCAGCGTGTAATTGCGCGTAGCCGGAAGGCCGGCATTGTCGATGGCGCGAACAACGATCTCATAGCTGCCCGCCTGGGTGGGCGTGCCGCGGAACTGGCCTGTCCCCGGGTCGAAGGTAAGGCCGGGAACAGCGCCCAGAATCGTCAGCGAATAGGGAGCTACGCCTCCGGAAGCTGAAAACGTCTGTGAATAACTGACGCCGACCGAACCGCTGGGAAGCGCTTCCGGCGTAATGCGCACGCCCTGGTTCACCGTAAGTGTCAGCGTTTTGAACGCCTGCTGCCCGAGACTGTCGGTAACAATCACGCTGAACGGAAACGCTCCGGCCAGGGACGGAACGCCGCTGAGCACCCCAGTGGTTGCATTCAGCGCCAAACCAGGCGCCGTGGACCCGCTCAATGACCAGAGATAGGGGGCTGCGCCGCCACTGGCGCTGAAAACCTGCTCATACAAAGCTCCCACGGTAGCTGCGGCCAGGGTTTCGGTCGTGATCCGGAATCCAGGATCGACCAGGATCGAAAAAGATCGTACCGCCGTTAAGCCGAGACCATCGGTGACCCTTACGGTCAGGTTGAAATTGCCCACCAGCAGCGGCGTTCCGAACAGTACACCGGTTCCCGGATTCAGGAACAGCCCCGGCACCTGTCCGCCCACGACCGAAAAGGTATACGGCAGAGTGCCCCCGGCGGCTGTAATCGCGTCGTCGTAAGGCACTCCAAGCAGTGCATTTCTCAGAGCCGTTGTGGTGATCGTGAGGGGGGTTCCTACAACCAGCGAGAAGGAACGCCGGGCCGTCTGGTTCGATGCATCGCGCACCTGGACGTCGAAGTTATAGACGCCCTGCAGCGCCGGCGACCCGCTGAGAATGCCGCTCGCGGCATCCAGCGTAAGACCGGGAGGCGTTCCGCCGGGAGCGGACCATTGATAGGGAGGCAGGCCGCCGGCCGCCAGAAACTGAGTCGAGTAGTTCGTGCCCGGCAAGCCCGAAGGAATATTCGCTGTCGTGATTTGCAGAACGGGAATCACGGTGAGCGATAACACCGCCGCCGCCGTTTGATTCGCGGCATCGCGCACGGTGATGCTCAACGGGAAGACGCCCGATTGCTGGGCGGAGCCGGAGAGAACGCCACCAGGAGTCAGGCTAAGGCCCGCCGGAAGTGCGCTCGAAGTTGTGAACGTGTAGGGCGGGGTGCCTCCCGTCGCAGCGATAGCCGCCGAGTAGCCGACACCCGCCACCGGGGCTGGCAGCGAAGTGGTTGTGATCTGTAATTGAGGCGGAGCAATGGTCAGTTGCAGAGTCTTACTTGCTGGTCTGCCCTGACTGTCTGTCACTCCGATTTGCAGATTGAATGTTCCAGCCTGCGTTGGCGTACCGGAGAGAATGCCGGAGGCAGACATTGTCAAACCCTGCGGCCCTCCTCCCGTCAGCGCCCAGAGATACGGCGGCACGCCTCCATTTGCGTCGAGACTTGTGGAGTAAGCGGTCCCCTGGACTCCGGATGGCAAAGCATTTGTGGTGATCAGCAGTTGCGGCGGCACGATGGTGACCGGCAGCGTTGCGCTGGCTTGTCTGGCCAGGCTATCGGTCACGACGATCTGTAGCGGAAACGTCCCGATTTGAGTAGGCATCCCGGAAAGAATGCCGGAGGGAGAGATCGTCAAACCCTGCGGCGCGCCCCCTGCAAGCATCCACGTATAGGGCGATTGGCCGCCCACCGCAGTCAGTCCCTGCGGTGCGTAAGGAAGGTTCACCTGCCCGTCAGGAAGGGACGATGTGGTGACGGCGAGTGCGGGAGCGACGATCAGCGTATAAGCGAATACCACGTTTTGGCCCTGACCGGGCGTCCCGCCCAGGCTGTCGCGATAAGAGATCGAGAACGGGAAACTACCCGCCTGCGTCGGAGTACCGCTAAGCTGCCCCGAGATTGGATCGAGCGTCAGCCCGGGAGCGGGCGGAGCGGCCGTGATATAGCGATAGGGAGATACGCCTCCACTCACCACCATGTTGACGCTATAAGGCGTTCCAACAACTCCCGCCGGGATAGAAGTGGTAACCACCGTCAAAGGCGGAACGGTGATTATCACCGTATAGGTGCGTGAGACCTGCGGGCTGTTGGAAAAGTTATCCTGCACCGTAACGGTGAAAGTAAAAGTTCCGCCGGCTGTCGGTATTCCGGTGATCGAGCCGCTCTGAGGATTCAAATTCAGTCCCGGAGGAAACGATCCCGTCACGCTGTAAGTTCGCGGCGGCTGCCCGCCGGTCACCTGTACGGCGGAGTTGTAGCTGACGCCTACCGTCCCGTTGGGCAGGGTTGTATTGACAATCGTTGGAGTCGAGAGGATGTTAAAGTCGACGATGTTCGAAGAAAGACCCGGACCCAGGCAGGGACTGCTGAACGAGTTGACCACCTGCACCGGCACGGTGCCCGAGATGCCCGACGTGAGGGAGCCGCTTACCGTGGTTTGCAGTTGGCTCGCATTGACAAACGTGGCGGATAAAGGTTGGTTGTTGAATCGAACCTGGGCCCCACTGCAAAATCCGCTTCCATTGACCGTAAGCGTAAAGCCCTGTCCCGAATACACCGGGGTGGGATTGCTTTGCAGATTGTTGATCTGGGGTGGGACGGGGGACTGGCCATACACAGGTAAAGCCGCCGCCAACGACAGCAGCAACATCGGTCGGATATTCAAGTACCTACTCCTCACTTTCCGGATCGGAAGGATCCGGAGGCACAAATACCGTGCGTAAACCCGTATCCTGCACTTCTACCAGCCACAACGGTCCTTTGGAAACTTCATTTAACCGGAAGATCCCGGTGCCGGTCATGCGGCTCAAGCCGGTGGGTGCGCAGGGGCATTGTACAGTGCGGCCGGGACCGGATACAAGATTCACCTCGACCACGGACTGGCTGGCATTGTCTACCACAAGGACCCGTCGGGAATCGATAGCCGCAACCGGCCCCGCATTGGCTCCCTCCCACAACAGCCGCAGTTCGGCGTTCGCGGAAACCTCCCGGGCAACGTATACGCCGGTATCGGTGGAGATCAGCGCGTCGTGGCTGTTCTCGAGAAAAGCAAGCGCATTCACGGCAGCTTCTTTTGGAAGCTTCCATCGATTGCCGTCGGCGTCCACAATCAGGACGGAAAGCGTGTCGGGATAGGCGGCGAGGACCACCGCCCCATCGTCGCTCAAAGCCATGGCCGCGGGCGTGCCTTCCACCGTCAGATCGATTTCACGCAGAGTGCCCGCCGCTGCCGGCAACCCTCCCACGACAACGATTTTCTTCGTGTCTCCTACGTACAAAAGGGCGGCGGCGCTACCGCGTGGACTCAATACAAACCGTTCCGCTCCGGCTGCCAACTCCGGACGCGTGAGCAAGGGCGTCAGTGGCTTCAGGTCGACAATACCCACATCGCGTGTATCCCCCAACAGCACAAGGGCGAATTCCTGCGCGCCGGACACCGCTCCCAACTTCACGGCGGACCCCAAATCAATGCCTTGTCCCATTACCGAGGATCCCGCGATGCCAAGCACCGGACGCACCGATTCTTTCTTCGAATCCCAAACCCACCCAAGCATCGGGCCACGAATCGGATCCTGCGCGGACAGCACCGCGGCCAGAACCACGGACAGGAGGAGCACACGAGGAGCCATAGTAGTACTTTCTTAGATTACCGCAGGCTGCGGGAATTATAATGGCAATTAGTTGAGGTATGCCATGAATAGAGTTTCCCGGCTGACGGCTTTGCTGACGATGCTCGCTGCCGCCGCGTTCGCGGAAAAGCAAATCCTGATGATTGCCGGAAAGCCCAGTCATGGACCCGGCCAGCATGAACACAATGCCGGAGTGTTGCTCCTCTCCAAGTGGCTGAACACCGTCCCGGGAGTTCATGCCACCACTTCTTTGAGTGGAGCCTGGCCTGACGCAGAGGAACTTGGAAAGGCGGACGCCATTTTCCTGTTCTGCGATGGCGGCGAGCGCCATCTGGCGTTTCAGGAGGACCATCCGGCGGCGATCGCCAAGGCCGTCGCGCGCGGCGCGGGGCTGATGTTCATTCACTACGCGGTGGAGCCGCCCGCGGCACGCGGCCATCGGGAGATGCTCGAGTGGCTGGGAGGCTTCTTCGACCTGAATTATTCGGTGAACCCGGTGTGGGAGGCGAACATCAGCTCCCTTCCGCAACACCCCATCACGCGCGGCGTGAAACCGTTCCGCCTTCGGGATGAGTGGTATTACAACATCCGTTTTCGCGAAAAGCCTGCCAACATTACGGGAATCCTGGTGGCCACTCCACCGGCGGAGACCATAAAGGCTGATGGCATCCGCAGCGGAAATGCGGACGTGCGAGCAAAGGCCGGCCAGCCGCACATCCTGTCCTGGGCGGGCGAGCGCCCCGATGGCGGACGATTTGTGGGGTTTACCGGCGCGCACTACCATGCCAATCTGGGAGACGAGAACTTTCGCCGCATTCTACTCAACTCGCTGCTTTGGGTTGCAAAAGGGGAGGTGCCGGCCCGTGGAGTACAGGTAGCTGTGACCCCCGCGGATCTCAGCGAAAGTCTCGATCCGAAACCACCCCCAGCTAAGCCGTAAAAGAAGCGCTTGAAACTACTACCACGGCAACCCCGTCCTCTGTAGTGGAGTAATGCTTAGTCCCAGCGAACAGATCTTCTATCTCGCCATTCTGGCGATGCCCGTGGCCACAATCGCCTGGATGGTGACTCACGAGGAAATCTTCCGCGAGCCCAGGGATTGGTGCAAAAAGCGAAGCGAGGAATGCGCCCGGCTACCGTGGCGTAAGTTCTTCTATCTGTTCACCTGCGAATACTGTTTCAGCCATTATGTCGCCGCCGCAATCATTGCGCTCACGCAATTCACGATGCTCTATCCCGACTGGAGGGGATATTTCATTTCTTTCTTTTCCCTGGTTTGGGTGGCAAACCTTTATATGGGCATCTTCGGGCGTCTGCGGCTCGATCTCAAGCGCCAGCGGGTAGAGATCGCAAACGAGGAAATGGCCGCGGTGAAATGACTTTGGCCGGATGGTCCCAGCGCCTAGGTGTGGACCGGCTCGAAATAGCCTTGGGCGAGTTCCGGCTTAGCGTCCAGCGCTTGTTTCCAGTAACTTCTGGCCTCATCCTGCTGGCCCTTGGACTTCAGTGCATGGCCAAGGTTCAGTAGCGCTTCGGCGAAATTGGGACGTTCCGTCAGTGCTTCCTTATAAAGCCGGATGGCGTCTTCCACCTGGCCCGATTTCTGCAGCAGCAGACCGGTGTTGTAGAACAACTCAGGACTGCGCTCCCCGAGATCGATGAGGCGGGCCTGGTAATCGAGCGCCTGCTCGAAATCAGCGCGCTCAATCGCAAGAGCGGCAAGGCCGCGGAGGGCGTCAATCGATTCGGGCTGCGTTTCCAGCGCCTGTTCGTAGGAGCGGCGGGCGGAGTCGCGATCCCCAATCTTCCAGTAGGCGAGACCGAGATTGACTAAAGCCTCCGGCCAGTTGTTCTTTTTGCGCAGGCAGGCATCGAAAGCCTCCGCGCCGCCGTGATAATCGCCGCGGGTGAGCCTCAGGAAGCCCAGCCGGAACCAGGCGTCTTCCCAATCGGAGTTCTTAACAAGCAGACGCGTGTACAGCTTTTCGGCTTCTTCCTTTTGCCCCTCTTGCTCTAGCACCGAGCCAAGGTTGTAGAGGATTTCCGGGATGTCCGGAGCGAGTTGCAGGGAACGTTCATACGACTCGCGAGCGCCTTTCAAGTCGCCGAGCTCCTGACGCACGATCCCCAGATTCACGAAAGCCTGCTTCGCGTCGGGACGAACCCGCACCGACTCGCTATAGGCTTGGGCGGACTGCTCGAGACGCCCCAGCTTCTGATAGGCGACGCCCAGATTGAACCAGCGCTCGAAATGATTGGGAGTGGACTCCACCAGTTTCGCGCAACACCGGGCCGCGGCTTCATAATCGTTGGCGGAGAACGCACAGGTGGCGAGGCCTTCGAGCGCCGCCTGCGAAAATGGACGAAGCGTGAGGAGGCGTTCGGAGAACTCGCGAATCATCCGCTCGTCTTTGCGTGCCATGCCGATCGTGATGAGGTTGACGAGAGACTCTTCAGAGTTGGGATTTTTTTCGAGGATGCCCCGATAAAGATCGGCCGCTTCGTCAAACCGCCATAAATATTGCAGCGCCACCGCCTTGCCGAAGCGAGCGGTTTCATGGTCGGAATCGCGCGCTAGACAGCGTTCAAAGGCATCCAGAGCCTGTTCCGCTTTCTCGCTGTGGAGTCGGCAGATGCCGAGACCAAGCCATGCTTCGAGGCGTTGGGGATCGGCGTCCAAAGCTCTTTCGAACTGCTGCGACGCCGTCTCCCAGCGCCCGAGCTTTTCCAGGCAGACGGCAAGATTGAAGTTGCCGTTAGGATGCCGGGCATCGAGAGCCAGCAGGCGCGAATAACTCTGCATGGCTTCGTCGTAGAGCTCGAGCTCGTATTGCAGGTGCCCGCGGGCGGAATGCACTTCCGGAGTATCGGCGCCGTTGTTGATGGCGTTATCCAACTCCTTTAACGCATCCTTCGCTTTTCCTTCCAAATGGAGCGCGACGGCCTTTGCCAGCGATTTGGCATGGGTGCCGGGCGTGTTGCCAGCTTCCGTCCCTACATCCGATTCAGGCTTACCCGGTTCCTTTTCCATCCGCTTCTTCTGGTTCATTGCTTCAGACTCCCCTCTTTGGCCGGTACGCTGTATGGCGCCAGGAAAGCGCAGAGCCGGCCGAGGAAATCATACTGATGGGAAACCTCGACCCAGCGGAGGCGCGCCAGTTCTCCTTTGCCGCTGAAGAACCCAATGCCCCCTGACTTCAAACGCTCATCACTCCAGTAATCGACGATTTGGCCTTCGACCGATAGAGTGAAGCCGCCGCCGCGTACGTCCATTCTTACCCGGTAGAGCATATCCGCGCGAACCTGCAAAGGAAGCGGACGCCGCTGAAGACTGGACTCCTTTCCGTTGATCACCGCGTAGCGCTCGATAATCGCCGTGGGGAGCGGACCACCCTTGGTAATGACGATTTTGGTCGCATAATAGTTGTCCGGATCGGTAGCGCGGTAGACCCAGCCCATGCTCTTCTTTTCGATCTGCCCTAAAAACTCCATCCGGTAATCCCGCAGAGACAGCGAGGGTTTATAGAGCGCCAGGGGGCCCGTACGCAGGAAACCCGATGGATCGTAAGACCATTGTGCGGACCAGTTTCCCTTCCCTTCCCAATCCCCAAGACCGGCGCGGAAATCGTCGCTGAGCGAGACAGCGGCCCGCTCGAGAATCGACTGCTTGATTTTGGCGAAACCGGTGGGAGCGGCGGGAGCCGGCACGGCCGCGGTGGCGACCGCGGCAACGGGAACCACCGGAGCGGAACGACGCGGTTCCGGCGCTTTGCCCACCGCCGGCGCCGCTTCTTGTTTCTCTACGCCCCCATTGGCTGCGATAAGCGGGGCGGCATCGTTGCTATTGGTCAGCGAGTACACCGCCACCAGCAGCAATAAAGGCACAGACATGACAAACCATTTCAAATCCGGCTGCTCGAAGTGAGGCATCGACATGCTGGGAAGGGAGGGAATCCACGACCGGCGCTGCTGCGCGAGGACCACATTATTAATGGCGCGCACAACTTCCCGGATTCCGTGATCTTCGACGATGGCAATCCTCACTTGCGGCAGGGTGCAGGCGGGATCGGGCCATAACGGAGAAAATTCCTGGACGGCGACCGTGTTGCTCGGGTAGGGAATGCCCTCGCTCGGCGCGGTGGCAAAAACCTGGTTCGCAAACCCGGGCTCGAAACCGGATCGGAGGACTGAGGCAGGACAGCTTGCGCCGGTGTGCGTCGCCCCTTTCTGAGAAGCCTCTTCCAGCAGATCCGGTTCAATCCAAAGACAGCCCAACGAAGTCGCCCGCCCGGGACTCGGCTGAATCTGTGCCATTTGCGAAACCGCGGGGATTGCAAGAGCCGCCCTGGCGAGGCCCCCCGCATAAAGGGGCGGCGGGGCCGGCTCCGCTACTGGGCAAGCGCAAACAGCGGTGACCGGGCGGCGGCCTTCGAAACTGCCCGCCGACGCATGCGCCGCAACCGCATACAAATTGCGCGGCTGGCCGAGTACAAGGGATGCGGCTGCGGCCAGGAAGCCGGGTCGTACGGCTTCTGGCGTAACCGGCTCGGCGAAGCCATGACGGGAGCGTATCGCATAACCGGTGCTCAACGGGTCCGCTCCCTCGAGGTAGCCGCCGTCGACCCTTGCTGCGGGAGCGAGTCCTTCCGCCGGAGGAAGAAGCGCGCTCCGAAGAGGCAGAACGGTGACTTTCGAGACTTCCACAGGGATCGGGGAAAACGCTTCCGGTCCCGGCCCCGTACGAGCGTCGAGAACACCACTGTCGAAGGAATGCGGGACCATGCCGGGCTTCCAATCCCGTCCTCTGGTGCCGGAATAAAGCTGATGATGGATGTTTTCGCCGGCTACGCGGGAGGCGAGGGCGGGAAGATCTCCGAGACGCGGCAAGGGGAAGAACAGTTCGCGCGCCCGCACCCGCCGAATCACCTGCCGCCGTTCGGAGATGCCGGAACGGGCCAGGGCCAGCAGTTTCCGCGAAGGAATTTCCTCCGCGCCCGGTGTTTCCCGGTAGACGGGAATGGAAGTCGGCTCAACCGGCTCCAGAACGCGGCTTAGAAGGTCAAAGCAGACTTTGGCGGGGAAGCCCGCGGTGAGCGTCTCCATAGCTTTTGGGGTTGGCGCGAGGGCACGACCGGGCGGCGGGCCGCCAAAAGCACGAAGGCCAGCCCGGGTCAGGGTCAGAAACTCACTCGAGGAAAGCAAGGGCGGGATTAGCGGCAGACGTTCGTGTTCGGGTGAAGCCTGGACCGCCCGCAAACCGATGGCGGCCGGAACGGGTTTCGTCCAGTACCAGGGTTGGCTTCCTGCGCCGGCCAGACCGCGAATCTGCAAGCGGGCTTCCGCGCGGGGGAGCCACGCGGCCAGTTCAATCGCCTGATAAACATCGCAATATCGAGGGGAAAAGGAACAAGGCCGGGGGTTGAATCCGGGCAGTTCGACGTATCCGGGGAAAGGAGGATGGGCGTACCACGAGAAGCGATATTCCGGATGGTACGCCTCCGGATGTTGAGCGAGCGGTTGAATCGCCGGTAATCGGCAGCCCGTCAATAACCGGGAGACCGGAACTTGCGGCAGGAAACCTTTCACAGGTTCATTCAACCGGGCGGCGATCGCATCGCGGTCCGTAGCGATTTCTTTGGAGCATCCCTTGGTTGACCCGCCCAACGCGGTGAGGGCGTCATACCGCTTTTGCGTATCCATCAGACGCGCCAGCGCCATCGTCTCGTGCTCCTGCTGATAGAGCCGCCGATGCATATCCGAGCAAAATTCACTATCCGTGAGCTTGCGCAGCATCGCAATTCTCTTGCCGCAATAAATGCACTTCATGGATTCATTAGTCCTGTCCCAATCCCATGGTAAGGAAGGGCGAGTGCCGTTACTATGAGGGAAAGCGCTTAGCGGACTTATAAAATCCCGTGTTGGACATCCGGATTTTCTAGGTGTGTAGGAAAAAGGCCCGGCGGCGATTCACGGCCGTTTGGAGGCCCGGGACTCGACAACGGCTACCGTTACCCAGGCGCCAAGCAGCACAATCCATCCCCATCCGACGGTCAACCGGTAGAGTCCGCCGCCGAGGTAGTCGTTCTCGCTTTGCACGACAACCACATCCTTGCGTCCACGAACCTCTTGGAGCACCGCGTGATTGGAAAACCCCGGCGTGGACCGCAAAGCGATCCCAGCCGTCGGATCGTCCCGCAGATAGAACTCGTAGGTGAACAGCTTCAACAGCAGCGCCGAAGCGGCCGCGATGCCGAGAGCAATCTGCAGCACTCTCATGGCCCTGAGAGTCCTGTGTTCGTGCGCATCCCCGGAATTTTCGCATACAGCAAAGATCCCGGACACTCGGTATCTTTCTTGTAATCTTTGTGCCCGCCCATCTTGGTGATGGTGGCGAACTTGCCCTTTAGGGTCTTGATCAGTTTCTCGGCAGCCGCAATCTGCGCCGGAAACGGATCGTCATCATTCCAGTCAAGAATCGCCTGCGGCTCAAAGTCTCCCATTAACAAAATGCCGATTTTACCCGTGTTCGCTTTCTCCACATGGCTTCCCTTGAGCCATAGATAACGGCCTTCATAGATGTCCCCATTCGGCTTGACCATGTAGTGGTAACCGACATCGTCGTAGCCCTTGGTGGTCATGTGCTTGGTTTCGATCTCGACAGGATCTTTGGAGCCGCCGTCGCCGGAATGATGAATGGCCACGATTTCGTAATCCCAGTCGGCGTCCATCTTCAAGTAGTTGGGTTTGCGTTTGCCCCAGCTCGAACGGCGGGTGATGCCGTGGGCGGCGGCGATTTCATCCGCAACTTTGCGTTTATTCGGAACATGAAGCACGTGGGAAGCATTCGTGGTGAGGCCGCTGGAAACATAGGCGGGGTAGTAGATATCCGGACTGGCCGAGTTATCCACAATGCTCAGGATATTGACCTTGCCCGCGGTGATGTCCGGTTCCACCAGCTTCACCGCGCCATCCTTGTCCGTCTTCACCACCTTCGTGGTTCCGTTAGGCAGAATCAAGGTCAGAGTCAGGTTCGGGAACCGTCCGGAGCTGTGCTTATCGAATACGGTGAGACTGAACTCCACTTTGAAAACGGGCGGAGCCGGGATGGGAGTCTTGTCCGGGATGAACAGTAGATCCCCGGGGAGAATAAGGTTGGGATTGGGCCGCTTCCGGCGGAAGTCGGCATTTTTCGGATCGTTGTAGATCGTACGCCAATCCGGGTAACCATATTTTTTTGCAATCACCGTCAGGTTTTCCCCGGCACGAACGGTGTGGGTGCCCATTACATTTCACCTCCTGTTTAGGATACGCGGAATTCCGTTTGGAAAGTGATCACCGAAATCCATATTTTCCCGCGGGAGGGTTTCGCTATACTGGCAGAAGCGAAAGGAGAGCCCCCTATGGTCTCTGATGGCAAACCCGCAGTTTCCCCCACCCCCGCCCAACTTAAAGAGGATGACCTGACGAACAGTGAGAAATCCGGCTCGGAAGACGACGATCAGATATGCATGCGCGCTACGGTTGCGCAGCACAGTGACAACCACGGAACCAAACTCGAAGATCTGGCCGGCACGGGCGAGAATGACGCGCCTGGGGGTTAATTCCCTGAGTGGATTTCGCTTTCAGGATTGAGGACTGTACCGGATCACAGCCCACCTCCATCAATCCGCCCGCCTCCCATCATTCAGGCCTCGTTGAACCGTTACCAGGCCGCACCTTTCATTTGTCTGGACCCGGCCAACTCCCCGAATTACCGGGCTCCGTCCTAGCTGTTCTTCCGATGCCGCCACACCTACGAACAATGCGTCATCGGGTATATGGCAAATCCTCTGTTAGACGTATCCGATCAACTCGTCGCCGCGGTCCAGGCAGCCGGCGAGTTTGTGCTTGCCGTGGCGGCGCACCCCCGCGCGGCGGCCAGCGGCATTCATTGGAGAGAAGGTGTGGTCGTGAGTACCGCGCATACACTGAAATCCCGCTCGGCGGTGGAGTTGACGCTGCCCGA
>DATLCW010000386.1:0-2996 GCA_035526195.1 Bryobacteraceae bacterium
TGGATTCGCCGCACTTTGTGACAACCCTGGCGGCGTTGACGGGCGGCCACCTTTCGAGGAGTTCGAACATCGAGGTATTCGCCAACGGCGAGAATTATTACAAGGCGGAGCTGGAGGCGATCGCGTCGGCGCAGCGGACCATCTGTCTGGAAGCATATATCTTCGAAAGCGGAGAAGTGACCCGGCAATTCCTGAATGCGCTGCGGGAACGCGCGCTCGCGGGAGTGACCGTGAATCTGATCGTCGACGCTGTGGGCAGCTACGGCTTCCCGGAAGCGGAAGCCGAGCCGCTGCGGGCGGCGGGCGGTAAATTTGCGCGTTACCTGCCTCCCCGCTGGTATACGTGGCCTCGGATGAACAATCGCACTCACCGTGAACTCCTGATCATCGACGGACGCCTTGCTTTCGTGGGTGGAGCGGGATGGGCGGATCACTGGCTGAAGCCAAAAGAACGAGCCGAACGATGGCGGGACACGATGGTCAGAGTTCAGGGCGATGCCGCCACCGGCTTGCAGGCGGCGTTCGCCGAAAACTGGCTGGAGGCAACCGGCGACATCCTTACAGGGGATGGGTATTTTCCGATCAAGCCCGGTGCCGGCCCTTCAGCGGCGATTGTGGTGCGCAGTTCTCCGGGAATGGGCCGCTCGACGCCGGCGCGCGTGTTGTTCCAGGTTCTGCTGGCCTCGGCCCGTAAGCGTATTTATCTTACAACGCCCTATTTTTTGCCGGATGCGAACATCCGCGAGGAGATCGCGCGGGCGATTCGCGAACGCGGCGTGGAGGTAAAGATTATCACCCCCGGTCCGGGCACGGATCACTTGTTGACGCGCCATTCCAGCCGGCGGCTTTATGGCCCGCTGCTGGAAGCCGGCGCCCATATTTATGAATATCAGCCGTCGATGATGCACGCCAAGATACTCATGGTCGATTCGCAGTGGGCGGTGGTGGGTTCGACAAACATCGATCCGCGATCGTTCAGTCTAAACGTCGAGGTGAATCTCGCTACGCCCGATCCGAAGGTGACGCAAAGACTCGAGCAGGATTTCGCCGGCGACCTCAAGCGTTCGCGCGAGATTTCTCACTCCGAGTGGAAACAGCGGGGGATTATGGAACGCCTGCATGAATCGTTTGGCAGCCTGATCGAACGCCAGCAGTAATCCGCACCGTCAGTTTCCACTACAAGAGCGTTTACATCGTCCAGCGCCAGAGGTTGGCCCCCACCGTGAATCCAGCTCCCACGGCGGCAAACAGCACTAAATCGCCTTTCTTCAATTTTCCTTCGGCGATCGCATCGCGCGTGGCCAGCGGTATGGTAGCCGCGGTGGTGTTGCCATAGCGCTGGATATTGATCAGCACGCGATCGCAAGGGATTCCGAGCCGTTCCGCGGCGGCGGTTATAATCCGGCGGTTGGCCTGGTGGGGAATCATGAGGGCGACATCGCTCACGCTCAGCTTGTTGCGCTCGAGCAGGTCGCGGCAGACTTCGTACATCTTCTTCACGGCATAGCGGAATACCTGTTGGCCATCCTGGTGCACGCTGTGAAGGTTCCGGTTGATGGTGTCATGACTGGCGGGAAGACGGCTGCCGCCGGCGGGCATCTTTAGATAATCGCCGCCCGAGCCATCGATTTCATTGAGAAAGCCGAGAAAGCAGGGCTCCTCGCCCTCCTCAGAGGGCTCGACCAGCATGGCGCCCGCTCCGTCTCCGAAGAGAATGCAGGTGGAGCGGTCCTGATAGTTGATGATGCGGGACATGGCATCGGACCCAATCACGAGAACCCGCCGGTGGGTGCCGCTCCCCACCAGGTGCGCCGCGGTGGTGAGGCCATAAAGGAAGCCCGAGCAGGCGGCCACCAGATCGAATCCCCAAGCCCCTTTCGCTCCCAGGCGATCCTGCACCAGGCAGGCTGTGGCGGGAAAAAGCATGTCCGGGGTAACCGTGCAGACGATGATTGCATCGAGGGTACTAGCTTCAATTCCCCGTTGAAGGAGGGCGGCGCGGGCCGCTTCCACCGCCATGTCCGAGGTGGCAATTCCTTCCGCGGCAATGTGGCGCTCCTGAATCCCGGTCCGCTCGAGGATCCAGTCATTGGTGGTTTCCACCAGCTTCTCGAGATCGAAGTTGGTCAGTACGCCGGCGGGAACGTGGCAGCCGAGCGCCGTAATTTTAGCTTTCAACAAGAACGCCTCTCCAGTCTGTGAACCCCGGGGCCAGTCCGCCCCTGTAATCCTCTATGGTACATTCGGTTGCTATGCGAGGGGAGATCCCGGCAGCGGAAACTCCAGAACAATTGTATGCCCGGGTGTTTCAGGAATTAAAGCCGAGGACATCCGCTCCGCCGATCGAGGTGAGCTTCCGGCGCTTCGCCCACGTTAACAGCTTCATCGAGTACAAAGAAGGAAAGCTGCGGGTGCGAATTTCCGATCTGCTGGCGGCCGCGCCCAAGTCTGTGCAGGAGGCGCTTGCCTGGATCCTGCTCTGCAAGCTCAACCGCCGGGAGATTCCGCCGCGCCACCTGGACCGCTATAAGCGCTATCTGAACCGCCGGGACATGGTGCGTTCGGTGGAGCAGTTGCGGAAGTCACGAGGGCGGAAAACCATCCTGCCCGCGCAAGGCAGGCGCTATGACCTGATCGGTATGTTTGAGGATTTGAATTTCCGGTTTTTTCACGGGCTCATGTCGCGGCCGGACGTAGGCTGGAGCCGGTCTCCGTCGCGCACCATTCTCGGACATTACGACACGGCGCATCATGCGATCGTGATCAGCCGGCTGCTGGATCAGGAGGACGTACCGGCGTATGTGGTGGAGTACGTGATGTATCACGAGATGCTGCACCTGAAGCACCCGGTGGAGCGGCGAGGGGGGCGGCGTTGCGTCCACCCCGCCGAATTTCGCCGGGAGGAGGAAGCATTTCCGTATTTCCAGGAGGCAAAGCACTGGTTTGAGACCGGCTTGCGGAGACTTAAATAGGCGAGGAGACCTTTGCCAGTGTAT
>DATLCW010000388.1:0-21856 GCA_035526195.1 Bryobacteraceae bacterium
ATCCTTCGCTCTGCGGTCCCGAGGGACTATTGCCCATCGCCACCACGTCCACGCTCATCCCGGGCGTCACGAATCCCGCCAGTCCCACCACTTCATTGACGCGAACCGCTACCGCGCGTTTACCGTTCGGGATGGTAGCGGCCATTCCGGCGCCCGCCCCCTTGGGGGCCAGCCGGTCTTCCAAAATTGGCTCGCCATTGTAAATGCTGGCCACCACACCACGCTCTTCAATATCCTTGCGATTCACGACAGCGCGGGCGGGCAGCTGGCCCGACCACTCCGCCTCTCGCAGATCCGCGCTCCGGATCAACGTCCCGACCGGCAAGTCGTGTGTCGCAACCAGGAGCGTGGCGCTAGCGGGCTTGGCCGAAGCAATCCGCGTCACAATGAGCTTGTAGACCAGAAGGCTGGCAACGCCGGAAACCGTTAGCGCGAACACAAACACCCATGCAAACCGTTTGTTCATAAACTTCTCCTTCTCGATTAAGATCCGGTCTGGTTGGCTGCGGCGAGCCGCGAGTTCACAATGCCCCAGAGACCATTGATTGTGCCCCCCATGCTGATGAACGAGGCCGCGCCCGCCAACACGATGAAGGCCAACAACAGACTATACTCAAGCAGGTCCTGCCCTTCCTCGCCTCGCCATAGCGGTCCGTCATATGCAACACGAAGCCGCTGAAGCGCACCCAAACCAAGGCCGCATGTGCCCTCATCCCCGGCTGTTTTTTTAAGCAAGCTCATTGTTTCCTGCCTCACTTCGTAACTGACTGCCGTTCCCCCTAGCTGCCGGCGGCAGCAGAAGCGTTCGACAAACGTGTGCTTGCTACGCCCCAAATACCGCTGATACTTCCACCGGCCGTGTTGAACAGTGCGGCGGAGGCCAACGCCACGAAAGCGAGAAGTAGAGTGTATTCGACAATGTCTTGTCCGCTTTCGTCCTGAATCATTCGCTTCCAAAGTGTCTTCATGTTTCCTCTCTCCAGTGACTGAGCCCCAAAACCCACTCATTGAGACCCTGCGGCGATTGACAAGGACCTCAACCGCCGTTTCCGTGTCTCTAACTTCCTGCGGCGGCAGAAGCGTTAGACAAGTGTGTGCTTGCCGCGCCCCAGATACCGCTGATACTTCCACCGGCCGTACTGAATAGCGCGGCGGATGCCAAGGCCACAAAAGCGAGAAGAAGAGTGTACTCGACAATGTCCTGGCCATTGTCTTCTCGAATAAAACGCTTCCAGAGTCCTTTCATATTTGCCTCCCGTAGCAAGTTTTTACCCCGGCAGAAATCATGTTCAGCTGCCAGCGGCGGTGGATGCGTTCGCCAAATGTGTCTTTGCCGCGCCCCAGATACCGCTGATACTCCCACCGGCCGTATTGAATAGCGCGGCGGATGCCAAGGCCACAAAAGCAAGAAGTAGAGTGTATTCGACAATGTCCTGTCCGCTCTCTTCTCTAATAAAACGCTTCCAGAGTGTCTTCATATATGGCTTCTCCTATCGTGTTCTTGTGATCGTTTCGGGGAATGGATCCGGCGATCGACAAGAATTCCCATCGACCGCCGGCTCCATAAAATCTAGCTGCCGGCCGCGGTAGAAGCATTTGCCAGATGTGTTTTTGCCACACCCCAAATACCGCTGATACTTCCACCGGCCGTATTGAATAGCGCGGCGGATGCCAAGGCCACAAAAGCGAGAAGAAGAGTGTATTCGACAATGTCTTGTCCACTTTCTTCGGTGATAAGACGTTTCCAAAGGGTCTTCATGTTTAGTTTCTCCTAACGAATTTTGTTGTGACCAGATCGTCACTTCCATTGATCGTGGAGTTCCCTGCCTGAGAAACCCCATGTCTGACAACGGAACTTTGTGTAACGACGTTCCCATTGCCGCTTCGCAATTCGAAGACAATGGCCACCCCGTCGTCATAGATCACGCGCCAATGACTGGACTCTTTGAGTGCGCCGGTCATTGGCATGTCGATCGGGAGCAGAACAGTATCGACGCCATACCTGGCCAGGTTTTCCACCCAGCCATGTTTCAGGTTCATCGTGTCGACATACTTCTGCTCAAATGCTTCCCCATAAAAATCGCTTCTTCCATCCACGAAGACCTTCACCCGCGGATAGAGCTTGTAGATCAGGTAGTCGCCCCATTCATCGATCGTAAACACGCGGCTGTGAAGTCGGTTTGCAACGGTTTGCAACGCCTTTTCCGGGTAGGTGTCGTCAAAAACTGCGCGAAATCGTTGCGGCGGAGCGGGAGAAAAAAACAGCAGGGCAAGAAGCGTAATCACAACCAGGCGGGCGAGCGGGAAACGGCGGATGGTATCCGTCGCTCCAATCTCGGACGATAAATCCGCGAATGATTGCAGGCTTCGTTTCAGCCATCCCGCCATGTCGGCCTGGGCTAATACGCTCATCCATTCCCGTATGGCGTAGGCGATGATCGGGGCCGCGATCAGAGCATAGATGGCGATATTCCGGGCGGAGACCAAGGCCAGATGCGCCCAGCCCGCCAGTAGAAATACGTAGGCGAAACGCCTCTGGCGCAAGTGCCAGAGCCCTGCCGCCAATCCCGTAAAAAGCATTGCCTCGAAAAACCGGGACGCGGGATGCTGAAAATTCGGAGGATGGAATTCGAGCACATTCTGAAAATGCCAGTTGGTAGTCAAAAACTGATAAATGTGCGCGTGCAGGTGATAAGAATACGGGTTCACAAGGCTCGCCGCTAGACTTGCCGCCGCGACCCCGAAGAAGGCTCCGGACCTCCGCATCGCCACACGGCGTTGCTCGGGCGAAGAGGCGATCGCCGCGGTTGCCACTTCGCCGGCTGCGTACGCGCCCGCCATCAGGATGGCTATAAAGAATCCTCCATGGAGATTCGTCCATAAAATCACCAGCGGTGGCAGCAGCCACAACAGCCTCATGTTTCCCGCATGCGCTCTCTCGAGCAGCGAGAATGTCACCAGCCCAAACAGCAGCGTAAATAAATGCGGCCGCGCCCACCAGTGAATGGATGCCGCCGCCGAGGCGATAAAAGTGAGCGCGATCGCAATCAGACAGTTGCCGTTATGGCGCATGATTTCCCGGTACAGCACCAGGGTGGTCGCGCTTATCAATAACAGGCTCACCGTAACCACTGCCGCCATCCCGCCTATCCCGTGCAGCCAGGCGAACATTACGTCCCACAGCCATTCCCATGCAAACCAGGGTTCCCCTGGTCTTGTAAAAGAAAACACGTCTTTGTCCGGAACACGCCCGTTCTGGAGGATCCACTCCCCGGTGCGAACGTGCCAACCCGTGTCGCCTTCCAGTAGATGGGAGGCGCCCGCCGTCTTCAGCAGAATGAATAGCGCCGGCATGAAAAACGCTACATCCCGCAGCGATGGCAGCAGGTGAATCAACGGGTTGGAACGGTTGTTCTCCATATCACTCCACCAGCGCTGTCTTCCGGACGGTGATAGGGTTGCTTATGCCCGTAAGACTCAGTGGAGGCGACCCCTGTAACCGCAAAGCGCCGGTAATAACCTGCAGTGGCCCTGTGAAGTTGCCTCCCGCCACCAGGTTGAGCCATGCTCCGCGCGGTTGATAGGCTGCGCCGTAGATCAAGACGCTCGGCGTTGCGCGAAGGAACATTTCGCGACTCATGCTATCCGCGGGGGCATTCGTACAAGGATTATTGCGGTCCCCACAACTCGTGTCGAGCGTCCCGTCAGGGTTGTATTTAACCCGTGAGTTCCGCTTGTCCTGCCACATCACAACCGGGGCATAGGGTTTTAGTTCATCCGGCACACTGGAGCTCTGTTTATTCAGCCCGTGCAGCGTGATGGCCGAGTTGTCGTTATTACCGGTTTTAATGCCGGCCGTGCCGAATAACAGATTGTTGCGAATAGCAGCTACTGGACCGGCATTTGCCACCTGAAGGTCCAATCCGGGGTAATTGGTATCCGTGAAGATGAAAATCTCGCCCGCATCGGTGTTCCGCCCGCCCCCGCTGGTGCAGTCCTGCAGAGTGGTGCCGTTCGAAATCTCAAACAGCGGCTGTCCGTCGCCACTGTTCTGCCCGGCGAAAACGTACCTGCCCGGCGTAAAGGTAACCACGGAGTTTCCTGACCCGGTGCGCAGGCCGCCGAAGAAAGTCCATTGCGGGAAACCGGAGCCACAGCTTCCAAACTGGAAATATCCCGAGCCCAAGGTTACCGGATTTCCGGTGGCGATTACGTTGCCATTGCGGTCCGTGCTTGTCATGTAATAGTTCCCTGGAGGAAGGATGGTTGGATTATTCGCGGTACCACCCTGTATGCTTGAGGGAAAAGGTAGCTGGTTGCCTGCCTGCGTTGAAAGCGGCGGCTGGCCCTTTTTTTCCATTGGGTCGTAGAACATGTCACCATCCGGCTTGCCGTTGATTGGCGGTGCGGTCCACGATGACTGGCTTGTACAGCCAAGGTTGCCGGCGCAAGCCTGCCCCACGCCGCGGATATAAGTAAATGGCGAGGTGAGGGTCTGCCCGCCCTGCAGGGTACCGGCATACCGGCCATTACAATTCCCGCCGTTACATTGGGAAGCCATCGAGATGCCACCGGGCACCTGGATGGCTGAGCCGCCTTGGGCCGTCAGGTTTACTCCCTGGCCGGTCGCCGGCGAAGCGTCGTTTTCACGGTTCGTCAAAATGAGCGACGTAATGATCACTGAGTCGATCACCGCGGCCGTCGCGCGGGCGCTCACCGTGGCAACAGGGTTACCCATGACGGCGGAGAACAGTTGGGGCACGGTCTCAACCACGCGCACCGTGATGTAGTAAAAGGCTGCCACGCCCGGCGCGGTTGGAACACAAGTGGGTGGGGATGCCGTATCGCAGCCTGCCGCCGTTACGTTCGCCTCTACCGACACTGTTTGGCGGCCGCTGTTCCCACTGGTCCGGAATCCATTCTGCTGGGCATAGAGACATGCCGTATCCAAACTGCTTGCAGGCGGACTGGCGCCGGTGGCCGGGCACGCGGAGGAAGCCTGGCATCCGATGGCCGAGCCGCAGGAGAATGTTCCCGTTTGCCCAACCGCGGACAAAACTTTCAGCGCCCCGGCCATGGCGGCATTATCCGCCGCACGCTGTGCCGAGCGGCGGATATAGTAGGACCATCCAAGGTCTACGGCAAGACCCATCAGCCCGCACATGGCAAACAGTGCCAGCGTCACCATCACCAGAGCCTGTCCTCGTCTTGCGTTCCTGTTCACAGACGCCTCAAAACTGCACGATATCCCGCGAAGATGCGGGTAAGTTAAAGGTTCCGAAAGTCATACCGCTGCCCGCTCCGGGAAAGAACATCGCAATCGCCGAATTGAACGGGTATGATGCCGTAATAACAATGTCGCTTCCGGGACCGCTGCCGGCGCCCGCGGGGAAGGTTGTCCCGGTTTGTGTGAGAAGTGTTTCCAGCGTCGAAGGGCCGATGGTAAGGATCGACGCTCCGCCCGCCGCCGTACTCATTGTTACGGTCAGTTGATTCGGGAGCAGTCCAACACCCATGTCCCGTATTCGCGCGGCCACCTGCGCGACCGTAGTCGCGCATTGATTCGGAAGTTGCGAGCAGTTCTGGCCGTGGACGATCGCGTAACGGGTCCCCTCCCGGACCGCCTGCGCCAGCGTTACGTAGATCCACATTCCCCGCGAAACCTCGAAAATCGAGATGAGCGCGAAGATCAGGGGAATACCAACGAGCGTGAATTCAATGGTTGCGTTTCCTCGTTGCTCAAAAAATCTTCCGGGCATTCCGCTAATCTCCTCTGACACTGGCTTCAGCCACCCGGCGCATGGTCAACTGGCCGCCAAGACCGGGAATCGGAAACAGTTGTACGGTCTGATACTGGACCGTCACGCGAGTGCATTTGGCGCCGGCTACAGCTTCGACACAGCCCGTGCCCGATATTGGCGTAGCCGTGATCTGAATCGGCCCTGCCGTACAGCTTCCTCCCGTGCAGGAACATGACGTCGAACTGCCCACGTTCGGCAACATCCGCATTTCCTGAAGTACGTAGAAGCACACGTTGGCGCCGTCCCCGGCCGCTCCCCAGCTCGACGACGCGTATAGAGCGCCGGCCCGCGCGGCTCCTTCCGTCGAGATCAGCGCATAGGAGTAAAAGCCGAAATCGAAGACTCCGATGAACAAAAGAAATATCCATGGCAGCATGAGGGTGACTTCCACCACCGCATGCCCCTTCCCCGACTTATGGATGGTTCTCGATTCTTTCATGAAGTTTCTCTATACGGCCCCAACCGCCTCTCTGTGTAAAGGTTGAGCTTGCAGGCGCATCGTATGAAGCCGCAAAGCCATCAATACCCCACCGGTTTCTTCCTCCCATGAGACCCGCACGACTTCCCCTGCACACCGCAGATAGCGCTGCTCGAAGTGGGGTGTCTCCCGCAAGGGGATTTCCGCTTGGATGACATCGCCGATCTTCGGTATCTCCGACTTTAAAGTGGTAACCCACCTCAGCAGCATTCCTCCTCGGCTCATATTCACGGTAAATGCCTTTTCCGTGCGCGGAATTGGTCCCGGCAACTGGATCATGCAACGTATTCGAACCCCGAGTCGCTCATGGCTGCGATTGTCCATGGAGCCCATTGATCCTCCATACAATATGCAAATCCTCCGACCCGGAAAGTACTATGACTGTATTCGAGTTTCTGTTTCCACGCAAGATTCGCCACGGTATACAACCGGCTGTTCACGAAAGAGAACACTTCCGAAATAGATTCACCAGTCCTTTCAGGCGAAAAAGGATGTGGTTTGCTTGAACTTTAACGAATTCCCGGCAGGTGGCGCGACGCAGACCGTCTTTCTCGCGCTTTGGGATTGAAGCATCTGATTCGATGCCGACTGCGCAAAACGACATAAGTACTAGAAGTACTGTGTCTCTGAATAGATTATTTTTTGCTTGTGAGAGCACCGTACGTGTAGTACACTCACAATCAAATCCTTATAGCACGTGCCGAAGTTCCCTATGAGCTAGCGCTGGGCCATGGCAAGCGGTTCATTGTGGATTCGTAGCGGTTGAGGTAGTTATGCTCCGTGTTCTCGCATGTATTGACGAGCCGATCCTGGCGCATGGACTCACTGAAGTCTTGAACGCCGAACTCGATACCGAACTCCGTTGCGTGACAAGTTTGCTGACGCTCCTGGCTGCCCTGGAAGTCGAGACGCCCAACGTAGTTTTAATTAACCTCACGCCCGACATTCACATGCAAACGATTCGCACCATTGCTTCGAATGCTCGCGGGTGCCATGTTGTTCTGTGGGTGCGCGCCATCGATCCTGATTTTGCATGCGAGACAGTGCGCGCGGGTATCCGGGGCGTTCTCCGCAAGACGCTTCCCAATGAGTTGCTCGTTCGATGTCTGCAAAAAGTCGCCGCCGGCGAGTTGTGGGTGGAAAAGAGCGTCGCAAAGCAACTGATCGAGAGGAAGCCGCTCCATTTGACCGCGCGAGAACGGGATCTAATTGATAGGCTCGCTCAGGGGCTTAGAAATAAAGAGATCGCCTGGCTGCTCAACCTCACGGAGGCGAGCGTGAAAGTCTATGTTTCCCGTCTGCTTAAGAAACTTGGCTTGAAGGATCGTTTCGAATTGGCGTTGTACGGACTGAAGCATTCCGGATCCATGGCGCTAGAGCCTAACATGGAGCGGCCGCCCGTTTCGGCTTTTGAGGAGAGGGAAGGGCTGCGAAAAACTCTTGTATCTATGAAAGCAAGCTCCGGGCAGCAGATTACTTTGCGGCGCCCTCAATCGGCGTGAGCGTGGGCCCGCGCTCGAGTCAGTGAAAAAGGAGGTTGCAGAATCCTTATCACGTGTCGGATCCGTTTGAAACGGATCTCCGGTACCCCGCCGGAAGAACTTTTTTTTCGGAGCATGCCCGCGGCAAAAGGAGTATTGCCTTACCGCACCTTCCTCTTCTCCGTCGCGTTGCATTTGTTAGTCATATTGAGTTTGCCTTTTTTTGAATTACCAGAGCCGCGCAGGGAACGAAAAATCGTCGTATTCTTAGCCGATCCTCTGATGATTCGCATGCCCGAACCGTTGTATTTTGCGCCCGCTCCCCGGAAGATGGTTCCTACCAGGCAGCGGGATTCATCCGCCCGCCCCCGCAGCCCGGCTCAACAGTTACCTCCAGCGCCGAAACTCGCTGGGAATCCCGCCAGCCCGTCTACTCTTCCTGTCTTCGAGAAGCCCGTACTACCCGCGCCTCCGGAAAGGCAGCAAGCAAGAAAATTCCAAGTGCCGCCGCTTCCACCCGCGCCCAAAACCGTTCAGACGATCATTGAACCGGATGTTGCCTTAAAAGTGGAACCCGCCACGCATGTGAAGCTGCCATGGCTGCTCGCTTGGACGCAAACTACTCCTCTGAAAAGACCGGAGCCCAAGAAATTCATTGCGCCTGGCCGGCGGGAAGTTCCCAGGGCGATTCCGATGCTGGACGCTCCGCCCGCACTCGTGCCGCCCAACGCACAACCCATTGTTTCAGACCTTCGTATTTCACTTCCCCCGGTCGCGCGACCGGCTTTGCCGACGCCTGTCTCAGGGGCGACACCGATCCGCGTTTATGAGCCGAAGCCGGAGAGGAGTGACCCGGCGAGGCTTGCGGATCACCAGGGAGAGCCGCTCAATCTGCTTTCGCTTCCTATCGAAAACATGAAATGGAGGGACAAAATCGAGATCCCGGCGTCTCTGCAGTTAGCTGCGGCGCACAGCGGCCTGCCGGACGTTCCCGCTCCGGGCGCGTCCGCCGGGAGCGAAGGCGAGCGGGACACCAACAGAACAAGTGGTTCCGGCCAGGCGGTGGATCCTAAGCGGCCGGGCGCGGGAGATGCCGCTTCCAGCGCGCCGAGCGAGGCGAAGTCCGCCTCGAATAGTGCTTCGTTGGCTTCTTTAAACAGGGCGGGGCGTGCGGCGAGTCCCGTCGGTTCCGGCAATCCGGCCGAACCGGAATCCAACCGTTCCCGCAGTCTCGCTGGTCTCGTTCCCATCCGTACGGTACACCCCAAAAACGGCAACTTCGATGTGGTGATACAGTCCTCCGGTTCGGGTATTCTCCCTGAAGGCGCCGGTATCCTTTCCGGCGGCCCCGTGTTCACGGTGTATTTGCCCGTGGGGGGCAAACGGCAGTGGATTCTCCAGTACTGCGTCGCTGAGTCACGGGGACAATCGAACTCACCGGAACGGCACGTAATTCGTCTCGGCAGCCCGGCTGTCCCTAAAGCTCCCTATCCGCTTGTCAGCCACACTTTGGCCCTTTCGTTGCCGGAGCACGATGGAAAATATTTCCTCGTCCATGGCTTCATCACCGTACAAGGCAGCTTTGAGATCCTGCGCGTTGTTCGCGGAGGGGACGAAAAATTGAACACTGCGCTATTAGCCACACTTGCCCGCTGGGAATTCCGCCCTGCCTCTCGAGATGGTGTCCCGATAAAGGTAGAGATCCTCCTGGCAGTTCCTGTCGAAAGATCGTAAGCGCCAACAATTCACGACAGCCGGCACGACATCCGTTGAAGGCGCCGCGTAGCGCATTCGGCCCAATTAACCCCCTTCAGCACCTCAAAAAATATACTTCAATCCGAATTGCATTTCACGATTGTTGATGATTGTCGAGGTGATGCGCCCGAAGTCTGCCGCGCCCAGCGTCCGCGCTGGAGCGCTGAACTGCGGCGTGTTGGTGAAATTGAAAGCTTCCCAGCGAACCTGAATCCGATGCCCTTCGCGCGGTTTGAACTCCTTGAACAACGCGAAGTCCCAGGTCTTGTTGGCGGGTGAGTCAAACAGCGAAACACCCGCGTTCCCATAACCCTTCGGGCCAAGATACAGGCCGTCGCCCGCGCAGCCATTACACTTGGAGCGGACGAAGGCGGCAGTGTTGAACCACTGATCGATAGAGCGGTTCTCGTACACGCGATCCACTGCCTGGCCCGCCACCACGTGCGGACGCTGGAAAGAAGACGCGCCCGTGTTTTGGGAATCGCCATTCTGCGAGACCGTGACTGGCAAACCGGAGGTCAGTTGGATGATGCCGTTGACCGACCACCCCCCCGCCACCCAGCCGAGCGGACCCTTGGTATTGCGCATCCATGGGATTTCCCAAACGTGCGAAAACACGAACCGGAGGCGCTGGTCGATCTGCGACCGGCCGTAGTCGCCCAGCCGGTTGCGCGGATCCTGAGTGAAGGAGTTGCCGAACGGCCCACCTTCATTCACGCCATACCCAATAGACATTGCTTTCTGGTAATTGAAGGACGCGTGGAAGGTGAGTCCGTGCGAGTATCGTTTTTCGCCGCGTATCTGCAGCGCGTTGTAGTTGGAACTGGTCCACGATTCGAGACTGCGGACGGTACCCAGCGGTAGCAGCACGGAGGGGTTACGCGAGTCTACATAGAACTGAATCGGGCGCCGCGCCTGAACATTGCCTAGGGCTGGATCGGGATTGTTAAAGTTCATGACTGGCATGTCGATATTCGAGCCGGCGCTTCCCACATAAGCGATGCCGGTGACGAAATTCTGTCCGAAGCTCCGCTCAATTTCCATGGTCCATTGCCAGATTTTATTGTTCAGATACATGGAGCGGTTATCGTGATCGGCCTTCAGGTACCCGAGCATCACGATTGCCGCCGGACCGCCGCCAACTGGAGAGCCTGCCAGAGGATTCTGGATTGTGGCTGTGGGCCTCGTGGTATCGTTCTGAAACACCGTGGACCCGGAAAGCGGCGGATTGAGACCGAGAATGTTGAAGTTATTGGTCTGCTGCGGGGAGTAGAAGAGTCCCGAGCCCAGGCGCAGAACAGTGCGGTCTCCGAAGCGGTACACGATCCCCAGGCGGGGCATGATTTGCTTCCAGTTGATGTCGTAGAGGGCTTCGGGAACGAACGGGTCGGGAACCAGCTTGGGGTACCTCACCCCATTGATTGTCTGCATGTCGCGGTTAGCGAAGGACAGGTTGCGGATGCGGCCGCCGGCGTCGGTCACGGCGCCGAACCAGTCCCAGCGCACTCCGTAATTGATCGTCAGCCGGGCGCCGGCCTTATAATCATCCAGCCAGTAAAGACCAAATTTCTCCTGATGGATGTCGTTGTTGGGAACGCCTTCGGCCGAATTCGCATTCAGCGGAATACCGAGCATGAAGGCCGCCATGCCATCGGACACGCCCACGATATCGCCCGTAAACGTGATCTGGCCGCGCGGAAGATTGGAAGCTGAGTTCACCACCGGGCTATGCCGCCATTGCCCGCCAAACTTGAAATTATGCCGGCCGCGGTTGATGGCGAGGGAATCGGCCACCTCGGCGGTCTCATTCGTATTGAACGTAACATTGCCCGAGCCGGTGCCGGCAAAGCCGGTGATGCTGATATTGGGCAGGCCCTCTTCACGCGGAGTGAGCGTGCGGTTGCCGTCGCCCGTAACTCGGAAGTCCAGCCCGAGGTCGCGGTGGGTGAAGGTTGTATCTGTCTGCAGCCCCACCTGGTTGGCGCGGATGCGATTGTAGCCCACGCGCAAATCATTCAGCTTGGTGGGGCTAATGACCCACGAATAACCGACTCCGATGTTTTGCGAACGGAATTTGGTGGTGAATGAGTTCGGCCGCATCAGCGGCTCATTGAGCCACGTAGACGGAACAAGAACGTAGCGCGCAAAGAGGCGATGACTATCGTTGAAGCGGTGATCGGCGCGTCCCAGCACCTGGTCCGACTTGAGCACCTGGTCGTTCGTTCCCACATAGTTGATGATGGAGTTGGCGGCGCGGGCCTGATCGTCGAAATTGGGCAGGGGAATGAATCCGCCTTCGGCAAAGGGGCTGCCCGTTTTCGAGGTAAGAACGTTCAGCGAGACAGGATTGAGAAGATTTCGCGGAATGATGTTGTTCGGAAACGGAGTGGAAGTGCCGGGAAGGCGGATCGCCCGCGAGACGGCCGGATTGACGTCGCGCGGATACCAGCGATTGCCGGGGATGAGAAGTTCCGAGAAGTCGCCGTTGCGCATGGCCACGGTCGGCACCGTCGTACGGGAGGGCGTGGACCGGATTTCCCTGCGGCCTTCATAGTTAACAAGGAAGAACGTCTTGTCCTTCTTGATCGGTCCCGAGAACACGCCCCCGAACTGATTGCGGCGGAGCTTGTTCTTCGGCTGCGTGGGAAGGAGGAAAAACCCGCGCGCGTCGAGTATGTCATTCCTGAGGAATTCAAAGGCGGTGCCGTGGTAGCGGTTGCCGCCGCTCTTGATCGACACATTGGCCTGCGCGCCGGAGTTCATCCCGTATTCGGCGGAATACACGGCGCTCTGAATCTTGAACTCCTCAATGGCTTCCAGCGACGGTACGAACAGCATCGCCGACTTGAACCCATCGGTCGCCGATACACCATCGAGAGTGATGTTCTGGTTGGCGTCGCGCTGACCGTTTGCCGAAAGTCCTACGATCTGGCCGGGCATGGCGCGCGTTCCAATCGTCTGGTTGCCATCGACACCCATGCGCGCCGAGCCGTAGACGACACCCGGCATCAGCGTGGCCGCCTGCGCAAAGTTGCGCCCGTTCAATGGCAGTTCCACGATCCGCTTATGATCCACCACCGAGCCGAGCGTCGAGTCTTCCGTCTTCAGCAGCGGAGCCGCGGAAGTCACCTCGACCGTCTCCGCCGTCTGACCCACCTGCAACTGAAAATCAATACGCGCCTTCTGGTTCAATTCCACCGGAATGCCGCGGCGCACTTCTGTCTTAAAGCCGGTGGCGGTGCAACTCACCTCATAGCCACCCGAATCGACGAGCGGGAAAATGTAGTTTCCCGTGTCGTTGGAAACCGTAGTTCGCACGTCGCCGGTTTCCACTCGTTTGGCCGTGATGGTGGCGCCGGGAACCACGGCGCCGGTGGAATCGGTAACGATTCCCAAAATCTGTGTCGAGGCAGTTTGAGCCGAGGCCGCAAGGGCCGAAAGAAACAACAAGGTTAGAATGCGCATAGATTGCTCCCGCTGATAGCGTTTGGGTGATTATATCCGCATCCGACCCCCCGCCGGGAACGGTACGATACCTGATATGTTCCACCGCGTTACTCCACTCCTGCTTATTTGCGCGATCCTAGCCTTGCCCCAGACCAAACCTCGGGCCCGCCATCTCGGTGTTCCGCTCGAAGGTGCGCCCGGCCCGCTCAACGCGATCACGGACATCGCCGGCATCGAGGTGGGCCATACGACGCTTATCTCCGGGGAGGGTGCTCTCAGCGTGGGCAAGGGCCCTGTGCGTACTGGCGTCACGGCGATCTGGCCCCGCGGCCGGCAGTCTTCCGATCCCGTTTTCGCGGGCTGGTTTTCACAAAACGGCAATGGCGAGATGACGGGAACGCCGTGGCTCGAAGAATCCGGTTTTGCCGATGGACCCATTCTCATCACGAACACGCATAGTGTGGGAGTTGTGCGCGACAGCGTGCTTGCGTGGCTGGTGAAGAACAATCGACGCCCTGGCACCAATACATTTCCGGGCGGCTTCTACAACTATCCCATCGTGGCCGAGACCTACGACGGGTATCTGAACGATGTGAACGGATTCCATGTGAAGCCGGAACATGTCGATGCGGCGCTCAACAGCGCTTCCGCCGGACCGGTGGCCGAGGGAAATGTGGGCGGTGGAACCGGCATGGTCTGCTATGGCTTCAAGGGAGGCATCGGCACCTCGTCGCGCAAGGTGGCCGCGGCCCAGGGCGGCTACACCGTGGGAGTGCTGGTACAGTGCAACTGCGGAAGCCGGCGCCAGTTGCGAATCGGTGGCTTGCCGGTGGGTGTGGAGCTTGCGGCAGACATGCCCGTCGCAGGCGTGCGCCAGCCCTATCGCGAAGACATGGGCTCCATCATCATTGTTGTGGCCACCGATGCTCCGCTGCTGCCACATCAGGCAAAGCGGCTGGCGCGCCGTGTCACGTTAGGCCTGGGCCGCACCGGCGCCATATCCGGCGACGGATCCGGAGATATTTTTTTGGCCTTCTCGACCGCCAATCCCAAAGCGGCGGGGGCGAAGGGAGTCGCGGAAATCCGTATGCTCCCGAACCAGGAGTTGAATCCGGTGTTCGAAGCGACCGTCCAAGCGACCGAAGAGGCGATTATTAACGCCATGATCGGAGCGGAGACGATGACTGGCGTTGACGGGCACAAGGTCTACGCTCTGCCCCACGATCGTCTGCGCGAGACCTTGAAGAAAAATAATCGACTGGTGATACCATGACTTTAACGTCCCCCATGGAGGTACCTCAAATGAACCGGCGCATGTTCCTCGCAGCAACTCCGGCCATGCTTTCCGCCGCCGATACCGGCCCGCGCGCTCCCACGGTCACACGCCCGCGTGCGACTTCCGGCGATGTGGTGGAACCCGAGTGGGAGCAGCGCATCAAAATGACGGTGGGTCCGGAGAGGGCGGATATCGTTGGTTCCGATCAACGCGTTATCCAGGCCGCGGTCGATTATGTGTCTGGTCTGGGCGGCGGCACCGTGCAGATCCTTCCCGGCAAATACCGCTTTCGAAATGCCGTGCAATTGCGGTCTGGCGTGCGCATCGTGGGCAGCGGAAACGATTCGGTCTGCATCAAGGAACCGTCCATCAAAACCGCTCTTGCGGAGAACTCCGACTGGTACGATCAGGAAGTCACGCTCACCGATCCGTCGGGTTTCGAAGTGGGCGATGGAATTGTGCTGCGCACCAGAAATCCCAATAACGGCAGTTTCGACACCTACAAGCGCACGCTGGTGGCCCGCAGCGGCAGGCGTTTCAAGATTAACCAGATGCTGGTGGAGAATTTCTGGACCAAAGAGGGCGCCAGCGCGGCGACGCTGTTCGCGCTCTTTGACGGCTTCCGTGTGTCGGATATCGCGATCGAGAACATCTGCCTGGATGGCAATCGCGCCAACAACGAGAACCTCAATGGGAACTATGTGGGCTGCATTTTCCTGCGCGAGAGTAATCGTATCAATCTGCGGCGCGTAACCGCGCGTAACTACAATGGCGACGGGATCAGCTGGCAGGTGTGCCATGATGTACGCGCTGAGGATTGCCACAGTCACGATAACGCGGGCTACGGCCTCCATCCCGGGTCAGGGTCCCAGAGGCCGGTGGTCACCGGCTGCAAGTTGGAGCGGAATGACATCGGATTTTTCTTCTGTTGGGGCGTGAAATGGGGTCTGGTGGAGAAAAATGAAATGCTCGACAACAAGCGCTTCGGCGTGTCCATCGGGCACAATGACACCGACAACGTAGTCCGCAACAATGAGGTGCTGCGTAGCGGAAAGACGGGAATCTATCTCCGTCAGGAACACGGCCCCAGCTTTTCACCGAGCCGCAATCATATCGAAGCCAACCGCGTAGTGGATAGCGGCACGGAAAGCGGGGTGGCGGTCGACATTGAAGGCGTGACGGAGTCCGTGACTTTGAAAAGCAACATCCTGCTGGAGACGCGTCAACCGGCGAGCCGCATCGGTGTCCGGATCAGCAAGGACGCCAAGCAGATCGGCTTGGCCGAGAACCGCATCAACGGCTTCTCGGTGCCTATTCTGGATCTCGGGAAATAAGCGCTCCCCGCGGACCGTACACCGGCAGCGGCCGGCCCAGTTCGTACGCGCCCAGGTCGGGCTTGTTGCCCGTGTAGTCATCGTTTACATTTGGCAGCGCGACACCGGCATCCACCGCTTTGCCGCCCGCCTTCAGTTGGAAATTCAAATCGCGAGCGCGGTATACCGCCTGCGGCTTGCTCGCATCCGGCGGACGCAGGTTATCAAAGATATCGTAATCCACTTCCATGCCGTGGGCTTCCTGTCCGGTGGCGGTTCGCAATTCCGACAAGGACCCGAAAGGATGGGGACGCGCCCGGTCCAGTTCATAATCCCGCGTCAGACCTTGCCTGGGAGACTTCCAGAGAAACTGCTCTTTCGCCTTCGGGTTGAGGCGGTAGCCGTTGTAGTCGAAAGTTGAATAGGAGGTGGCATTCGAGAAGCGGAAGACCGCCCGGCCGGGCGCATCAATGCCGAGAATCAGATTGTTTCGGAAATGCACGTTGGAGAAGATGTCGCCCGGTAGCGCTTCGGTAATCATGGTGTTGTGGTAGAGCACCATCCCGGCCGGCTTTACGTTGAACTTCAGTCCGCAGCCGGTGGGCACATGATACAGAACGTTGCGGATGTAATAGGCCGGTCCGCCGTAAACAGGCTGCGCACTCAGGCCGCACTGCGCCGCGTTGACGCCGCGGTTCCGCATCACCCTTATATTGTGAACGCCGCCATCGGCTTCAATGAAATCATCGGCCATCAGGTGGATGTCGTTGTTGTAGAAATCGATCGCTGTGGCCTTCCGATCCTCTTCCGGATCCGGGGAGCCATGGGTGCACACGTCAATGCCGTCGTGAAAGTAAGCAATGTAATTGTGAGCCACGACATGACCGGATCCGTACACCTTGACCGCATAGTAACTCTTCAGCCGGTTGCCGCCATAAGCGCCCGGATTGTACCAGCCGATGAGGCGGTAACGGTCATCGCGGCCGAGCATCACATTATCCGCGATATAGAAATCCTGCGAGCCGGAGTACTGCGTGTTGACACCGATGCCCACATCCTCCAAGCGGCAGTTGCGCACCGTTAAACCCTTCGCCCCGGTGACATCTTTCAGACCTGCCTGGAATGCGATATCGGCGTTGCGGATGGTGAGTCCTTCAAAGATGTTGTAATCGGCCGCCATAACGTTGAACAGTTCATGCGCGCCATCGCCGTCAAAAATGACCTCGCCGTCACCAGCGCCGCGAATTACGATCGGCCGGTCAGGAGTGCCCTTCGCCGTTAACAGGTAGGTGCCCTCGAAATCCAGACCGAGCGGATGGGAGTACTGAAGCCGCTCGCCTTTGTACAAGCCGGCATGGACGAGAATGGTGTCGCCCGCGCGAACCTTCCGCTCGCTGAGAATCGCCCAATCTCCGTTGCCGGAACCGAAGTAGGCCTGTTTCAAACCAGTGAATGCCGGCTCTTGCTTCGGACCTTTCCAAACCGGTGGATATACATGAAGTACCCGTCCATTTGCGGCAGCTTTTGGCTCGCCTCGTGTTCGAACCTTCACCGACTGAACCGCTTCGCCCTGAACGCCGTCCGGATCCCGCATCTGAAAGCGCGCCTCATA
Organism: Bryobacteraceae bacterium; assembly: GCA_035526195.1. Lineage (GTDB taxonomy): Bacteria > Acidobacteriota > Terriglobia > Bryobacterales > Bryobacteraceae > CADEFT01. The sequence continues at coordinate 17,164 of DATLCW010000388.1, forward strand.
CTCGGTGTCCGGCTCCAGATCGAGGAGGCTGCCCGCGAACATCTGCGGCGCTGTATAGTCGAGTCCGAGATCCTTGCGAAACACCTTCTCGCCGCCCAGGCGGAAGAGCGGCATGCCCTGTTTCCAGCTTTTCTCGCCTGCCTTGCGGTAGCTTACATCGACGATAGCGTTACGGTTATCGTCACCCGCGATCTTCCATTCAAAGCCCAGACAGATCAGAGTGGGGCGCTCCACGACGAAACCACCGGGGCTCACCGCATCGGCTGCCCCGAGGATCGAAGTGCACAACAGCAAAATGCGGAAAAGGCGCGGCATAACAGAAGCTTATCATCCTGTCTTGCGGCTGATCGGAAACCAACGGTCTCGCCGAGGCATTCAAGGGAGTTGCGCCACTCCGGATCGTCCACTGAACCACGTGGATACGGCGGTACAGAAGAAAAGAGCTGCTACTACCGCATCCACAGCCCGGTTGTGCTCATTGAGTTCGATCATCAATCGGCGGCGGGCATGCGGAGTATCGTGGCCGATCCGCGACTGCTCTTGAGCCCTTCCTTGCCTGGCGCTTCTCAGCGGGCGGCGTCACAATATGTTTGGCCAAAACCGTAAGCAACATCAGCAATGCCATGCGTCGAGAAACTCTCCGCCGAATCACTTAGCCGGAGGGTGGGTGGCACGAGATGCGGCCCGTTACCTAAACAGCACGTCGGTGAATTCGATGAAGCCTTTTCGTTTGGTCTCCACCAGCCATTGGGCAGCCTTCAGCGCGCCACGGGCGAAGCCTTCCCGGCCCCGGGCGGCATGCCGTAGCGTAATCGTGTCAGCGGCGGAATCGAATCCGATCTCATGCGTGCCGGGATGAGCGCCGGCGCGATTCGAGGATACATCAATGGGACGCTCATAGCCGGCTTCCTTCATCCTTTTCACCAGTTGCACCAGAGTCCCGCTGGGTGCATCTTTCTTGGTGATGTGATGAATCTCCCACGCCCAGGCTCCGTATGAGGGCTCATTTGCCAGCAATTTTGCGGCTTCGCTCACCAGCCGGGTAAAGACGTTTACGCCGACGGAGAAATTAGGACTCCACACAAGACCAATGTTGCCCGCCGCCACCACCTGCGCTATGTGATCTGCCTGCTCCACCCAGCCCGTTGTTCCGACGACTGTGGCCACTCCCAGCTTTGCCAGCTTTTCGATATTCCCAATGACCGAATGCGGAGTGGAGAACTCGATCGCCACCTCCACGTCCCGGAAGGCCTCGGGAGTCATGCCGGCGCCGTCGGCGTTGTTAAACTCATCCAGCCGCAGCACAGTTTCCAGGCCGAACTCAGGAGAAAGCTGATCCAGCATCCTGCCCATTTTGCCGTAGCCTACCAGCGCAAGTTTAGCCATCAGGCAAATACCTCCGGATCGAGTTCGGAAAAGAACTCGGCATGCAGTGCTTGTACGGCAGGCTTCAGGTCGGCGCCGGCAATGACGAAAGAAAAATTGAGCTGCGACGCGCCCTGCGTAATCATAAGTACGTTGATCCCGTGCAGGGCGCGGAAAATGCGCGCCCCCACTCCCGGAGTGCCGCGGATGTCGTCGCCCACCATGCAGACGATGGCGCGGTCTGTCTCGATGTCGACTTCGGCAATCCGCTCCAGCTCTTCGCGAATCGCGCTCAGGTGCTCGGTGGAATCAATGGTCAGGGATACGCTCACTTCACTCGTCGTCACCATATCCACCGGCGTCCGGTAACGGTCGAACACTTCGAAAATTCGCCGCAGAAAGCCGTGCGCCATCAGCATGCGTAACGACTGGATCTTCACCACGGTGATGTCCGGCTTACACGCGATGGACTTGATCGTGTTGCGGCACGGCACGGTCTCTTTCACAATGCGCGTACCTGCCACCTCCGGCCTTCGGGAGTTCAACACCAGCACGGGAATGTTCTTTTCATACGCCGGCAGCACGGTGGCCGGATGCAGGACTTTTGCGCCAAAATACGCCAGCTCCGCCGCTTCGGCAAACGAAATGGTCTTGATCAGATGTCCGCCGGGCACGATGCGCGGATCGCAGGTAAGCATACCATCCACGTCCGTCCAGATCTGGATTTCCTCGGCGCCGATCCCCGCGCCTGCAATGGACGCCGTGTAGTCGGACCCGCCTCGTCCCAATGTGGTGGTGACGCCTTCCGGAGTGGATCCGATGAAGCCTCCCATCACCACCACTTGCTTTGCCGCTAACGGGGCTACGGCTTCCGCAAGCCGCGGATAGGTACGGCTGAAGATGGGCGCGGCTTGCGTGTGCCGGGAATCGGTGATCATCACCGAGCGGGAGTCCACATGAACGGCGTCCAAATCGAAGTGACGGAACCCAAGCATGACAATGTGGCTCGACAGCCGCTCTCCCATACTCGAAACCGCATCCACCATGCGCGGCGCGAACTGCTCCGCATGGGCGATCTCCGACACCATATATGTCAACTCGGCGAAATGAGAATCCAGGACCTGGTCGAGCGCCGGCCGGTCTTCCTGCCGGACAATCTGCGATGCTTCCGCACAATGGTACTGATTCAGCTCCTCGAGTTGGGCGAGCGCTTCCGCCTGGTGCCCTTTGGCGGCCGTACCAGCCAAAGCGAGCAGACGGTTGGTAGTCTTGCCCATCGCGGACACCACCACCACGGGATGACGGTCCACACGAGCTTTCACGATCGAGGCGACACGCGCGATGGCGGTGGCGGACTCGACCGAGGTTCCGCCGAACTTCATGACGATCATGGCGGGTTAATCGAGCAGCCCTTCGGAAAGCATCAACTCGGCATTCAGCACGGCGGCGCCGGCCGCGCCCCGCACCGTGTTGTGTCCGAGCGCGATGAACTTGTAGTCGAACACCGGGCATTCGCGGACGCGCCCCACGAAGCACGCCATGCCGTTTTCCCGCTCGGCATCGCGGCGCGGCTGCGGCCGGTCATTGCCTGGCATGTGAATCACGGGCTGCGCCGGCGCGCTCGGCAAATTGCGCTGCTGCGGCACCGTGCGATAAGTGGCAAACGCGTTCAGCATGTCGTCCACACTGGGCTTATTTGCGAACTCGACCGAAATCGTTACGAGGTGGCCATCGACCACCGGCACCCGATTACAGTGCGCGCTCACCTTTGCATCCAGCGGGCTGATATGATCTCCGGCGAAATCGCCGAGGATCTTCTGCGTCTCCTGCTGCATCTTCTCTTCTTCTCCGCCGATATAGGGAATCACGTTAGCGTTAATATCCATGGACGCGACGCCGGGATAGCCGGCGCCGGAGATCGCCTGCAGCGTCGTCACCACCAGCCGGCGGATGCCGAACTGCTTCAGCGGTCCCATGGCCATCGTCAACACGATGGTCGAGCAGTTTGGATTGGTCGCGATTTGCCCCTTCCAGCCGCGCCCCCGTTGTTGAATCGGAATCAGCTTGAGATGGTCCGAATTCACTTCCGGCACCAAGAGCGGTACATCGGCGTCCATTCGGTGATTGCGTGAATTCGAGACCACGATATGCCCCGCCTTGGCGAACGCCTGCTCGATCTCGGTCGCCACCGAGGCGTCGGTGGCGGAGAAAACAATCTTCGGCGCGTTACCCGGCTTGCATTCCTCCACCGTCAGATTGGCTACGCCCTCGGGCATGGCGCCGCTCAAGCGCCAACTGGTGGCTTCGGCGTACTTCTTGCCGGCGGAGCGGTCGCTGGCTCCCACCCAGCTCAACTTGAACCAGGGATTACCTTGTAAAAACCTGACAAAATGCTGGCCCACCATGCCGGTGGCTCCGAGAACTCCTACTTCCATCTGTGGTTGCATATTATTCCTCGGCGAGCAGTTGCCTCGCCATGTTCTTATAAATTTCGATTGCTTCTAAAAGCTGCTTCTTCGGTACGCGCTCCTCACTGGTATGGGCGACATGAATGGTGCCGGGACCGAAGAGAAACGGCTGGCCCCAGGCGCCGCCGAACGCCGGGATATCGGTGGTGTAGGCGACGACGGTGGTGCGCAGACCCTCCAACTTGCCCAGATGGAGAGCGGGAATGCGCAGTTGCTCCTGCACGGTGGCGCGTCCGGCCACGACATCATCCACCGCTTTGCGCAGGGCGGCTCCATCGTCCACCAGCCGGATCAGCAGCTCCGCCCGGGCGTGGTCGGGGACCACGTTTGGCGCGCGGCCGCCGGCGATGACCCCGATGTTCAATGTGCTTGGACCGAGAATGGGATGGTGGGGCATCGGCATGCGGCGCAAGTCCTGCAGCACGTCGATCAACTTGTCGATGGCCGACTCGCCAAGCTCCGGATAGGCCGAGTGAGCCATACGCCCGGCGGTCTCGATCTCCAGGCGCAACGCGCCCTTGGAGCCTAGAGCGAGCTGGTTTTCGGTGGGTTCGCCGTTGATGATGTAGCGCGACCCCCGGCCATGGCGCGAAGCGAAATACGCGCCGGCGCTGTTGCGCTCTTCGCCCACCACCAGCAGCATCGCTACTCCGCGCCTGCCTTCTTCGAGCACCGCCTCGATCGCCTGCAGCATGCTGGCGATAATCCCTTTGGTGTCGCAGGCGCCGCGGCCCCAGATGTACTCGTCATCCTCGCGCGAAGGGAAGAACGGCGGCACGGTATCGATATGCGTGGAGAACGTCACCACCGGATCGCCCCAGGTGGCGAGCAGATTCAGCCGGTTCGGCTCCACCTCCATC
>DATLCW010000389.1:0-55044 GCA_035526195.1 Bryobacteraceae bacterium
GATGGAGAAGGCGACAATCAGTTCGATCAACGTCAGCCCGCGCTGGTTCTTCCGCCGCATATCTTCAAGCTACTCCACGACCACCGTAGCGTTCGGCGCGGACACCGGGATGGCCATGTTCTTTGAGTTTTTGAGGTTGAACTCGGGGAGGCTCACCTGCGTTGTTCCCTTGCCTACGGCCTGGAAACGGAACAGGACGAGAGGTCCAGAGGAGGTAACGCCGCCGGTGCCGGGGAGCCTGCTCAAGTCGACCTTCGCCTCTCCTTTATCATCGGAAATCTGAGGCGTGAGGGCAAGTTTCTGCCCATCCGGAGCGAGCGCATTGCCGCGGATGACATCGGCGAGCTTCAGTACCTTGGGGTCGTACTTCACCTGCATCGGCGCGGAAAACACGTCGCTTCCATTGTTCATCTGCAGCACGAGCACGATGTTGCCGTTCACCTGGCCTCGCAAGGTGGATGGCTGGAAGGTGAGTTGCACCGGAAGCCCGACCGGCGCGGGGCTGGCGGTAGAGGGCACGAGCGCTGGTGGTTGCGGCTGGCCTAAGGGAGGAGCGCCCGGGCCCGGCGGAGTAGCGGGCGGCGTAGTGGCCGACGGCGGGACAGGCGCCGGCGCAACCTTCTCTTCTCTGGGGGCGTAATTCAGCTTCACCGTGGCATCGTTACCGGCCGAGATACCGCGCAGGTTAGCGGGGGTGATTTCGGGCGAGCGAATGATGTGCGGGATCAGAAAAATGGCTAGCTCGGTCTCGATTTTTTCTTTGCTTTCACTGCCGAAAATGCGGCGCAGAATCGGAACGTTCTGGATGCCGGGAAATCCGCTGATGCTGGTGGAATCGGAGAGACTCTGCAGCCCGCCGAGAAGATTCACTTCCCCTTCTTTCATACGGATGTCGTGAATGATCTTGCGCTGGCCGATGACCGGCTGCTGGAGACCGCCGATGTCGATGCGCTCGCGGACGGTGGAGAGTTCGAGTTCGACGTGCAAAGAGACTTCGTCAGGCCCGTGCACCTTCGGCATGATGTCCACGTTGACGCCGACTTCGGCGAATTGGAATTGGGTGCTGACAAGCGGGCTGACGCCGCCGCCCACACCTACGCCGCCAAAGCCCGGCTGAAAGCTGCCGGACGCGAACGGAATCTTATCGCCCAGGCGGAGCGACGCCTTCTGCATCTCGACGGCGCGGACCTGGGGAGACTGCAACACTCTGCCTTCGCGCTCGGTGAGCAGGGCTTTGAAGATGGCTCCCGGCAGGGTCACCGAGAAATCGTTGCTGGAAATGCGGCCAATACGCGCCAGCGAAATTGCCTGATTCGGAGTGGCGGTGGTGGTCGTCGTGCCGTTCGTACCTGTCGAGGGGGTAGTGGTTGTGGTGCCGCCGGAGAGAACAGGATTACGCGGTGTGAACTGCACGGCTGTATTGAGTCCGGGCACGCCCCCGTTCGCAATGGAGGCGGCCAGATCGCGGCTGCGGGTTTTGCTGATTTCCATCACCACGACATCGATGACGACTTCCGATTTGGGCTTGTCCAGATCGTGAACGAGCTTCTCGGCCAACGCCACCTGATCGACGGTTCCACGAATGATGATTAAGAATTGCCCGTTATAGGTAAAGAGACGCCGCACTTCGGTGACGGCGCGTACGGCGGTGGCGATTTCCTGAAGCTCCTGCACGCTGGTGACATTGGTGAGATAGAACGTCTTCACCACCATGTCTTCATAATCGCGGCGTTTGGTCACGTTATCCTGAGTGACGAAGATGGTATTGGCGCTGAGCGGCTTCCAGAAGGATTTGGTTTGGATGGCCACAAAGTCCAGCGCCTGATCGAGGGTTGCATTGGCGAGATCAACGAAAAAATTACGCCCGGTGGGCTGGTATTCGGAATCGAAAATAACATTGACTCCGGCTAGTTTGGCGATGGTCTCAAAGAGAATGCGCGGCGGCTGGTTGCTCATTTTGAGGGTGATGGCCTGCTTGGAAATCGGCCTCAGCTCGGGCACCTGCTGCATGGAGTTCACGCGCTCATCGCTCTCTCTTCTCGCCTTTTGAGCGGGAGTAAGTCCGCGGTCGTCTTTGGCGCTGGGGACCTTATTCTCGCGGTCAATCATTTCGAGGGTGCGGCGGATTTCCTGGTCGGCAATGGTGGACGAGGGATCCATGGAATATGCCTTCTGGAATTCCGCCAAGGCCTCGGCCAGCTTGCCTTGCGCGCGAAGCTTTTGCCCCTTGTCTACCCGGAGTTGCGCTGCCTGGAAGCGCACCCTGCGGGCGGCCATCTGGTAGGCGACGTTGAACGGATCATCGAGAATGGCTTTTTCATAGAGATCGAGAGCCTTCTCCCATTCTCTTTTGACTTCGGCGAGCTTGGCTTCTTTATAGACTTTGTCGCCTTTGCGCCCGGCATCCAAAAGGACGCCGGTCAGAAGCACCGCCAACCCAACTGACACACAATTCCGGAATAATCTCCGCATCTTATTGATTCTTCGATCTATGCTATGATGTTGGGTGCTCGCACCCTCATAACGCATTGACGCTCGTGGCTTTACTAGCGTTGAGAACAAAATGTCAAAGCCCCAAGATCCAGCCTTCAAAATCCTCAGCGACAACCGCCAGGCGAGCCACAATTATTTCCTGACGGACCGCTTTGAGGCGGGGATTGTGCTGATGGGTACGGAGGTAAAAGCGGCCCGGGCGGGAAAGGTCCAGCTTCGCGACAGCTATGCCGAGGTGGTGGGGAATGAGGCTTGGCTGTGCAACGTACACATCGCCGAGTACAGCTTCGGCAATCGCTACAATCATGAGCCGATGCGGCGGCGCAAGCTATTGCTGCATCGCAGGGAGATCGATAAGCTGCTCGGCAAGACGCGCGATAAAGGACTGACGCTTATCGCCACCAAGCTGTATCTGAAGAACGGGTACGTGAAGTGCGAGCTAGCGCTGGCGCAGGGCAAGAAGCTGCACGATAAGCGCGAGTCCGAACGGAAGCGCGACCAGGAAGCGGAAGCCAGGGCCGGTCTCCAGCGGAACAATAAATAAAGGCGCCGCTATTTTGAGCCCAGCCAGCGGAGGTAAGAGACGATGTTGAGCAGGTCGGCGTCCTTGTAGGACTGGATCGCCTGGCTATGGCTCCAGTTGGAGTTGGACTCGAGCGTCACATCGCCCGGGGAGTAGGTACGAAGGACCGGTGGAGCGGCGGTGAGGTCATAGAGTAGCACCCGGGAGGCGTTGCGATCGACTTGAAGCGCGGGGAACCGCTCTCCCGAGCTCGTGACCGCGGTCTTTACGGAAGCGGCTTTAACGGAACGGATGGCGGCCACCGATTGCGGCGGACTGGCCGCGAGATTCGGGCCAACCGCGGCTCCCCATTCTTCCACCAGGTGGCAGGTTCCGCAGCGGACTCCTCTGGCGGCGTCGAAGAAGGCGTTCTTGCCGAGTTTGGCTTCGAGGGGTCCAGGGAAGCGCGGGGGTTCGGGGCTCGGGATGTGGGAGGGCGTCACTGCCGCCGCTTCCGCCAGCCCACCGGCGGAGATGCTCATGACATAGGCAATGACAGCGCTGAGATCCGCCGGGTTCATCGCCTTGAAGGGGGGCATGGCGGTGCCGGGCACCCCTTCCTTGACCACTTTGTCTACGAAGGCGCGGTCAAAGCCGCGGCTGGCGAGCCGGGGACCGCGGTTGGCGGCTCCGGCCGTGCCATGACAATAGCCGACCGCACAGCTTTGGGCAAAGATTTTGGCTCCGCGCGGGATGTCGCCGCTATCGACCTGCATGAGGAATAAGGCGAGAAGGATCATTGGCGCGCCTCCGGAAGTGCGAACACGAAGAGGCTCGAACCGGTGCGGAGGTTTTCGGTTTCCGGCCACAACTGCGGCAGCAGCCCGGCGAGAGCGGAGCCCCAGCCTGACGGCGTCGCCACATACTGCCGTCCTTTGACGGAGTAGGTGATGGAAGAACCCCGATTACCGCTTCCGGTCTGGAAACTCCACAGCTTTTGCCCGGTGCGCGCATGAAGAGCGAAGAAGAAGCCTTCGACATCGCCGGTGAAGATGAGATCGCCTGATGTAGAGAGGACGGAGGCGAGCAGAGGGTATTTGTCCCGGTAGGTCCAGTGCCTCTTGCCGGTGACGGGATCGAGGGCGTCGAGGTGGCCATAGGCTTTCTCGCCCGGCGGATTGCGGTTTGAGAAGCTGCCGCCGAAGAACACCTTACCTTCCTGCGGCTCTTCCTTCTGCGCCGTAACCTCCTGGCACCATTCGATGGCTGTCGTATACAGCCACGTGGTGACGGGGGAGTAAGCGGCCTGATTCCAACTGCGGCCTCCGCCGATGCTCGGGCAGAGCACTTTCTTCTTTCCAACTTCGGGCTCATTCCGGCCGAGCAACTCACCCGTTTCGCTGATGCCTTTGATCCAATTGAAGTGCTTGACGATGGGGTAGGCGGAGACAAACTTGCCGGTGGCACGGTCCAGGACCCAGGTAAATCCGCTCTTGTTGACGTTGAGCAGCAGCTTACTGGGCACGCCTTTGACCGGGAGATCGAGGAGAATGTTCTCATAGGCGGTGTCGAAATCCCAGACGTCATGCGGGATCTGCTGGTGATACCACTTGAGCTTGCCTGTGTCCGCATCGAGTGCGACCACGCTGTCGGTGTAAAGATTAGCTCCCTTGCGCGACTCACCGTAGAAATCAGCGGCGGGATTGCCCACGCTCCAGTAGATCAGATTGAGCGCGGCGTCATAGGAACCGGTCATCCAACTGGAGCCGCCTCCGAACTTCCAGCTTTCGCTTTCCCAGGTTTCGTGGCCGGGCTCTCCGGGGCCGGGAATGGTCCAGAAGCGCCAGCTCATGCGACCCGTTTTGACATCAAAGGCGGTGATATAGCCGCGGTGGGCGGAATCGCCCCCGGTTACGCCGGCCACGACTTTGTCCTTCACGACGAGCGGAGCGCCGGTGATGTTGCAGCCGCACTGATTGGCGTCTTCCACGTTTGCCCGCCACAGCTCTCGGCCGGATTTCTGATCGAGGGCGACCACGTGGTTATCGAGGGTACCCAGGAACACGCGGCCCTGGCCGAGCGCGACGCCCCGATTCCAGGGGCCGTAGAAGGTCTGGAAGTTGCGTGGGAGCGGATAGTTATAGCGCCAGATTTCGCGGCCGGTGACTGCGTCGATGGCGAACACGCGGTTGCGGGAGGTGGAGAGATACATCACGCCGTCTTCCACCAGAGGCGTGGCTTGCAGACCACCCTCATAGTCTCCGGTCTGGAAGACCCATACCGGGGCGATGCGCTTAACGTTCGCGGCGTTGATCTGGTTTAGGGAGCTGTGCCGCCATGCCTGCGGCGTGCCCATGTAATGGGACCAGTTCTGACTCGTGCTGCCATCCTGCGCGGCGAGAACGCCCGCGGCGAGGAATGCCGTCCACATAGACTTGACCATGACGGATATTGTGTCACGTGGCATGGGAGGATGGGGATTGGCTTTGGTTTGTAATTGGGGCCGGCACGCCCCCACAATTCTCAAAAAGTGTTCGGTTTTGTGCAGCGCGATCGTAAATTAGGCGAAGACCATGTTTCGAATTGCACTTGCTAACATCCGTTTCCCGGCGAGCCGCGAGGAAGCTGTGGTGCTCGCCGAACAGGCCATCGCGCAAGCTTCCGGCGAAGGTGCCGGGCTCATTTGCTTTCCGGAATGCTTTGTTCCCGGCTACCGGGGAATGGGAAGGACGCTGCCGCCGCCCGACCCGGCGTTCCTCGAGCGGGCCTGGTCCGCGACTGCGGCGGCCGCGGCTAAGGCATCGATTACGGTGATTCTCGGGACGGAGCGCCTGGACCACGGCTCCCTGTTAATCAGCGCGCTGGTGATTCAGCGGGACGGAACGATTGCGGGTTTCCAGGATAAAGTCCAACTCGACCCCTCAGAGGAGGGCGTTTATTCGTTCGGTTCCGGGAGGCAAATTTTCCGGACGGGTCCACTGACATTTGGCATCGCGATCTGTCATGAGGGATGGCGCTATCCGGAAACGGTAAGATGGGCCGTCCGGAACGGCGCACAAGCGGTATTTCATCCGCACTTTCATGAAGCGGAACCCGGGAGTTTCCGGCCTTCGAGTTTCGCTGACCCGGCGAACTCCTTTCATGAGAAAGCGGCGTTGTGCCGGGCGGCCGAGAACACCTGCTATTTCGCGACGGTGAACTTTGCGGGCGCGGGGTCGCCGACAACTTCGGCGGTGGTACGTCCGGACGGAACACTGCTCAGTTACCAGCCATACGGTAAAGAAGGGTTATTGATCGCGGACATCGACCTCGCCGAGGCCACAGGTCTGCTGGCGTCGCGGTGGCGGGAATAGGTACCCGGGCTCCGCTCTGCAGAGATGTATAAGTAGCTGCAGTGGCGTTGGAGAGGTTATCCCGATCCGTGCGAGGTGAGATAATGCGACCAGTTGTGGCTAGAAGACACCGGCAGACCGCATGGAGCGCGATAATCCTCATTGTAGCGCTCATCGGAGGAATGACGGTTACGTCCTGTAGACGGCGCCAACAAGAGGGTTCCGCCAAGCGAAAGGCACCCGCAGTGTGCTTCCTTGAAGGCTTGGAGTATTCAGAAGGCGCAATGGTGAAGGTTCAAGGAGAGATCCGAAGGTGTGCGCCGGACGCGACGTGGGAGGTGGTTTCCCAAAAGAATGAGAAGCCGGCGGCGGCTAAGGAGTAATCCATCATGTTCGCCGAAATAAAGTATGCCTGGAGGGGAGTAACAGCGAACGCCGCCAGTAATCTGCTGGTGATGGGGGTACTCGGCGTTGCAGTCGGCACTACGGTGGCGCTGCTGGTAACCGTTGACCGCGCCGTACTTCGTCCAATAACAAACATTGAAGATTCTCACCGAATCGTCTTTCTTAGCGGCCTAACAGCACCACCACAAACAGACGTAGTAGGGTGGTGGAGGCATGCGCAATCTTTTGAAAGGATGGGCAGCTTTTCGCCGGGGGAGGCACGTGTTGGCCCGCATGGGGAAAGTTCGGTCCGGCTGGTGGAAGTATCCGCCGGTTTTTATGAGGTGTTGCGAGTCCGCCCTTCCACCGGGCGGCTCTTTCAGGATAGCGATGAGCACCAAGTGGAGGGCAGAGTCGCGGTCGTCAGCGAAGCATATGGGAATGCATATTTCGGTAGGACACCCTCGGTGTTAGGCTCATCAATAACATTGAATGGGGTTCCGCATTCTATCGTGGGTGTACTCCCAGAACGGCATGTATTCCCTTTTGGAGCACAAGTATGGGTGCCGAGATCCAGAACCAGCTCTTCTGTGTTGGCGGGAGGTGTGGCGGGACCACAGGTCCAGGAGGAAACGCGGTACATCGCGAGACTCGCTCCGCAGTACACGATCGAGACGGCGCGAGCGGAGCTACTCCTGATGTTGAAGAGGCTCAATGATGAATATGGGCCCAAGAGCGGTATGCGATTCGGTGATACGGTTGGGATAAACAACGCTCGCGATGCGCTCACGCGCGACATCAATCCTATCATCGTCAACCTGTTCGGGATCACGTGCATTGTGCTGCTTATCGCCATCACTAACTGTTCCAGTATCATGCTTGGCGTGGCGATCCGAAGGAGGACGGAATGGGCAGTCAGCGAGGCCCTTGGCGCGACACCGCTTCACCTCGGAAAACAGGTTGCGTTGGAGGCTCTTCTCCTGGCTATAGGCACAGGCGTGATCGGGTTTTCCGTTTCACACCTCAGCTTTGAGGCAATTCGGGCACTAATACCACCACGGTTTAGTTATTTATCGGAGGTAAACCGGTACGCTTTGGCAGTCAGCGGTGTCGCGGCGTTTTCCCTGGCGTGTGTGGTGGTCCTACTAACGGTTGTTCCCGCCATACGATCGGCTCTCGGAACTGACGCAGCCTCGCTCTTGAGAGAGGGCGGTTCCGGGTCCGGTGGCCGTCTACACCGCCGGACTCGTCAAGCTATCGCGTGCTTTCAGTTATCCGCCACGGTGGCGTTAGTGATGCTGGCCGATTTATCTCTTAGGAGTTATCTGCAAATGACCGCGGTCGAGTATGGCTTCAATCCGTCTGAGCTAACGGTTGCGAAAGGGTTTGTGACCCGCGTACCGGAGGACAAGAAATCATACGGCCTCCGGGTTGAAGCGATGCTTCAATCCTTGCGTGGCGCCGGAACAGAGAATGCCGCGGCAAGCAGTTCCATGCCGCTCATCGAGCCGAGCCGATACGTGTTTGTGAAGACATCGGATCGTCCTATTGGTTCCCGTTACCAAGCGGTATCACCCAACTACTTCCGCGTTATGGGCATTCCCTCAATCGTAGGGGCGCCGTTTCAATCAAATGATGAGCACGTAGCCGTTATAAGCCGCACGCTTGCGTCCCGGTTAGGCCTCTCCGGGAACTCCCTCCATGCAAGCGACACGCTCATGTTAGATGGCGAGCAGTCGCCTCGAAGAATTGTGGGCGTTGTTGGCGATACCGCATGGGACGCCTATCATGGTGGGGATGAGCCACATATCTACTTGCCGCTCCGGGACCCATACCGTGGTAGGATCCCGCCTGAATTGTGGATTGTGGGAGGCGAAAGTAACAGCCCCGAGTCCCTAAGCTTAGCGCTCCGTGCGACACTTCACGATGAAACCAGCCGCGCATCAATACGGATTTGGAAATTAGAAGAGGTAATAAGGGAGTCGGTACGACCGGCTAGAATGAGGACGGTTCTGTTCTGGATATACGGTGCTCTCGGAGCGATGTTGGCAATGACCGGCGTCTACGGACTGGTTGCATTAGTCAGCCTGTTGAGGAGGCGGGAGATCGGGATACATATGGTGTGTGGCGCCAGCCTGTGGCAAGTCGTAAGCAAAGTGGCAGGCGAAACCCTGTTGTTGTGTTTTGGTTCGCTCGCTATCGGGTCGGGTGTATTCTGGGTAGCGGCGGGGACGTTGGGGAGCCTTTTCTATGGAGTCCGGCCGGCGGACTTGGACAGCCTGATAACGGCGGTTGCTGTCGTACTAATCCCGGCAATGGGAGTGGCTGTGATCCCGGCGATTCGCTTGGCGAGGCTCAGTCCTCGGGAAGCCTTGCAAGGCGGTAATACATAAGGCTGGCGATCGGAAACGATTGATGGTCTTCCGCGCCGACAAGGCTGCGCGGTGGCGGGAATAGGCGTTAGGGCACCACGACGCCGCGGTCGCTGAGCAGTTCGCCGGTGCGTTGCTGGAGCAGCAGCAAGGCGCGGCGGTAGGCGACGCTTTGCGTGACCATGTTTGATTCGGCGTTGGTCAGATCGCTTTGCGCGGCGAGCACAAGGAAGGTGGTGCTGATACCGAGATCGTATTTCTTCTGTTCCGCCTCCATGCGTTTCTGAGCCAGGTCCCGAGCGATCACTGCCAGTTTCACGCTGGCGCGGCTTTGCTCCACCTGGTTGATGGCGGTGAGGACATCGAGCCTGGCCTGCTGTTGGTCGGTACGCAAGGTCAGCATGTCCCGCTTGCGATTGACGGCGGCATCGGCCAGGTCGGCGGCGGCGCGGCGGTCGCGTATGGGTAGCGTCAGGGTCAGACTGAAGTTGTAGGTGGGAAAGCCGAACCCGAACATCTGATCCAGAGCATCGCCAAAGCCACCAGGGATGGGCGTGACAGGTGCGGTGCTGAGCAGGCTTTGGCGGGGATAGAAGACGCCGCCACGGCCCGCGGTGGTATAACCGCCGCCGAGGTTGAACAGCGGCAGCAACGCGTTTTTGGCAGCCTTGATGTTCAGCTCATCCACATCGAGGGCCTGGACATCGGAAAGCAGATCGGGCCGGAGGCGCAGAGCCAGGGTGACCAACGCCTCTTTGTCAAACTCGCGATTGTCGTTGGGAACGGTGACGGGTTCCGTCAGCACGATGGGCAGCTTGCGGACTTCGCTGTCGAGATCGGCAGCAATCTGGCGGCGCAGTTGGTCTTCGGTTTGCGCGAGCCGGTAGCGCGCCTGGGTGACGAAGATCTCGGCGTTCGCGTACACCGCCTGGGGCTGATAGATTTCAAGCTCGGAGGCAGCGCCAAGCTCTAATTCCTTTTGCGAGCGTTTCAGCGAGACATCGGCAAGCTCAAGAGCCTTCTCCTGGACGCGTAGATTCTCGCGCGCTTCGATGACGTTCCAGTAGGCCGTTTCCGCGGTGGCGACGAGGCGAAGCAGAGTGTCGGCGAGGTCGTATTGGGCTGCGCGCAGACGGCTCCTGGCGATGGTGATCGGGAGACGCGTGATATCCCGCCCCCGCCCGCGCAGCAGCGGCTGCGTCAGGTTCAGGTTCATGTTCGAGGTAAAGGCGGGATTGAAGGTGACGTTCGAGCTGTTGGAAGTGAATTTCTGTCCCGAGTAGCCCGCGGTAAGTTGCGTACCGGTAGAGAGCGTCTGCTGGTAGAGGGCGTTCCACGGCTGATTCAACTGGCTGAGGCTAGCGGCGCCGGCGAGCAGGTCGGAGGTGGCGGTGTTGGCGCGCGTGGAGGAAAACTGCGCCCGCGCGAAGGGGTCGAAAATGCCCGCCGCGCGAGTGATCGCATTTTTCGGCAACTCGACGGAAAGGCGCTGAATCTCGATATCCGTGTTATTGGCCAGCACCAGTTCCATATAAGCTTTCAAAGAAAGCTCCAGCTTACCGTCGACGACGAAATCCATCAATCGCGTGGGGGGCCGCAATTGCACGCGTGGGATTTCCGGCCGGAAATGCTGCCGGAACCAGGCCTTTCTCGGGAACACGGGGACGTTCACGCCCTCCGAAAGACCCTTGTCGTACGTTTCTTTGAAGTGCTTCCCCTGAGGAACCGCGGGTACCGGCTCCATCGAAGCCGACTGTTGGGCACACAGGGAAACCGCGCCTGCCAGTAAGGCGCAGAGACTGAACATTCGCATCTGGTAAAAACCTCTAATTATGATGACCGTCTTATTCGTAACGGATCGCCTCAATGGGATCCAACTTGGCCGCCTGCACGGCGGGATAAATTCCGAACAGTAATCCGATGCCGACCGATACGCCGAATGCTACCGCGATGGAGGAGGTGGTGACCACAGTGGACCAGCCGGCGGCGGCGGCGATGACCTTGGAAAGAGTGAATCCAAACGCGATTCCAATGAGACCGCCCAGGATGGAGATCAATACGGCTTCGGTGAGGAACTGGCGGATGATGTCGGCCTGGCGGGCCCCGATGGCGCGGCGGATACCGATCTCCCGCGTGCGCTCGAGAACGGTGGCAAGCATGATGTTCATAATCCCGATCCCGCCCACCAGCAGCGAGATGCCGGCGATACAGATCATGACGATGCTGAAAATGGACTGCGTACGGCGTTTCTGTTCGAGCAAACCGGCGGGGACAGTGACGGTGAAATCACCAGCGTCTTTGTGGGTGGCGGCCAGAATCGCGCTCACCACATTGGCGGTCTCCACCGAGTCCGATCCGGGCTTCACCTTGATATAGATTCCGTCAATCTCATCCCGCAGATAACTGTTGTTGTCTTCAAACCGGCGCATGACGGTGTTGAGGGGGGCGATGACCAGGTTATTCCGGTTCACCACTTCCACTCCTTCCACGTCGCTGTCGGCGGTGGCCTGCTGGGCCATTACGCCAATAACCTGGAGCCAGACATCATTGACTTTGACGAACTTGCCAACGGCGTTGTCGTATCCGAGCAAGTTCACTTTGGCGGACTCGCCGAGCACGCAAACCGTGGCTGAAGTGGCATTGTCATCTTCGCTGAAGAAGCGGCCTTCGACCATGCGCAGACTGTTGATCTGCATGTAATTCGGTTCCACGCCGATCAGCAGGGGAGGCTCCTGAGCGGTTTTTGGAAGGACTTTAAGAGGCTTGAACCGCTTGCGGGGAGTCAATGCCTCGATCCCCTGAACGTTCTCGGAAATAGCGCGGAAATCGCGGAAGCTGAGACCGGGAGAGACGGCCCGGCGGGCCTGCAATTCATTGCGGTCGACCGCTTCCTTAGCCTCAATAATGATGTTATTGACGCCGAGCAGGTCGATATAGCTGATCATTTCTTTTTCGACGCCGGCGGTGATGGCGAGCATCGCCACCACGGCTCCGACGCCGAAGATCATTCCGAGCATGGTCAGGCCGCTGCGGAGCTTGTGGACCATGAGGCTCGCGAGCCCCATGTAAATTTCAGGCAGGTAGCTCGAGAGCATTTACTTGTTCCCTCCGCCGGCCGGGAGGGCGCCCATCGCTCCGCCGCCCTGGGATTCCTGTTTCTTTTTCTTGTCGCCGGGCTTGGCGAAAGGATCGCCCATCGCCACGACATCCTTTTCCTTTACGCCGGAGGAGAGGACGACGGTGGATTCGGTGCGGCGCGCGATCACTACGGGGCGCTCTTCAAATCTCTGCCCGACTTTGAGGTAGACGAAGGGCTTGTTATCGCGTTCAAAGATGGCTTGCGTGGGCACATGGATGGCATTTGGAATCTTGTCCACGATGATTTCCACGTCGGCCAGCATGCCGGGACGAAGGAGCACTTCAAGCTGTGTGTCTTCTTCGGGAGGCGGCGGTAACTTCGCGTTCTCGAGGTCCCTGGCGGAGAATTGCGAAGTGCCAAATCCACCACCTATTCCCATCATTCCCCTGCCGCCGGCGATGTCGCCGCCCTGGCGCCGGGCGCCGCCCATGCCGGCCGGCATCTGGATGCCCGCTTTGGCCAGCTCAGCTTGCATTTTCTTTTGGAATTCCGCGCGCTCCTGCTCATTCATTTCGGAGGGACTCTTGCCCCCGGAGACTTTCTGCATCACTTCGCGCATTTTGGCGCGTTGTTCGGGAGTCATCCCACTTGCGCCGCCCGCACCTCCTGCGCCGCCACGGGCAACGCGGCCGCTCTGCCCCTCAGCCGCGCCCGGTCCGCGGCTGAAGCCGAATGCGGGTGAGTTCGGCGCCCCACCGCCGGGCTGCATTCCCACCGGCATGGCTCCGCCGGGTCCGCCGCCCGCCATCCTCGCGGCCATTGCGCCGCCAAGGGCCATCGGATTCGAGGCGATGGGCTTTTTTCGATTGGCTTCCGCGGTTGCCAAAATCTTTTTGATCTGATCGCTGGAAGCGCCCAGAGCGGACAGCAACTGGTTCATATCCACGGAGAGCACGACATCGAATTTCTTCGCCGGATCATTTGAGAAGATACTGGCGCTGGCGGTGCCGCTCATGGATTTGATGGCTCCGGTGAGCGAGGAATCGGGGATGGCATCGAGCTTCATACGGACTTCCTGGCCTTCGCGCAAGTTGGCCCGATCCAGCTCGCCGACGCGGCTGATGACTTCAAGTTCGGACAGATCGAGCACGTCGGCCACAGGCATACCGGGCTGCACCTGATCGCCTTCGCGAATATCGGGAATGGTCATGCCAGGGACGAAGAAGCCCTGTGCTCTGTTCTGGCGGACGGCAACCAGACCGGTGATGGGAGAAAGCAACTTGACCTGGGTCAGGCGCTGGCGCTCGCGATTCAGCTCCAGCACAGACTTGTTGCGCCGTTCCTGCAAGACTGCCAATTCGGCCTCGGCCTGCTCCAAACGGGACTTGATATCGCTTTCCAACTGCTTGAGGCGCCGCTTGGATTCTTCGGCATTCAACAGGTTCTTCTTGGCGTCAATGGCGGAGATGAGCTCATTGCGCTTCACTTCGAGCTCGGCGCGGCGCACGGAGTAGCGGGTGCGCAGAAGCTCCACCTGATCCTGATTGTTACGGATACTGAGGTCGGCTTTGGCCTTCTTCATCTGCTCATCGATCTGATCGAGTTCGAGCTGCTTTTCTTCGACACGTGACAGTAGTTCCGAATCGTCAAACTCGACCACCAGATCCTTGTCGCGGGCAAGGGCGCCGAGGGCGGCAAGCTTGGTGACCTGGACGGTACCGAAAAGGTTAGGAGCGGTGAGAGTAACGGATCGCACCGCGCGCAATTCCCCGCGGGAATAAGTACGCACGATAACGTCCCCGCGGCGCACCGTGGTGCTGGGCACCTGCTGCTGGCGCTGGGGCATACCCTGTACATAGCGGTAGGCGTACCAAGCTCCGGCGGCCACGAGTCCGAGGAGAGTGAGTCGAAAAAGAATCTTCTTCATCAGTTTTTTCCCGTTTTAGAGCTTTTTGGCGCGTTTGGCGGCGTCGGCGGGATTCTCGAGCGCCACAATTTCATTTTCTTTCAAGCCGCCGGTGACCACCAGGTCGCTATCGTTACGGCGGCCCACGGTAATCGGGCGGATTTGAAACTGCAGACCTTTTTGCACGTAGACCGCCGGTTTCCCGTTGTGCAGGAAGCTGGCGCGGATTGGAATGAGGAGCACGTTGGGCTGGCTCTCGATGACCACTTCGGCCGATGCGCTCATGCCGGGCCGGAGCCGGGGATCGAGATTTCTCAGGGTAGCGCGCGCGGGAAAGCTTTTCTCAGAGGTACCCATGCCACGGAAAATCACCTGCGCGATCGGGCTGATCCAATCGAGGGCGGCGCGAAATTCTTTATCCGGTACCGCATCGACGTCGATGCGCAGTTCCTGGCCTACTTTCAGCTTGCCGCGATCCACCTCGTCGAGTTTCAGCTCGATGCGCATTTCGGAAAGATCGGGGATTTCGGCGATGGCGGCTCCGGTCCACGCCCGGTCGCCTTCTTTGAACGGTGGGGGAGTAGAGCCGAATGAGCCCTGACTGCGAAAGTTAGGGAGAATGTTGACGATGCCGTCATTGGGCGCCCGAAGCACCATTTTCGAGAGGTAGCTGCGGGTACGCTCCATATCGCGGACGGCTTTGTCTTTCTTCTGCTGGAGGCGCTCCAGGTCGGCCTGCTGGCCAACGTCATGGGATTTGAGCGTCGTCTTCACCTGTCCCAGCTCTCCTTCGGAGATGCCGACTTCAATGCGGTTCTTGGCTCCTTCAATCTCACTCACCACTTCGGCCTTGCTTGCTTCCAGCTTGGCGCGTTCGAGGTTATACTGGGCGGTCATCAGATTCATGCCGTCCATCTCATCGGTGATCCTGTGGGATGCCTTGGTCTGCACCACTTCACTGTCGACGGTGCGAACGCTGGTCTCCCGTTCGAGCAACTGCTGCTCCTGGGCGGCGATGTCGAATTCAACAACCACCTCGCCTTTTTTGATCGGCCGGCCTGATTCCGCGAGTTTCACGAGACGGACTTCGGGCACCTGAGGAGCGGCGAGGATCTCGGAATGGACGCTGCGAATCTCCCCGCGCGTTTTCACGGCGATGACAAATTCGCCGCGACGCACTTTCTGCACGGGTACTTCGACCTTGGTGGCGGTCTGAGTGTACTTATTGTACGCAGCATAGCCGCCGGCAGCGCTGACGGAAAGAGCGATGACCCAGACAAGAATTCGCTTGCGGCGCGATCCGCTTTGACCCAGTCTTTGTTTTGGCTTGATATCCTTCGACATAGTTAATAATTGATTTGAGCGAACCGTAGACTCTTTAAACTTTAAGACGATGCAGGCTGGTCTCCCGTGGCCGTCAGCGAGGGTGGCCGCTCTTCGGCGATGACTTCACCGGGTTTGAGGCCGCTTTTGATCGAGACGTGGATTGCATCGGAAAGGCCCAGTTGGACGGGACGTTTTTCCCAGCCTTCCGTATTTCTGACAAAAACATAGGGAGCAGAGGCGGGGGCATCGCGGAATATCGCGCTGAGGGGGGCAACCACCGCCGCATCCTCGTCTTCAAGGATGACGTCGACACTGACCGAAAGATCGGGGATCACGCGCGGGTCCATGCCATCGAGCTTGATTCTAACGGGAATTTCTTTCAGGAAGCTGGCGCGGGCGCCGCCGGCGCTGCGGGGCATCGCCGCAATCGAAAACACGTGCCCGGGAAGGACTACATCGGGAAAAGCGTCCAGATGAATCCGGGCCTTGGCGCCCACCCGCAAGCGTTCGACATCCACCTGATTGATGACGGCATTGATGACCATTGTCCGCGTGTCCACGATCTGCATGAACGACTGTCCGGGCGACACCGGATCGCCTTCTTTAATCTGGCCGAACTCGCTGCCGCGGAAGGTGGAAAGCATCACCACCAGCCCCTCCATGGAGGCTTTCACGATCATCCGCTCGGCATTCTGTTCGGCGCGGCGCAAGTCGAGTTTGGATTGCTGCAGGTCCATCTCGGATAGCCGGATCTGGGCTTGTTCTCCGGTGCGAACGAATGGAACTTCCTCGAGCAGTTGCTTGAGCTTTGCCTCCGCCTCTTCGATGGCGAGTTTAAACCGTTCGGTATCTATTTGAGAGCGCACAGGCACCGTCTTCAGGTCGAGTTTTGCTTTCTCGACATCGCCTCTAGCGATCAGAATCGCCTGTTCGCGGGACTTACGGGTGACTTCCATGTCCGCGAGCAGCCGTCTCATATTCAATTCCTGCTGCTCCACTCCCGCTCTGTAATCATCGACGCGCAGCAGCATGAACTGGCGGTCAAATTCGGCGATCGGCTCGCCCTTTTTGACGATTGAGCCCGCCTTGGCCAGTTTTTGGAGAACACTTCCAAAATCAGAAGCTCCGCCGCCACCGCCGCCCCCGCCGGGACCGCCGCCACCCTGAAGCTGGCCGGAAGTGGAGCCGAGGCCATCGGCGCCGAGTGAAGAACTGGCCGCGGCAGCCGCCGAAGCCGAATTGGCACTTCTGCTGGATCCGCCACCCCCTCCGCCGCCGCGGCTGGTAGATGCGCGAAAGGCGCTAGAGGAATTGCGCACACCGCCGGAAGCGGCTCCGGCTGTACCGCCACCACCAGCCGACAAGCCTGAGCTCAGGCTCCCGACGCCGCTACCGGAACTGCTGGCTACTGTGCCGCCCATCGAGAACGATGTGGAAGATGAGGCCGAACTGGATCCGCCGCCGGAGGATCCTCCGGTTGAGGCTACGCTGCCGCCACCCCCTCCACCGCCGCCCCCGCCTCCACCGCGCCGGCTGCGGCTTCCCATGTCGGCTCCCATTCCGCCCTGAAAGCCCCGGCTGCCGCGCAACTGCGGACCGAGGATAGTGCCGAAATTCTCGGGGCCGGTACTGCCCGTGAGGCGGATCGTTTTTGAAATTTTGCCGGGAGCCACGCTCACGGTGCGAATGGAACCTGATAAAGCGCGCTTTTTCGCGACGGCCGATTCAGCCAAATTCTGTTGATACAGCCAGTAGGCGGCGCTACAGATAAGCAAGAGCGCCAACATCCACACCCAGGCGACGCTCCGGCGTTTTGGGGGCTCGGGAGTAACGGGAACGGGCTTGTGCTCCGGCTGAAGCGGGCTGGGGAGGGGTGCGGGTACGCTACTCTGTTGCATAGCCTAACCTTTCGGCCTTGATGTCGCTGAAATCTAACGGGGATTCCTGCCTGAGGACATACGCAGGAGGGCCATAGTTCTACTTTATCCCATCAAGAAAGACGACGGCGGAAGGAAAAAGGTTATTCGGAGGCCGCACTTTTGGTGCACGGCGTGCTGGCGGGTGACGGGGCGAACAATAGCGGAAAATCGAAAGGCAGAGGTTAACTGGGGTCGCGCTGGCGGGTGTTTTTGACTCCCAGAAGGACTCCCAGTCCTCCCAGTACAAGGACTCCAACGGCAATCCATTGTCCCGATATGCCCAGCATATTGGCGCCTACCGCCAGACCGACGATCATGATCACGAAGCCAATAAGATAGATACTGAAAGACATATCCTCCGAATGTTAGATTGAATTCGAGGGGCGTTGTTTCCAACCGGCGAAAGGCCGAGGAGATAGAGCGCCCGGTGAAATCGGCTGGAACGGTTCGGTGCAGTGGCTCCGGTTGCTCTAATGCCACAGAGCTATTTTTCCGGGATCACATCCAGCGTTTTCCTGGCTAAGACCTTGCTAAACTCCATCGGGAAGCTACGGCCTTTATAGTAGGCATCCCATTGATCGCGAAAGTGACCGGATAACGGCTGGCCCGATTGTCCGGTGGTGATATTTGCCAGGGAGTTTTCCCAGTTGGAGAGATCGGCTACAAATCGCATGGAAGGGCCCAGGCGGCGGGTGGTTTGTTTCACAGTCGTGCTGGAGCCATCCATCGGTTGAGGTCCCAGACGGAAGTACGGACCAATGTATGGCATTCTCGACAGCACCGGATGAACCAGAGAGAATTGCGTGTACTGGCCATAGTCCCACTTAGCTATGTTGTTGCCCTGGAGGCGCTGGCCCTCCTCGATTGCGGCTGTCAAACATCTCAGCAGGAGCTGATCGAAATCGTCAAACCAATCCCTGGGACGGGTACGCAACAGCTTTTCGAGGACGGCGGGCGCAATAGCGGATTCCCACGACGCTCCCTGGCCGGGGGCGGCACGGTCGGCAACCGCCTTGCGCAGATGCTGGAAGATCAGACTCGCCAGAAACGGCGCGGACAGACCCCGGCGCATCTGTCCGTCCCAGTTTTTTAACACCTCGGCCGCGGGGGCAAAGGACGGGTTGTTTCTGCCCTTGTTCTGCCAAGCCTTGTAAACTTCACGGGCCAGGAATTGGGAAAAGGACGAAAACACGTCGGTTTGCACGCGAAGCATTTCCTCGGGCTTCCATCGGCCACGGGACTTCAGGATGTCCTGTATCTGACGGGACCGGTAATGGGGAGCGAAGGCACCGTTGACGCGGTAGGGATATTGGTCCGGGAAGGGGTTTTGATTGGCGGTAATCAGCATGCCGGAAGGGGGATTATAAGATGCCGGCAAATCGTCAAATGGAATGTACCCCTCCCATTCCGAGTTCCCATCGCTTCCATCGGCGGGGACGCCGCCGTCGTAGGTTTTGCGCACAGGAAGTTTGCCGGCCGCGTGATAGCCGATATTGCCGTCCACGTCGGCATAAACAAAATTCGAACCGGGGCCGGGAAATCGCCTCAAGGCAGACGTGAACTGCTGCCAGTTCTTCGCCTGACCGATCGCCAGGAAGGGAAGCTGAAAGGTCCCCTCCTCGGCAGCCGCCCACCGGAGCGAGAACCGGGCGGAGCCGGCGTCGACAAAAATGGGGCCGTGACGGGTCACCCAGACGGCGTTCTCCGCCGGCGCCCGGTCTTTGATCCGAATGGCGTCGCGCTCCTGGCGCGCCTGTTCCAATTGGCCTTTGAACAGGTAGCGTCCGGACTGCGGATCGAACTTCTCGGCGTAAAGGTCCTGGACGTCATAGTGCAGATTCGTAATCCCCCACGCGATGCGCTCATTGTGCCCGATGATCACGTACGGAAGTCCGGGCAGGGAAAAGCCGGCAACATTCAACTCAGGGGACTGGAGATGGATGGCATACCAAGAGCTCGGAAAGGACCATTCGAGATGCGTGTCGTTGGCTAGAATCGGCTTGCCGCTGGCGGTGAGTTTCCCGGAGATCGCCCAGGCATTGGACCCGGGCTGCACTTCCTCTCCGGTGCGCACCGGCAGAAGGAAGTTGACCTTTGCGGCGTCTCCTTTTCCGAGCAGAGTAAGTTTGAGGATTTCGTCTTTCCAGGAACCGGTCAGGCTGCGAAACATCTGCAACCCGATGAGAATGGAATCGACCACACTCCAGGGCTTGGGATCGTAGCCGAGCAAAGTAAACTCGACCGGCAATTTGTTTCCGTGGGTGGAGATGAACTGATTGACGCCGCGGGCATAAGAGGAAAGCACCTTCCGGTCTTCACCGGACAAGGTGGCGTAGTGCGATTCGGCGGTACGCCTCATGCGCAGACGGCGGGCTTCCCGGTCAACTTCCAAAGCAGCCGATCCCAGCACCTCGGACAGCTCGCCGGCAGCGAGGCGGCGAAGAGCGTCCATTTGCCATAACCGGTCCTGGGCATGGACATAACCTTGCAGGAAGAGGGCATCGTCGAGACCGGCGGCGCGGATATGGGGGACGCCGCGGGCGTCGCGGACGATGCGGGCGGGCTGATTCACCGCGAGCGGAAGGGTGCCGGAGATCTGAGGCAGGGGGCGCCATACATACCAGAAGGTAAACGCGGCCGCGAGCAGGAGCAGTACGCCGATCGTCAGGTTGACCACACGCAAAATGCGATTCACTGTGCTCGATTGTAGCGTGAGAGAATAGGGCGTTCTAATGGATAGCAATCTCGGATACAACCTCCTGATCATGTTTTTCATCGTGGGGCTGAACGCCTTCTTTGCAGCATCCGAGGTGGCGCTGGTATCGAGCCGTCCTTCGCGGCTGAGGGCATTGGCGGAAGAAGGGCACGTCGGGGCGCATGCCGCGCTGAGCCTGCTGGCAAACTCGGAGCGGCTGCTTTCGGTGGTGCAGGTGGGGGTAACGTTGTGCAGCCTGGCGCTGGGAGTAGTGGGCGAGAAGCCGCTCGAGGAGCAGTTCCACGCCTGGCTCCAACCCTTAATGTCTACTCCGGTATTACAGAAGGTGCTTACGGTGGCGGCCGCGGTGCCGGCCTACATGCTGATGACGTATATGCACGTGGTGATCGGCGAAGTGGTTCCGAAGAATGTGGCGATTGAAAAGCGGGACCGGCTGGCGGTGATTGTGGCTCCGGTGATCCTCATCTTTTTCCGGATTGTAGAGCCGTTCGTGATCGTGCTCGAAAAGTCGGCGGCGGTGGTTTCAAAGGCAATCGGGGTACGCGGCAGCCAGGCGGGCGGCCATTCGGTGGAGGAATTGAAATATATTCTCAGTTCCAGCCAGCGCGAGGGTGAATTGGAAGGGTTTGTCGAACAGGCGATGCAGCGGCTGCTGGAGATGCAGGAGTACCTCACGCGGGAAATCATGGTCCCGAGGAACCATGTAATATCGGTGCCGGTGGAAGCATCGCTGGACCACATGTTGCGGGTGGCCAATGAGCATCAATATTCGCGCCTGCCGATTTATGATGGACGGCCGGAACATCTGGTTGGCTATGTTCACGTGAAGGACCTGGTAAGGGTGTGGGAGGAGCGGCGGATTGCCACGGAGCGGCGGCGTCCGGTGCGTCCGCTGGATTTGCGCCGCATCATGCGTCCGCTGCAAGTGATCCCGGAGTCCAAGCCGGTGGTACAACTGCTGGATGAGTTCCGCAAGAGCCACACACATATCGCCATGGTGGTGGATGAGTTCGGAACCGCCATGGGTGTGGTGACGCTGGAGGACGTGCTGGAGCAGGTGTTTGGGGAGATTGAGGACGAGCACGATTTGAGGCGGCCGCAGGTGCATCAGACGGCGGCGGTACTGCATGTGGAGGGAACGATCCCGATTCGCGATCTGGAATTACAGTACGGGATCGAGCTGCCCGTGGAGGCCGGCTATGAGACGCTGGCGGGTTTTTTGCTCTACCGCTTTGGCTACATCCCCACCCACGGAAATCACGTCGACGAAAAGGGGCGGCGGTTTGTGGTGGAGGAGATGGACCGCAATCGCATTGCGCGGGTTCGGGTGGAGCGGGTGGAAGCGCCGGAGGCGGTAAGTCCCGCCGAGAGTTAAGGATGATGTGGAAGACGTCGTGGCCCAAGCGGATCGTGTTCGTGATGAGCCTTCTTCCCCTTATCTACCTGACGTGGAAATGGCAGCGGAAGCAACTGGGGTTCAACCAGATTGAGTATGTGGCGCGGTACACGGGCGATTGGACGATACGCTTTCTGCTGCTATCGCTTGCTATCACGCCGCTGCGCCGCGTCCCCGGGCTTAATCCGATCATTCGCTTCCGCCGCATGCTGGGGCTGTTCGCGTTTTTCTACGGCACACTTCATGCTCTTCACTATTACGCGCGGGATGTGCAGTGGAACTGGCAGATCATCGTGGAAGACCTCACCATCCGGCGGTTTTTTATCGCGGGCATGTTGGGATGGGTGTTGATGATTCCGCTGGCGGCTACTTCGTTTAATGCGGCCATCCGGTGGATGGGCGGGAAGCGCTGGCAACAGTTGCACCGGCTGGCCTATGTGAGTGCCGCGGCAGGGGTGATTCATTTTCTGTGGCAGGGAAAGGCGCTGATCCTCGATCCGCTGATTTACGCGGGCATTCTGGTAATCCTGATGGCGGCCCGGGTGGCGATCTATTGGCGCAAGTGATGTTTATGACGGCAAGATTTGCGCTGGTTGCGATGCTGCTTTACGGGCAAATCGGCAAGGACGGCGCGAGGAAGGTTTTGGTTTGCCAGCACCGGACCAGAGAAGGCAAGCAATGTAAACGCAAGGCTTCTACGGGGAGCCAATTCTGCTGGCAGCACGGGGCATCGAAGAAGAAGAAGACCGCGGTAGACCTGGCAGCGTGATAATCTTTGAAAAGCAAATGGAACGATGGACAATCTGACGGTAGCCCAGCGAAGCGAGATAATGAGCCGGGTTCGCGGCAAACATACGCGACCGGAAATCCTGGTGAGACGTGTGGTTCATCGGATGGGATATCGTTACCGGCTTTACGGGAGCGATTTGCCCGGCAAACCCGATCTGGTTTTCCCCGGCCGGTCTAAGGTCATCTTTGTGCATGGATGTTTCTGGCATGGGCATACCTGCCGTCGAGGCCGAAATCGACCTGCCGCAAACATTAGTTACTGGATACCAAAGCTGGACCGCAACATGAGGCGGGACAGAGCAAACAAGGGCCGTCTGCGGCGTCTGGGTTGGGACGTCCTGGTTTTATGGGAATGCGAATTGACGAATGAAGAACGCGTGCAAGAGCGGCTGCTGAGCTTTCTTGGCGAGCGTCACGAGTAACGGCATGCAAGGGTTTTACGAGTTTTTCGCGGGAGGAGGAATGGCGCGGCTCGGCCTGGGCGAGAACTGGTATTGCCTCTTCGCGAACGAGCTTTGCGAAAAGAAGGCCGAGGCGTACCGCCTGAATTTTGGGCCTTCTCAAGAGCTTAGAGTAGAAGACGTGGCCAAGTTGACGGCCGGGGATCTACCTGGTTGTGCGACATTGGCGTGGGCATCGTTTCCCTGTCAGGATTTATCGTTGGCGGGCAACGGCAAAGGGCTTAACGGCGCGCGCAGCGGCAGCTTTCACGCTTTCTGGGAACTGATCCAGGCGCTGAACGCAGACGGACGAGGCGTACCTATTGTGGTTTTGGAGAACGTCCCTGGAGCGATCACTTCGAACGCCGGACAAGATTTCAGAAGAATTTTAGAAATCGTGACGGCAGCCGGCTATCGCGTTGGACCAGTTGTGTTGGATGCCGCCCGGTTCGTGCCACAGTCCCGTGCGCGGCTATTTATTGTGGCTGTCAAGCGCGACGTTCCCTTGCCCCCCCCGCTGACCCAAGGCGAATCAAGCGTGGCATGGCACTCCAACGCGCTTCTAACCGCCTATAGAAATCTGCCGGAAAGTTTGAAGGAGTTGTGGGTGTGGTGGAGACTTCCGGAGCCGCCGCGGATGACAGCGGGAATCACGGAATTAATTGAAGTGGAAGCGCAGGAATTGCCCTGGCACACGGCGGAAGAGACGCAACAGCTGTTGTCGCTGATGTCGCGGACCAACCGCGAGAAAGTTCGCAAAGCACAGGCGTACGGCAAACCAATCGCCGGGACAATCTACAAGCGCATTCGGACTGGCGAGGATGGCATAAGGATGCAGCGGGCCGAGGTTCGATTCGATCAGATTAGCGGTTGCCTTCGAACACCCACGGGCGGCTCCAGCCGTCAACTCATTATCGTTGTCAACGGGAACTCGATCCGCTCCCGCCTGCTTTCTCCGCGTGAAGCGGCGCGGCTCATGGGAGTTCCCGAATCGTATCAACTGCCGGAAAAATACAATGAAGCCTACCATCTGATGGGAGATGGTTTAGCTGTGCCTGTCGTCCGATGGTTGGAGCAGCATCTGCTTTCGCCCCTCTCCCAGCTCGTCCATCAGCATGCGATCAAGGTGGCGTGACCCGGGATGAACGCTCATGAGCAAGCGTTGGCGAACTTCGACGCCTGGTACCAGGGTTTACTGAAGCGATCCTCTGCCGGGGGAACGCCACGCGGCACAATCGGGGCCGCGCTTGTCGTCTTGGAGCGTCTGGAAACCGAATGGGATTTGAGTATTTCTTACCAGCTCGCTCCTCAAAAGGGCCAAGTAAGAGGAGTGAGCGGCAGCGCCCTGAAGCGCATTCTCGCTAAATTCGATGAGCATCGGCCCTTCTTGAGCGAAGGTGGGCGCACGAACCGGGGAGTCCCAGGCGACATTGAGCAAATGTTAGAGGCTCTTAAGCGCGCCCGTCTGGATTGTGTGGAAGTAACCGAGCGTGCTGGCGTTCTCAAGGCTTTGCAGTCCTACTTGGTCGAAAAAGTGCGGCTCTGGCATTCCCGAAAGCGGCTCGAGTTTGACTTCGACCCATCCAAAACGGCGTGGGAGACTGTTCGCGAGATCCTGGAAAAAGCCAAGGCTGATGGAAAGGAGGGACCGGTCGCTCAGTATCTTGTCGGCGCCAAACTTCAGTTGCGGTACCCGGACATTAAAGTGCCTAATTTCTCCTACAGCACCTCCGATCAGCAGCAGGGCCGTCCCGGCGACTTTCACTTGGGCGAAACCGCCTTCCATGTGACCGTGGCTCCGATGCTCGGCGTATACGCGCGTTGCAAGGAGAACTTGCGGAACGGGCTGGGAGTATATCTGATCGTTCCGCATCGTGGGTTAGAAGGAGCGAGACAGAATGCCGAATTGGAAGCCCCCGGTCGAATCACGGTAGATTCTGTTGAGGCGTTCGTTGGCGGCAATATCGATGAGATGTCCACGTTCAGCCGCAAAAACGTCGTTCGGCAGTTCCGGCTCCTGCTGGAGACTTACAATTACCGAGTGAATGAGATTGAAAATGACAAATCAACGATGGTCGAGATTCCAACTGCGTTACTGCGATAGACCGTTGTCAAGGCACTTTGCAGGAAAAATTGGCGGCGTCGTTGGTGGTGCCGATGCCGTTGTACACGGCGATTTGAGGGTAGGGGCACAGGGGACGGATTCGATCCACGACTCCATTGGTTACGTGGACGGCCGGGATCTGGTCCGGGGCCACATTGGATTCCCGCCAGCGCTCCAGGGCTCCCATGGGATTCATTTGATTGGGACCTTCGCCGCCGCTGCAGTGAGCCATCCCCGGCGCCATGAAGAGGCGGTAGGAGTCGTTCACCTTGCTTCCCAGCCGGCCGGCTACGCTCTGGTAGTAGTTCACGCTGTTCAGGGCGGAGATCTGCTGATCATTCCAGCCGTGATATTGGATCAGCTTGCCGCCACGGGCAAAGAATGGCTGGAGGTTGGGATTGATGGCAGTAATCAGGCTATCGTCGATTTTATCGGCTAAGGCGACGCCGGCATCGAGGTTCAACTTCTGGTAACTCCAAGTTGGGTCCTTAAACACGATGTAGCGGAAGTGGCTTTCGGCAATCGCCAGCGGCTGCAAGCCATTCACGGGATCCCATCCGAGTTCGCTTTTAGGGGCCATACCGGGATAGATCTGCTGCTTCGTGCGCGGATTTACCGCTCCCTGATACATTTGGCGTACGGCTTCCACCTGAGCCGCGGTCAGACACGCCGGCCCTGGGGCGTCTTTGCACTGGAGGGCCACAGGGTCTAATTTGCAACGCGTGGGATCTTCGAGGACTCCATCCTTAACCCCGTCGAGCGCGTCGCAGGACTGCAGCACAGCATCATGGAGCAGAATCAATTTTTCGCGGGGCAGGTTACCCGGCTGGTCTTTATGGGTGGCCTGCGCCGCCGCAATGATCCCCGTCATCAGGTGAGTCCAGTAATTTGCCGGCGCTCCGGCGACGATCCCATCGAAATCCTCCGGATACCGCTGCGCCGCCATCAATCCCTGCCGGCCGCCGGTGGAACAGCCGTTCCAATAGGACAGCCGCGGCGCACGGCCATAGAATATGCCGATGATGGCTTTTGACTTTACCGTCATTTGATGAACCGCTCGATGGGCGAAATCCACCAGCTTTTCCGGGTGTCCGAGCGCGAAGGAAGCATCGCCGCCTCTGCCCTTGTGCCCGGTATCGTTGGAAGCGGTCGCGTAGCCTTCCCGCAAGGCCGACGACATGGTGCGCGGCACCGCTTCGGGATTTCCCGTTCCGAAGGTGATGGTACCGGCCCAGCCGCCATTGCCGACAGCCTGAAATTTTCCATTCCACTTTTCGGGAAGCCAGAGCGCCATCTCGATATGGGAGTCTGAGGACGGAGTGAGAACCGCGGCGACACGGCAATGGGCGGGGAGTTGGCCGACGGGGAGGGATTCGGCCGAAGTAATCGCGATGTTCGGCAGGGACAGGGCCTTCAGCCGTTCGCAGGGAGTCTGCGCGGATGCCAGGGCTGCGGCAAAAAGGAATCCGAGGTATCCAACCATGAGCTTGCTCCTCTTTCGGGCGCTACGATGTTTGCGGCGGCGCTACCCGCTCCGCCTCAGTCAGGATCGCTTCCGGCATGACAGTGGAGATATGAGCACAACCGAGCGCGAGCGCGACGCGCGCCTGCTCCCAGGTTTTCACACCGCCGCATTCGAGCTTCACCCGGTCGCCGCAGTGCTTGAGAAGGAGCTCCAAGTCCTGCGGTGCGGTGGTCGTGATGAAATGGGCATTCACCCGCTTCGCCATGCGGCATACGATGATCTTCATTTCATCGTTGAGCAGGAGGTTGTCCACCACAATTTTAAGAATAGCTCCGCTCTCCAGGCAGGAGTCGGCAAGCTGGATCAGTTCCACTTCCACATGCTGGAATTGCCGCGAGAGCAGTTTGCCGGGATTCGGATAGGCATTGATCTGCTTGATGCCGCGGCGAAGCAGGTCACGGCATTCGTAAACCTTCACGCCGGTGTTGGAAGTACCAAAGGGGTGGCCGGCCACACTCGCCACCTTTAACACCCCCAGCCCCAGGTATCGCGCGGCCGAGTCCACATCGCAGGGACGAACCACCACGGTGCTGAGACCGAGCGAACGCGCGAGCAGGCACTGCTGATACAGCTCGTCTTCGGTAAGAGTTGCCCGCAGCAGCGGATAATCTATTTCTTGCGCGAGGTTTTGCGCGATTTCTTTTTGGCCCGCTCCGGTTTCGGTTTCGGGGGCGGTGGTTTGTACAGATCGGACATCATCCATAAAGTTCCCCAGTGGCGCAGCTGCGTCCGCACGTTCTTGGCTCCGGCGAACCAATCCTCGTGGTGAAAACTTCCGAAGTTGCCTTCGCCTTTCTGCTTTTCATCGAGGTCGCCCAAGGCGATGTTCAGCCCCATGGCGCGGTTTCCTAAAGCCGGCGAGTAAAAGGTTCCGGGTTCCACCTCCAGGCAAGGATTGAAATTCACCGCCCATTCGATAATGTAGCCTTTTCCCTGGGGCTTTGGCTTGGCCGCGCATTCCATCGCTTTGGTATCGATCCACTTGCGGTAGGTATTCCAGGCTTGGATATCGCGGCGCGGTTCACCTTCGAGCAGTCCACCGGCCCCAATGCCCCCCAGCCGGGACTTTGTGAGGTTGCAAACCATTTGCCAGCTTCCGCCATTTCCTGCGGCGCCTTCATCCGCCTTCCAGGTGTTGGTCGCGTTGATCAGCAGTTCCATTTCATCGCCGAACCACGGATAGCCGTCGCGAGACAGCTCGTGCGCCTTTGGATTATTATCGGGCAGCCAGCGGGGGGTGTCGATGCCGTAGAGCACATCATCGGTCACATCAAAGGCGAAGTAGAGCCGTTTGCCGTCATGCTTCACATAGCCATGAACGGAAAGATCTCTGGCATGCGTGGTAGGTGAGAATTGCGGAATCCAGTTCTTCACTCCAAAGAACTGCGTGGCATCCTGCCACTCCTTGCTTTCGAGAGTTCCATCCACCGTGGGAGATGTGCCGGGAAAGGCGTAGAGGGTATGCGGATTGGAGGCGGGTGATCGGGACTGGGCTACGAGTGAGACGCCGGCGGCCAGCAGAAAGAAAACGACCCTGCTCATTCTCTATTTTTCTTCCGTGACGGATTGGCGGCGGGCGCGGTGGCCTTCAACAGGTCTCGGGATTTGCGCGCGGCTTCGGTATTCGGGTAGTTGGCGATCACATCCCTCAGGACCTTGGCGGCTTGCTGTTTGCGGTCGGTCGTGGTCAGGGCGCGGCCCTTCAGATACATCGCATCGGGAGTCTTATTGTTGGCCGGATACTTTTCCAGCACCATATCAAAATTGGCGATGGCGGCGTCGTAGTCTTTCTGGTAGTAATGAATCTCCCCGATGTAAAATTGCGCGTTGGGGGCGAATTCCGCCGTAGGAAAGAAACGCAGGTAATCTTTGAATTCCGTCAGGGCGAGCTCGAAGTTGCCGCCTTCTTTGTCGGAAAGCGCCTGCTTGTAGATCTGTTCCGCCGTAACCCCCGGAGGGGGGCTGTTCGCCGAACCGGCATTGTTCGGAAGCGCGGTGGGAGGCGGAGCGGGGGCCTCTTTCAAAGTTTTTATTGCCGCCAGCACCTCATTGATTTTGGCATCCACCTTGCTCATGCGGCCCGAAAGCTCCTTGACGTTCTCATTCAGGGCGGAGTATTCCTGGCCCATCGTGTCGACCTTGCTGCCCAAGGCGGCAACGGGCGCGGCAACCAGGTTCTGTTGCTCCTTGAGACTGTCCTTGATCTGCCGGTCCAATACGGCAACGCCCCTGCTGGCGGCGCCCGCCTCAGCCAGCGCCTGCTGCAGCAGCGTGGTCATGACAGCCATCTTTTCGTCAAACTTGCTGTTGAGATTCTTGATGTCCTGCTGCACCACGGCGAGATCGCGCTGTACCTCACGAATCATGTCATTGGTCTTTTGAGCCGCCAAGGGCATGACGGCAACAAGAAGCAGGAAAGGCAGTGAAAGCCTGGTCAGAATCATATTCCTCCCGTAATGCCGGAAGGACCGGAGCGTGGTTCGCTCCGGCCCCGTGAAATCCGGCTCAATCCATTATTGCCCAGCAAAATGTGCGCGGCGATTCCTCTGGTAGCAGCCTTCGTTGGAATCGGTGCACTGGGGCCTTTCTTTTCCGTAGCTGACGACTTTTAGCCGTTCGGCGGGTACGCCGAGCTGGACCAGGAAATCGCGCGCGGTGGTGGCGCGGCGGTCACCCAAGCCGAGGTTGTATTCGGCCGAACCGCGCTCATCGCAGTGGCCTTCCACCATCACGGTGCCGCTCGAGTAAGTGCGGAAGATGGCTTTCAATGCTTCCGCGTTACGCTGCAGAACATTGCGGGCGTCCTCCCGGACTTCGCTCTTGTCATAGTCGTAGAACGCATCCTGAACCTCGCGCGACACGCGCTCGGAAAAGCTCATGGACGGTTCCCGGGTAGGCGGTGGGGGCGGTGGCGCATCCGCCACACGCAACGTGACCGTCTGGCTCACTTCGCCGCCGGGGCCGGTAGCGGTGAGGCGGTAGGTTGTGGTGTTGGACGGCGAAACCCTAGCCGTGCCGTTGGCGGGCACCGAGCCGATACCCTGGTCAATGCTCGAAGAAGTGGCGTTGGTGGTGGACCATTGCAAGGTGGCGGACTGGCCGCGCTCAATGCTCGATGGCTCCACGGTGAAGGTGGCAATCACCGGCTTTGGCGATTCCGCCCTGGGCGGTGGGGCCGGCTCTTCCCGCTTCGGTTGCGGCGGTGGCGGCGGCGCCGGTCCCTTTTTCCGGCAACCCTGCGAAAAAAACGCCAACGAAACGCTTAGTAGTAATGTTCCAATCTTTCGTTTACTCATCCTGAAACCTGCCTCCTAGAAACCCCGCGGAAAGCGGGATCGCTGTCTCTCCTGAAATTTTTTACTGCTTGCTCCACACAGGCATCTCGTTGATGCCCGCGCTGGTCAACTGTCGTACATCGGTGCCATCGGCAAGCATACTATATATCTGCATCCCTCCCCTGCGATTGGAAGAAAAAACAAGGTGCCTGCCGTCGGGCGCCCAGGACGGGTTTTCGTTTCTCCCCTGGCCGTGGGTTAACTGCACGAGCTTCTGCGTGGTTACATCCATGATAAAGATATTAAAATTGCCGGGCGCAAACCCGCGGGTCCAGGAAAAGGCGATGAGCTTTCCGTTGGGATGCCAGGCCGGGTTGCTGGCCTGTCCCTCGCCGGAGGTGAGCCGGGTCACGTCGGCGCCGTCGATGTTCATTTTATAAATCTGCTGGGGTCCGCTGCGGCCCGACACGAACACGATGCCGGTACCGGTCTTGGGATTGATTTTGGGCTCCACTTCGATGGCGCGAGTGTTGGATAGCCGGTGCAGGCCGCTGCCATCGGGATTCGCGATATGGAGCTGCGGGAACCCGCCGACGGTGGAGGCAAAGACGACCTTGGAACCATCCGGGGCAAAGCTCAGGTTTGAGTTGAACGAGCCAGAGGGGTTCAGGAAATTCAACCGCCGCCCGGTTTCCGTGGCGTGAATGGTGAGCTGCGGACCGGCGGCGGTCAGGC
Source organism: Bryobacteraceae bacterium (assembly GCA_035526195.1). Classification (GTDB taxonomy): domain Bacteria; phylum Acidobacteriota; class Terriglobia; order Bryobacterales; family Bryobacteraceae; genus CADEFT01. Next base: position 30,294 of record DATLCW010000389.1, read on the forward strand.
GCGTGAAGGCCAGCTTGGTACCATCGGGAGACACGGTGGGCATGGTGCAGAGCTCACGGTAGGGCGCGAACACTTTTTGGCTGGAGCCATCGTAGTCCATGACCCAGATTTGCTTATCGCCGGCAGTGCGTTTGGAAACGAAGAAGATGCGCGAGCCGAGGAGGCTTTCCGCGCCCACTAACTTCAGGATGTCGGCCGCGAATTCCCGAGCCACCTGCCGCAATCCGCGTTCGGTAACGGGACCAAAGTACAACTTGCCGATCACCTGTTTGCTGTTGGCGATATCGAAAAGATAGCCGAACAGCACCACTTGATCATTTTGGATCCCCGTGTAGCCGAAGGCCAGATAGTTGGCCGAGACCGGCGGGGAAGACCAGTCGGAGAGCGCCAGCCCGGTGCCTTTGGCGGACTCCTGAATCTGCTGCGGCGTCTGCGGATTGCTGCGCGGCATCAAACTGAGAGGAACCATCTTGAAAAACCCGGATCCGCGGATCTCATCGTTCAAGGTCTCGTTAAAGGCGCCCATGAATTTCTGCGCCTCGCCGGAGCCGCGAAATTCCGGAATGGCGATTACGGCGCGCTCACCGCCGAGAATTCCGACAGAGATGTCCGCCTGCTGCGCCAGCGTGAGTAACGCCACCGAGAACAGACCAAATATAAGAGTTTTCTTCATCGCTTAAGTTGAAACTGAAATTCGACCGAGGCTGTGTTCCGCGGGAATTCCTTCGGCAAACCCGGCAGCGGACTGGCTTCCTGGACCGCCCGCATGGCGGAGGTGTCGAGCGTGTAGTTGGCGCTGCGCTGCGCCACGCGTACGTTCGTGACCTGGCCATTGCGGTGAATATCGAAGGTGACGACTACCATCCCGTCCGTCATGCGCGCTTCCACATCCTGCGTACGCCACTTTTCCCCGATGGCTCGGCGGATCAGGTCCGCGTACCAGCCGAGGCCCCGCTCACCGAACGGATTGCCCGCGCCCATTCCCACTCCCCCGCCGCCCGGGGTGCTGTACATCGGTGTAGCAGCGGCGGGACCAGTATTGCTGAACACCTGGTTGGGTTTGTAAACCGGAGCGGGCGTATAGACTCGCGCCTGCAGCGGCTTCGGCTTCTCTTTTTTGTTGAGTTTTTTCTTGCGGCGATCCAGGGAGACGGCATCCGGGTCATCCGGCTCCACGCGTTTGGCTTCCGGCTTGGGTTTGACCGGGACTTGCGACTCGGTGTCATTGGCTAAGCGGTTCTCGGGACCGCGTTTGGGAGGCATGGGAATCGTGTCCACGGTGGTGATGCTCCCGGCGCCAGGAATGGTATTCGGATCGCCGAAGGTGTCCCGCGCCCGTCCCTGCCACCAGGACCATCCGCCCAGCGCACCGGTGAGGACCAGGTGTAACGTCAACGCGGCGGCAAAAGGCTTTTTCAGCTCCGGTTCCCGCTCGAAGATATCCGCGTAGGCCACCATGGATTATTATCGCCGCCTTTTGTCGGCGATGTCCTCCGGTTTCGTTACCAGCCGCACGTGAAATTTCGCAGCCGAGATGGCGGAAACGTATTGCGCCAGCACATCCCAGGTGATATTCTTGTCCGCCTTAAGATACACCGCCTCGGTCTTGTCTCCAAAGCGTTTGATCACGGCCTCCCGGATGTCGTCGATCTTCACGGGAGCTTCGTTCAAATAGATATTGCCGGTCTTGGTGATCGAGAGCACGGGCAGTTCCTGAGCGCTGTTTTGCTCCTGCTTTACTTTGGGCACTTCGATCTGGAGCCCGAATTCCATGACCTGCGCCGTGAGCATGAAAATGATGAGCAGCACGAGCACGACGTCCACCAGCGGCACGATGTTGATCTCGGACATGGAACTCATCCCGCGTCCGCGCCGGCCCCGTGATGCCGCTCCCATGGAAAATGCCATTGCCGCTATTCCTCGAACGTACGCTCCATCAGATTCATGAACTCCAGGGAAAACTCATCCATCCGTATGCCCATATCCTTGATGACATGGCCGAAGTGATTGTAGAAAATGGCCGAAGGGATGGCTGCGCCGAGGCCCATGGCGGTGGCGACCAGCGCGTCCGCAATGCCCGGCCCCACAGCGCGCAGACTTGCGGCTCCACCCATGCTTAAAGCGTTGAATGCTTCAATGATACCCCAGACGGTTCCGAAGAGACCGATAAAAGGAGAGACGGTTGCCGTGGTCGCGAGCCAGTTCATCTGCGATTCGAGCGCCGACGTTTCCTGGCTGATGCCCAGTTGCACCATCCGTTCAATGGCGGTCTTGTTGCGCAATTGACCGAGCGCTTTCACCTGGCGGTCGGCTTCTTCGTATCCGAAGGAGAAGACGGCCGCCAGCGGGGATTCCTTGAACTGTTCCACCGCCAGCGCCAGCGTGTCGATGGCGGTGGATTTGCGGAACGCCCGGAGAAAGCTGCTGTTGGCCGCGCGCGCCTTTCTCAGCATATTCCACTTGGAAAACACCACCGTCCAGGAGAGCAGGGAAAACACCACCAGGATTGCCAGGACGGCCAGCGGAATGGGCTTCTCCAGGTTGATCAAATCGAGCAGCCGGATCTGGAGAAGAGCGATAACGGGCAAACGGACTCCTTTCGATTCTGACTTCTATGATAACGGAGAGCGCCCCCGGCGGGGTGATGAAAAAAACATCTTTGGCAAAAAATGTTTGGGTAAGCCAACCTACGGCCGGATGCCCGTCGCGGTCATGCGAATCCGGTATAGCCCGGTGCGGGCCGTGATGTACAGCGTGCGAGCGTCTGCGTCGCCCCAGTGCAGATTGGCGGGAATCTCCGGCAGCGCGATTAATCCGAGGTGCTTTCCCGCGGCGGTAAACACGTGGATTCCGCCGGGCCCGGTGCAGTAAAGATTGCCGTTGATGTCGATCTTCATGCCGTCGGGAAGACCGGGCTCTTTCCGTTCCGTCACATCGGCGAAGAGCGAGCCCTGCCCGAAGGTGCCGTCGGCGAGAATCGGGAAACGCATCCAGATCTTGCGCTCCGGATCGGAATTTCCCACGTAGAGGAACTGTTCATCAGGCGTAAACGCCAGCCCGTTCGGACGGGTCATCTCCCGATGAAGCAGCGTCAGAACCCCGTCCTTCCAACGATACACGCCATTGAAATCCAGTTCCTTGGCGGCGTCTTTGTCCTGCGCCACCAAACCATAGGGAGGATCGGTGAAGTACATGGCGCCATCGGATTTATAGACCACGTCATTGGGACTATTAAGGCGTTTGCCGTCATAGTGCGATGCCAGCACGGTAAGCGATCCGTCATGCTCCAGGCGGGTGACGCGGCGGTTGCCATGCTCGCAAATCGTCAGCCGCCCTGTGGCATCCAGGGTCAGGCCGTTGGAGCCGATGAATGCCCCTTTGGGAGCCCCCGTGCCATCAAATCCGCTGGGCTTGCGGAACTCCTCGAGCGTCGCGGATGAGGGTGTCCAGTTATAAATCGTATTCTCGGGAATGTCACTGAACAGGAGATGGCCTTCCGGCAGCCAAATGGGGCCTTCGGTAAAAACGAAGCCGGCGGCGAGCTTTTCAACAACGGCGTCTTGCGAAACGAGCGCATCCAGGGCGGGGTCGGAACGTCTGATCATAGATCTTTGATTCTACCGGATTTGAGATTCCGCCTTCCCTCATGTTAGAGTGATACAAGCGCGGGGACGTAGTTCAGCTGGTTAGAACGCCGGCCTGTCACGTCGGAGGTCGCGGGTTCGAGCCCCGTCGTCCCCGCCAAATCTCGCCTGTCCTCCCACCCCTTCATGTCACAACAGAATCAGCCGCCGAAAATCGACCTGGTCCAGCGTCCCGATTACCGGGAAAGCTATGCCAACAGCGTCCAGGTAAGGGCGAACCTCTGGGACTTCTTTCTGATGTTCGGTTTGGTGCAGCAGAACGCCAGCGACAGCGTGACCATTCAGAATTTTCAGGGCATCTACCTGAGCCCGCAGCAGGCGAAGGCGTTGTTGAATGTGATGCAGCAGAATCTGAAAGAGTACGAAGCCGCTTTTGGCGAAATCCGGCTAGAGCCCGCCCCGGGAGCCAATACCGGCGGCGGAATCATCCAGTAGCTTACTGCGCGAAGAACCCATTCACGTCAATGATGACATCGGTGGGGTTCACCGCGAAGACATTGATCCGGGTATCGAGGTTTCCGGGCACGATCGCCGCGTTGGCCAGAATCTGGCCCTCGAAGGCATTCAACGTGGAGGCCAGCGGGCGGACCTGGCCAAATTGCCAGAGCGCAAGAAATGCCAACGGGCCGCGCGGGACTACGGTCACGTTCAAAGAGAAGGCGCGGGCGATGACAGGAAGGGCGCACAGGCTCTGCGACAACTGGAAGGCTCGCGTTTCCTGCGCGTTCAACAGAGGCGGTCCGAAATCGAAAGCGATGCCTTCCCCGGCTCTGGTGTCGACGGCACGACAGGGCGGAAGCGGATAGTAGAATAGCCCGGCTCCGGCGCTGAGCGGCGCGAAGTAACCATTGATGTCGATCACCACGTCGGTGGTGTTGGCGGACTCCAGACTGATTGCGCCGCCGGCTCCCAGGGGCACGATGGCGGCATTCGCCCTTACCTGGCCTAGGGGAGAGTTCAGCGTCGATACGGCGGGCTGCACCTGTCCCTTGGGAAACACACTAAGATAGCCGAGCGACCCTTGTTGCGGCACGGCGGTGAAGTTGGCGGAAACGGCCCTGGCGGCAGAGGGAATGGCACAGGAGCCGGAGAGCACGGGGATGTTGCGTACGACATGAGCCGCTACCGAGGGGGGGCCGAAATCTCCTGGGAAGCCGGAGTTCGATCGGGTGTCCGCCACACGGCACGGAATCATCGGGAAAAACAGCAGCGCGCCCGGACCGGAACTGGTCGTGAAATAACCATTGATATCGACGATGACATGGGTTCGATTGGTGCCAAAGAGGCTGATGGAACCGTTGGCTCCCGCGGGCACGATGGCGGCATTGGCCACCGTCTGGCCGTCAAAGGAATTAAGCGTCGATACCACGGGCCGATCCTGCCCGGTGGGCCACACAGTCAGGAAGGCAAGCGGTTCCTGCGGAACCACCGTGATGTTCAGGGAATACGCTTTGGCCGAAGCCGGAATTCCACAGGGGCCAAACGGTACGGCGATGTCCCGGGAAGCCCCGCCCGCGAGCACGGGCGGACCGAATCCCGCGGGCATGGTTGCGTAGCGGGAGTCGAGGAGCCGGCAGGGTGTCACGGCTACAAAGTAATGCGGCTGCAGCCGGTTGGGATCCGTCAATTGAAAATTGGCCCGGATGTCGCGGCCGGCGTTTTCCGTTTTGTAGCTGAGTGGATTGGCCGTGCTGCTGATGTCTCCACTCCAACCGGTGAAAATGTAGCCGGGGGCCGGCGTTGCCCGAAGTGTGAGCGCCGTATCCGGTGCGTAATATCCATCGGGGGAAGCGGGCGTGATGGAAACCGAACCTCCCTGAGGGGGGGCGGGGCGGATGTTCAACTTTACATCGGTGCGGAAGAAGGCGGTAATGGTTGAGTCGTCCTGCAGGGGAATGCCAAGGGTGTGGGAAATCGCTCCGCCATCGCTCCAATGGTCAAACGTATACCTGGTGTTGCCTTGAATCAATTCCGGCACGGTACCGATCGTGTGGAGTTCGCCAGCCAGGCCCTGCACTCCGCCGCCGTTTGCATAGGTCTTGCCGTCAACAATGGTCGGCAGGTCGGCGGGACTGGTATTTGCGATCAGACCGATAAGCCGCTGGGTGGCTCCCTCGGCGAGTTTGAGCACGAACGCGTCGTGGGCGCCGCCGGGCAGAGGCTGAACGGGGCCTTTCGCATAGATGTCGAAAGAATTGGTGATTCCGGTCAGGTAGATCGAAGCAGCGGAATCGACCGCCAGGGCGCTCGGTACCTGTGTATGACTGCCGCCATAATAGGTGGAGAAAATCGTCTCGCCGGTGGGTTTGAGTTTAAATAGCAGAATCTGCTGTGGGCCGGCCGGCTTTACGCGGATTGCATCGACGACGGGAATGGACGGTATCGAATTCAGATTGTTATTCCCGGCGGCGATGATGTTGCCGGCGGGATCGAACGCGGCCGTCATCCAGACCGCATTACTTAAGGTCATCAAAGAGGTGAAGCCGCCACCTTCCGTGAGCCGTCGGAGGAAGCTTCCCGCGCTCTGCGCCGGCAGGCCCGGAGAGCCCATTGCGCCGAAGAGCAGGTAGGCCGCCGAAGAGTTGATCGCAATGCCGTCAATGCTATCCAGGCCACCCGCACCGAAGTAGGTGGAGTAGAGAAGCTCCGATCCGGTGGGGTTGAATTTGGCGACAAACCCGTCGAAAAAGCCGGCCAGCAGGTTCTGAAGGGCGCCGCGGGTGGGGAGATTCGCGGAGTCCGTGCGTCCGACGATTACGGGATTGCCATTGGGATCCAGGGCCAAGCCGTTTGTGAACTCTTCGCCGTTACCGCCGAAATAGGTGGAGAAGATCAGAGCGCTGCCGGCAGGATTGATCTTGGCAAGAAAGGCATCCCGCAAGCCTCGAAGCGTGTTTTGATACGGGTTTACCAGGGGGAAATTGGCCGATTGCGTCCAACCGGCGACATAGGCGGCACCGGTGGAATCCACCTGGATGCCGTTGCGGATGCGTCCGCTGTCGGCCTGGCTGCCTCCGAGGTAGGTGGAGTAAATCATTTCCCCCGTGGGGCTCAGCGGGGTGACGAACAGATCGCCTTCGCCGCGGTAATCGGATTGAAGCGCGTTCTTCAAAGGGTAATCGCCAAAGGTTTGCCCGCAGATATAGGCGTTGCCCGCCGCATCCACGGCGATGGAGGTAGCGTAGGTATTGGCGGCGCCGCCGAGGTAGGCGGAATAAACAATCGCGCTGCCCGCCGGATTGAGTTTGGTGACAAAGCCGAGAGCGTTCAAGGAAGGACGGGAGGCCGGGAAGTTGGTAGAGGTCGTGTTGCCGGTGAGGATGGCCGAGCCTGCCGAATCGACGGCGATGCCGAGGGCTTCGTCGTTGCCATTGCCTCCCAGCAGGGTCGAGTAGGCAACGCGGGGATCGATTGTTAGCGGCATCGAAGGGTCATAGCTGCCCAATGCAAAGCGGACCGTGTTGTCTTTAATTAGAAAGCGAGCGTCTACCGGGAGGCGCCTGCCTCGCGCTTGCTGGTAAGCCAGCGGCTTCCGTTTGATCCATTCGCCGCTGGTTGTCTGCACGCGGAGGGCTCCGTCAGCACTCACAGCAATGGAGCGGTAACCGCTGAACTGCAGGGCAATCTGTTTTGGATCGGCGCCCGGGGCAAGAATGAAATCGTATTCGATTTCACGGTCATTGCTGTAATAGAGAAGATCGATGCCGGGGTAAATGGCCGCCCACCGCACACTCTGGAAGTGCGGCACATTGGTGTGCCAGTTCTCTTGGCGCGAGCCCAGGTAGTAGTGGCTGACGCCCTGCTGCCGGGCGGTGGAGATTGGCCGCGAGCGGGAAGCGCCGGAGAGCCGCATCCGAACGGAGGCACCTTCCGCGACGAACTGCGCCTCATTCCCCGCCAGAAGCAGGGTGTACCTCCCCGCCCGGCCTACCACTTGAACTTCGGGCGCCGCCTGTCCGACATTCGGCTCAAAGTGGATTGGGGGTTGCTTACCGGCGAGGGCGGCAGAAAACAGTACTGCGGACAACGTCAACAACATTCCAAGCGACCATGGTCTCGACTGTGGGCAGCGACTGTCAAGCATGCGGCACGGCCGCTCCGCATCTATTGAAGCTTTACGAAGGTCCCGATCGTCAATCCGTGGCCTTTGCGATCTGATAGAGCGCCTGAGAAATGTTTATGCGACCGCCGTGTACGTCTTCGGTTCCTGAAACATACCCGCCAAGCTGTTAGAACCACAGCTTGACCACCAGTAGGCCGGTAAACTGGCCGCCCAGGCAGCACCACCCGCCAACCGTGCCGGTCGGCTTGCCAAACAGACCGGGGTTCACGATATTCACGCTCGACGATGGATTGCTGAAGTTCGGCGATTTAAATATATTGTTGATGTCGAACCGCACGTCCAGATTGTATCTTTCCTTGACCGTGATCGTCTTGGCGAGGTTGCCCTGCGACCAGTTGAGGCCCGGACCTTCGATAACATTCCGGCCCATGGCTCCCGGAGTATAAGCAGCCGGGTTCGAAAACGCGCCGATGTTCCACATGGCGTTTTTCAAACTGTTATTGAAGCGGTCGCCAATGGTCCAGCCATCCACTGGGATCTGGTCGTAGGTTCCCTGAATGTTCGGCCGCACGGTGCCGGGGAGATAGCGGTTGGGGCTGCCGGCGATCACGAAGTCGACCGGTGTCCCGCTCTGGAAGGTTTGAATCCAGCCGATTTTCCAGCCGCCAAGGATATAGTCTTTGATGCCGCCGCCGCTCATCCATTTCTTGCCTTTTCCGAACGGCAGGTCGTAGGTTAGGTAAGTCACCTGGCGGTGGCGTAGATCGAAGCCCGCGCGGGCTTTCTCGAGACGACGGTTGTAATAGGTAACGCCCGTGGCGACGCCGTCGTTGTCGGATTCATCAATCGCCTTGCTGAAGGTATAGAAGGACGTCATCATGAGGCCCCTCGCGAACCGCTTCTCGAACTTGACGGTGCCTGAGTGGAAACTGGAGTGTCCGAAATTGCTCCACAAGTTCACGTTCCCGAAGTTCGTGTAGGGCCGGAAGCGCTGCTGATTGACAAATATCGAGTCGAGCGTGGCGCGGTCGGTCGAGATGTTGAGCGGGATCACGTTCGCGTTCCAGGCGTTGAGCAGACCGACGCCGGAGGAACCCTGGTAGCTCAATTCCATCAGCCACGTGTTTGCGAATTGATATTGCAACGTGCCATTCCAGTTCATGGTATAGGGACTGCGCATGTTGGGATCGTACTGGGTGGCGTTCCGCGATTCATAATTGGCTCCCACGAAGGGCGAAGTACCGTTGGCCAGAATCGGATATTGGATGGGGCCGGGGCCCTGGCTGATGTTGAAAATTGAACGCGGATCGCCCGGCGGCGCCTGTCGCGTCACTGCCGTGAAATACTCTTCGAAGTTCTGATCAAGTCCCACGGTGTAAAGGTCTACCGTCGTAAGGCCGAAGCCGCCGCGGAATACGGTCTTATTGTTGATCTTATACGCCATGCCCACGCGCGGCTGGAAGTTGTTCAGATCACGTTTCGACAGTCTGGTACCCGGGTGAGTGATCGCTCCTCTTAACCCGGTGAGCGGATCGATCGCATTGGGATCAAACTGGCTGTGTTGGCCGTATTTGGTAGTGAACGGCGATTCGTAGGACCAGCGGAGACCCAGGTTAAACGTCAGCTTGGGCGAGAACGTCCAGTCGTCGTGGATGTAGGCCGCGTGGCTCCCCCAGCGAGGCAGCCAGTTGGCGAGCGCCGTATTGAAATCGGCGCGCACGACCGACCCTAGCAGGAAGGCCGCGAAATCGTTCCCCGTATTCGGAGTGAACGGCATTTCTGTGCCGCCGAAGCGGTAGACGCCGGCCGGCAGGGATTCCGCCCGGGTGTTCGCGCGTGTGCGCACAAATTCGTAGCCGGTTTTCATAGCATGGCGGCCGCGAATGATGGTCAGGTTTTCCTGCACGGTGAAATTCTCCGTGACATGATAATACGATCCGCGCGGCATGCTGGCGGAGTAGAATGCGCCACCACCGGAATTGTAGAACGACGGGAACGTTTCGCCGCTGATGCCGGGAATTCCCAGTTGCTGGCCCCAGTTCTCGCCGATTCCCAGCGGGGTACGCGATTCCTTGCGGCGGTTCATGCCCAGCCGGGTTTCCAGAATGAGCCTTGGTCCGACAATATGAGTATCCGAAATGACGTTGTTGATCTGATCGCTGGGCGTCATGACGCGATTGCCGTCGAGCAGCTCCCAATTGATCGCAATCGCATTGCCCCAGGCGCGGTTGCGCGCATGCGAATAGCGGCCGAACAGCCGGTTCTTATCGTTAAAGACGTGGTCGATCTTGGTGTCCCAGCGGGTGCGGTACGAGCGATACTTCGATTCCGTGCCAAAGTTCTGGTGGGGACCGGTGCGATCGACAAATCCCGCGTTGCCAAGATTGTTTGGTGTAGCCCACGGTTGGAAGCTGAGGAATTTCGCGGCGACGGGGTCGATGCGGTTTCTCGGAATCACGTTTCCCGGAAAGGCGTCGCGAACCCATTGGCCGCCGGCATTCTGTCTGGTCGAGGCCGGATCGAAAATTGGAAAGCCCTGGCCGCCGAATGAGAAATCGCCACCCAGCATGGCGGCGTCCGGCACGTCGGCGAACACCTGCTGATTATATTTCTCGTGGTGCCGGGACCAGCCAAACAGGAAGAACGTCTTGTTCTTGCCGTTGTAGAGTTTTGGAAGATAGACTGGGCCGCTCAACAACCCGGACAGTTCGTGATAGTTGAACGGAGCCGTGGGGCGCAGCAGATTGAAATAGGCGCGATGAAGCAGCGGATTGTTAATGTAACGGTCTTCGGCTTCCAGATGCAGGTCATTGGTTCCCGATTTAAAGGTGATGCTGAGCATCCCGCCGGCCGAATGTCCACTATCGGCGGGCAGCACGGTGGTCACCATCTTGACCTCTTCAATGGCGTTGTTGGTGGTGGACATGATTCGGTTGGTTGCCACACCGCTACGGATGGGCTCGGTGGCGGGGATGCCATCCGACTGGTAACCGATGCCCCGATCACGCGCGCCGGCGATGTGAAACCCGTTCATGCTGGTCACGCCGGGCATCAGGTACATGGTCATCCAGGTATAGCGCTGCATGATGGGGATGGCATTCATTTGGGTTCCCGCCAGAACAGTACCGGTGGTGGATGTGGCGGTCTCAAGCAGCGGCGTGGCGGCGGTCACCTGGACATTTTCGACCACGCTGCCGAGTTGGAGCTGCGCGTTAATCGTGAGCGTGTCGTTCGAACGCAGGACGACGTCGGTTTGCCGCAGCGTGCTGAACCCAGCCTTCTGGAAACTCAGGTTGTAGGTTCCCGGGGCCAGATAAAACGCGCGGTAGATTCCCTGCTCATCGGCAATTACTTTCGTGGAAAAACCGGTGGCAGGATTTACAACCGTGATTTCGACGCCTGGAGCGATTGCTCCAGATGCGTCCGTGACGTTACCGATAATGTTACCTGTCGCTGTCTGCGCGGACAACGTGGCTGTAGCCGCTATCAACAAAAACACGACCCAAGCTGAATGTCGAAACCTCATAAAGCCTCCCTTTACCGCGGATTTCGCAATCCGCCTTGGTGCGAGATTGTAGCACAGAATTAACATTCGGCTACTTTCCCGCTGCCAGCAGCGCATCCTTCATCACCGCTTCCGGGGCTTTTCCGCCGGTCCATAACTCAAATCCAATGGCGCCCTGATAGACGAGCATGGAGAGGCCGTCGAGCGTTGGCATCCCGCGATCCTTCGCCAGCGCCAGCAGCCGTGTCAGCGGGGGATTGAAGACGGCGTCACACACCAGCAGATCGCTTTTGGCCGCCGCCAGACTGATGTCCGGCATGGCGCCGACGTCAGGGTAGAGGCCGATGGAGGTGGCGTTCACGAGGATGTCGGCGTCCGGCGGTACGAGGTAGGCGCCGGTCCAGGGCTCGAAACGGATCACGCCGATTTGCAGATGCGCCACCAGCGCGGAGCCGCGATCTACGCTTCGGTTCACCAGCAGCAGATCCTCGACGCCGGCTAACAGCAACTCGGTCGCGATGGCCCGGGCCGCTCCGCCCGCCCCCAACAGCACTACGCGTTTGCCCTTGGGATCCATCCCGGCATCCTGCCGCAGGCCGCGCAGAAAGCCTTTGCCGTCGGTATTTTCGCCAATCAGTTTGCCGTCCACCCGCCGAACCGTATTCACCGCTCCAATGAGGCGGGCCTCTTCCGACAGCTCGTCGAGGAAAGGAATCACGGCAACTTTGTGCGGGATAGTGAGGTTGATTCCCCGCATTCCGAACGCGCGCACACCGGTGATGGCGTCAGCGAGACGGTCCGGAGAAACTTCGATGGTGAGGTACCGCCAATGCAAGCCGCACGCCGCGAAAGCGGCCTCCAGCATGATTCCGGTGGGGTTCTCCGCCACCGGCTGACCCAACACCCCAACCAGCTCCGCTTTGTAGTCTATGGCCATAATCTACATGCTACAATCCAACGGTGTCGCGACCGCAGTTTCAGGAAGCATACACCCGTGAACAAGTGTTGCGCGTCACCAGCATTTCGGAACGGCAGCTTCGAATCTGGGAGCGTGCCGGCCTGCAGAGTAAACGGGAAGGATACTCGATTTCCGATTTGAAAGCCCTGCAGACGCTGGCCCGGCTGCAGCAGGCGGGACTCGGACCGAAGCGCATTGCGGCTGTGTTTGAAGAGATCCGGCAAAAGCTGGCGGGGATCACGGATCCTCTGAACCAGGTCTCGGTAATGCTCGAACGCAACCAGGTCCACGTGCTGGTGGACGGCCAGCGCATGGAAACCAGTTCCGGGCAGTTGCTGTTCAACTTTGATCCGCAGGACATCAGCCGCCTGCTGTCCTTTCCCTCTCAGAAGACAACCGGAAAGGATCAGGCGCGGGAAAAGCATAAGATCGCGCAGGCTGCCGACTGGTTCCAGCGCGGACTGGAGCTCGAGCAAACGGGGCTGTCCGCGGATGAGGCCGTGGGGGCGTATGAGAAGGCTCTGCAGTTGAATCCCGATTGTGTCGGGGCGCTGGTGAACCTGGGCACGATCCAGTTTCATGCCAAGCAATGGAAACAGGCGGAAGCCTACTATAAGCGGGCGCTGGAGATCGAGCCCGAATACGCGCTGGGACACTTCAACCTGGCCAATCTTTGCGATGAGCGCGGGGATCTCGCCACCGCGTTCCATCACTACAGCGCTGCTCTGCGCATCGCTCCCAACTATGCCGACGCCCATTACAATATGGCCCTGCTGTGCCAGCGCAGTGGCCAGGTGATGAAAGCAGTGCGTCACTGGCGGGCCTATTTGAAGCTGGATCCGGGGAGCAGTTGGGGCGAGGTGGCGCGGCGGGAGCTGGCAAAGCTGCGCGATGCGGCTGTCGTGAAGAGGGATGCCGGAGAGTCCGCTCCGCGCGTTGTATCCTGAAAGATAGAGTTGGCAGCCCTGTCACCCAAGTCCCGATGAGGTCTTCATTTTGAGTCGTATTTCACTCGCATTCCGCAGTTTTTTCGGCATCCTGTTCGGCGGCGAACTGGCCGCCGACATTGCGGCAGCCTTCGGTTATGTCAAACCCGTGAAGGAGAAGCCCGCGCCGCCTCCGCCCCCTCTGGTAAAGATGAGTGACGGCGCGTTGCAGATATTAGGGATCCTGCAACGGGATTCGCGGATCATCGATTTCCTGATGGAAGATATTTCCGGCTATAGCGACGATCAGGTGGGCGCCGCGGTGCGATCGTTGCATGAGCAAAGCAAGGCGTCGTTGACGCGGTATGTGAAGCTGGTACCGGTGATCGATGCCGTCGAAGGTACGTTCACCAACAGCTCGGCCGCGCGAGGATCCGGCGCGGTGAAGTTTTTGGGAAACGTCCCCACGGGCCCGCCGCCCAAGGGCGGCACGCTGCGCCATCGCGGCTGGAAAGCGGAGAGCGTCGAACTGCCCGCCATTGCCGCTAAGCAGGACGTGACCATTGTCGCGCCCGCGGAAATCGAAATCGAATAGCAAGCCTGATGTCTAATCGTTTTGTCATTGGAATCGACCTTGGCACCACGAACTGTGCCGTCGCCTGGGCGGATAGCGGAAAGATCGAAGATTCGCTGACGCTGCCGGAAGTTCAGATGTTTCCCATCCCGCAACTGGTGAATCCGGGCGAGGTAGGGGAGGAACCGTTACTGCCGAGCGCGCTTTACCTGCCGGATGACAAGGATTTTCCCGAAGGGTCACTCGAATTGCCGTGGGGGGCCGAGCCAGGGGTGTTGGTGGGTACGCTTGCCCACAAGCGAGGGGTGGAGCGTGCGAACCGTCTGGTCACGTCGGCGAAGTCGTGGCTGTCGCACAGCGGAGTGGACCGGACTTCGGCGATCCTGCCGCTGAATGCGCCTGAGGGGACACGTAAGGTTTCGCCTGTGGAAGCATCGCGGCGGTACCTGGAGCACATCCGCAACGCCTGGGATCATAAGAATCCGGAAGCGCCGTTCACCGGGCAGCAGGTGCTGGTGACGGTGCCTGCCTCGTTTGACGCGGTGGCTCGGGAATTGACGCAGCGCGCCGCGGAAGAAGCGGGCTACGGAACTGTGACGCTGCTGGAAGAGCCGCAGGCGGCGTTTTACGCGTGGCTTCAAGGGCATCCTGATTGGCGGGAGCGGGTCAAGGTAGGAGACCTGATCCTGGTGATGGACATCGGCGGCGGCACCACCGACTTCACGTTGATCGCGGTCACCGAGCGCGAAGGCGAATTGGATCTCGAGCGGGTCGCTGTTGGAGACCACATCCTGCTGGGCGGCGATAACATTGACCTGGCGCTGGCGCGGGTCCTTGAGCAGCAACTGGCGGAGAAGAACACCAAGCTCGACATGATGCAGTTCCATGCGCTGTGGCAGCAGTGCCGGGTGGGCAAGGAAAAACTGCTCGAACAAGGGAATAAGGCCGCGGATTTCGGGGTCACCATCCTCGGCCGAGGTACGGGATTGGTAGGCGGTACGATCAAAGCGAAACTGGCGCGCGCCGATGTGGAGTGGACGATTCTGGATGGGTTCCTGCCCAAGGTATCGAGCCAGGACATGCCCTTACGGCAGCGGCGGGTGGCCTTGCAGGAAGTGGGATTGCCGTATGCTTCCGACGCGGCGATGACGAGGCAGCTCGCACGGTTTTTGCGGCAGCAGGCATCGCAGGTGGAGCACGGCGTGGTGCGGCGCACGGGCAGCGGCATGGCGGCTCCCACGCATGTTTTGTTTAATGGCGGTGTCCTGCGGGCGACGATGGTCCGCGAACGGCTGATGGAAGTGCTCAATCAATGGCTGGGCGAAGAAGGTATGGAGCCGGTGAAAACGCTGCATGGAGAGGATCTGATGCATGCGGTGTCGCGCGGGGCCGCGTATTACGGGCTAGCGCGAAAGGGCCGCGGCGTGCGCATCCGGGGCGGGGTTCCCCGCACCTATTACGTCGGGATCGAGACCGCGATGCCCGCCATCCCCGGCGCGGCGCCGCCGATGAAGGCGCTTACCGTGGTTCCCTTCGGCATGGAGGAAGGGACGTCGCACGGATTCCCGGAACGGGAGTTCGGCCTGATTGTGGGCGAGCCGGCGGACTTCCGCTTTTTGTGTTCGGCGGCACGCAAGAATGATGAGCCGGGAGTGATGCTCGACAGCTGGAGCGCGGACGAGCTGGAAGAACTGGCTCCGGTGGAAGTGACGCTGGATGGGTCGGGAAATGCGGGTGAGATCGTGCGCGTGTCGCTGGAATCGAACGTCACTGAGACGGGCGTGCTGCAGTTATTCTGCGTGGCCCGCGACGGCCGCCGCTGGAAACTGGAATTCAATGTCCGCGAGCGGGTGGCGTAGGTGAACATCGGAATCGACCTCGGCACCACCAATTCCGCACTGGCTTACGTCGATCCGCGGGAAGCGGGGGAAGCGGAGTTTCCGCCAATTCATGTGCTCGACGTGCCGCAACTGGTGGCGGAAGGGCGAATGGAATCGCGGCGCACGCTGCCCTCCTTCTTATATCTTGCCGATACGCAGATTGCCGGCACGTATGCTCGCGAGCAGGGCGCGCTGGTGCCTACGCGTTCCGTGCACTCGGCGAAGAGCTGGCTGTCCAACGCCGAAGCCGACCGGACGGCAAAGATTCTGCCATGGGATGCGCAGGAGGGCGGACGCGTCATGTCTCCGGTAGAGGTGTCGGCGCGCATCGTCGGCCATCTTGGAGACGCGTGGAACAAGGCGCATCCGGACCTGCCGATTGCCGATCAGGATGTCGTACTGACGGTGCCGGCCTCGTTTGACGAGGAGGCGCGCGAGCTGACGGTGATGGCGGCGCGAGAGGCCGGGATCGAGAAACTGACGCTATTGGAAGAGCCGGCTGCCGCCTTCTACTCGTGGATCGCCAACCATCTCTCGCAATCGCAGAAGTCTTTGTTCGACGGGCAGATGGTGCTGGTCTGCGACGTGGGCGGCGGCACCAGCGACTTTACCGTTATCCGTGTCAGCCGGGAAGGCGACATGGTCCATTTCACGCGCACGGCAGTGGGAAAGCACCTGCTGCTGGGCGGCGACAATCTGGATCTGACGCTGGCGTGGCTGGTGGAAGCGAAGATCGGCAAGCCGCTATCGGTGCGGCAGCGCAGTGCGTTGCGGCGGCAGTGCGCCTCGGCCAAAGAACAACTCTTAACCAATCCCGATTTGAAGAGCGTGGAGATTACGGTGTTGGGCGGCGGATCTTCGCTGATCGGGGGAACGCTGCGGACGGAGATCCTACGGGAAGAAGTGCTGGAGCTGACGCTCGAGGGCTTTCTCCCGGTGTGCGCGTTGGGCGATCAACCGAAGGACGAGAAAAAAAGCCTCTTTCGCGAGCTGGGGCTTCCTTATGTTTCTGATCCCGCGGTCACGCGTCATCTCGCAGCCTTTCTCGGCAGCGCGGGGGTCGAGAAGATCGACGCCATTCTGTTCAATGGCGGGTTCTTTATTCCGGAGGTCTGCCGGGATCGCGTCACCGAGGTGGTGGGAAGCTGGTACGGCGCGCGGCCGGTTGTTTTCGAGAATCAGGATCTGGATCTGGCCGTGGCGGTGGGCGCTTCGTATTACTCGTATGCACGGCACAGCGGCACGGGGGTGTTGGTACGCGGCGGGCTGCCGCGGGCGTACTTCATCGGGATTGGCGAAGAGGGCGGCAGGGTGCGTACGGTATGTCTGGCTCCGCGCGGCACCGAAGAAGGCAGTACGCTCGATCTCGATCTGGAAGGGCTGCAGCTGGTGGCGAACCGCCCGGTGTCGTTCCGGCTTTACAGCTCGCTGACGCGGACGGAAGACAAACTCGGCGAAGTGGTGGAGTTCTCTCCGGAAGAGTTGGAAACGCTGCACCAGCATGCGCCCTTGAACGCCGTGATCCGCTTTGGCAAGAAGATCGAAGAACGGCTGATCCCGGTGAAGTTGGGCGCCAAGCTTACCGAAGTAGGTACGCTCGATATCTGGGCGGAATCAAAGATCAGCGAGCAGCGCTGGCGGTTGCAGTTCGAATTGCGCAAGCGGGCGGAGAGCAGGGTACAAAAGCCCGCCGCAGTAGTAAATGAAGAGGCGCTGGTAAAGGCCGAGGAAATGATTGCCGCCACATTCGGCGCCAGGGGGACATTTCCGCCGCAGGAGCTTCCCTCGCAACTCGAGCAAACTTTGGCCCTGGGGCGCAATTCCTGGCCCTCGAGTGCGATCCGGCGGCTGGCGGACCGGTTGCTCGAGAATGCCGAAGGCCGCAAACGCGGACCTTTATATGAAGCGCGATGGCTCAACCTCACGGGCTTTTGTCTGCGGCCGGGGTTTGGATTTCCCGGCGATGATCTGCGCATTGAGCAGGCACGGCGCGTGTATGCATCCGGGCTGCAGTTCGCCAATCAGGTACAGTGCGAGATTGAATGGTGGATTTTCTGGGGCCGCGTTTCGGGCGGGCTCAATCGCAATCAGCAAGCCGATATCTACCAGCGTATTTCACAGTACCTGCTGCCGCGGGGACAGAAGAAGCCGCCGCGCGTCAATTCGAGCCTGCTGCGCGAGATGTGGCGAACCGCATCAAGCCTGGAGCTGTTGCCGATGCAGACCAAGACGGAGTTGGGCGAGGCGTTGATTAAGCGGGTGAAGACCGATGAATATGGGGACAACGAGCTGTGGTGTCTGTCCCGGCTGGGTGCGCGGCGCTTGTTCTACGGGCCGATCAACCAGGTGCTGCCGGCAACCACCGTATCGCGATGGGTGGATGCGCTGGCGAAGGCGAAGAAGACTGGCGACGCGGTGGCGGCGATGGCGATGAGGACAGGCGATGCGAGCCGCGATGTGTCCGAAGCCACTATGGCGGTTGCGCGCAAAGCGGTAAGCGGCGACGAGCATGCGCTGGCGGTGATGGAAGGCGAGTCGGAGCGCGACATGGCTGCTCTTGGCAGAATTTTCGGGGAGGAACTGCCTTCGGGTCTGGTCGTCGCGGCGCTCTCATGAACGAGCAGTCGCTGATTCAGCGCATCCGGAAACACGCGGGCAAGCCTCGTTATCTCAGTACGGGCATCGGCGACGATTGCGCCGTGTACCAGCCGGCCGCAGGGGAACAGTTGTTGTTCACCACCGACATGATGATCGAGGATGTGCACTTCACGCGCGCTACCCATTCGGCGGAAGATGTAGGGTATAAGGCGCTGGCACGCGGGCTGAGCGATATTGCGGCCATGGGCGGCGCGCCCCGGTTTTGCCTCGTTTCACTGGCTTTGCCGAAGTGGGCCAATACGCGATGGGTGGATGGTTTTTACCGCGGGTTGTTGAGTTGGAAAGTCGGCCTCGCGGGCGGGGATCTGGCTCATGCGGAAAGGCTGATGTGCGACATTGTCGTGGGCGGCGCGGTAGCGGCGGGGACCGCTTTGCACCGCGACACGGCCAAGTCAGGCGACGGAATTTATGTGTCCGGGGCGCTGGGCGGGTCGGCTCTTGGCCTGGCAACGCGCAAGGGCAAGGCCTGGAAAAAACATCTACGGCCGGAGCCGCGCTTGAAGCTGGGTCAGCTTTTGCGCACACGCCATCATGCGACAGCCTGTATGGACTTGAGCGATGGGCTCTCGATGGACCTGCATCGTTTATGCGTGGCTTCCCGGCTCTCCGCCGATCTTGACGGCGAGCTGCCGGTATTCCCCGGAGCCTCGATTGAACAGGCGCTGCATGGCGGAGAAGACTACGAGTTGCTGTTCACCCTGTCCAGCGGCCTGGAAGCGCCGGGAGAAATCGGCGGTATCCCTATCACGCGAATCGGCGTGATGCGAAGAGGCAATGCCGGCCGTATGAAGATTTCCGGGCTGGAATTACTACCGTTGGGCTATGATCATTTTCGAAAGGTATGACCGATCCCGCGATTGTCGTCGATTTGATTGAAGCGTTCCGGCGTTCGAAGTGCATGTTCACGGCGGCGTCGATGGGGGTGTTCGATCGTGTGCCGGCGACGCTCGCGGATCTCACGAGACAGCTTTCGGCGAATGCGGATGCGCTCGAAAGACTGCTCTGCGGTTGTGTGAGCCTGGGGCTGCTGCAGCGCGACGGCGACCTGTTCCGCAATACGGAGGTGGCCGAAGCTTATTTGACGAGCTCCAGCCCCGATTCGCTGGTTGGTTATGTCACGTATTCGGATCGTGTGCTTTACGATCTTTGGGGGAATCTGATGAGTGCGGTGAAGGAGGGAACTCATCGCTGGAAGCAGACCTACGATCTGGAGGGACCGCTCTTCTCCCATTTCTTCCGTAACGATGGGTCGCGGTTGGAGTTTATGCGGGCGATGCACGGCTTCGGGATGAGCAGTTCGCCCAAGGTGGTGGAGGCGTTTGACCTGAGCGGGTTTCGGCGGCTGGTGGATTTGGGCGGCGCGACCGGGCATTTGCCGATGGCCGCGGGGGCGCGGCATCCGATGATGCGGCTTGCGGTGTTCGATCTGGCGGCGGTGATCGCCGATGCGCGGCAATTCGTGAATGAGAGAGTAGAGTTGATTGCCGGGGATTTCTTTACGGATCCCCTGCCGCCGGCGGATCTTTATACCGTGGGCCGCATCCTGCACGATTGGAGTGAAGAGAAGATCGAGGCGCTACTGCGAAAAATTTCTGAGGCGCTCCCGGCGGGCGGCGCGCTGCTGATTGCAGAAAAATTGCTCTGGCATGACAAATCCGGACCGGTGCCGGCCTGCATGCAGTCGTTAAACATGCTGTGCTGCACGGAGGGTAAAGAGCGCACGCTGGCTGAGTATGAGGCACTGCTGAGAAGCGCGGGATTCAGCAGCGTAGAGGGTAAGTTTACCGGCGCCGCACTGGATGCGATTCTGGCGCGCAAGGCGCTGTCTTAGTTCCAATAACCTTGATAAAGCCCGATCGGGAGGGCGAGAATCACTCCTACGAGCGGAAATGCCGCCGTGGCCCAGAAGAGGCGCGCCGGCCATCGCCAGGGCGCGGGCCAGAAGCTGACCAGCGTTTGAGACACTGCCATCGTGATCCAGACCAGGTAGCCGGTAAGTCTGCTCGAGCACCACGGACAATGTTTGGGGCCGTGATGAATGTTGCAGTGCTTGTCGGCTCCCGCCCAGAGCGAGACGCAGCCGCACTGATAAACAAGATTGCAGAAGTTGATGAAGAACACGCAGGTCACGGCCAGGGCGGCCAGGCAGATCGCCGCTCGCTGCCATTTGGGCATCGATCAGACCCTGGCGCGGCCGTACAGTTTGACCACGTTTTCCACCAGATGGAGACCGCAAGCACCCTCCATTGTCAGCATGGACTCGGGATGGAACTGGACGGCTTCGATCGGTAGCTCGCGATGACGGACGCCCATGATTACGCCGTCTTCCGATTCCGCCGTCACTTCGAGCACGGGCGGAAGCTTTGACGGGATGGCGTAAAGCGAATGATAGCGGCCGACGCGGAACTGCTCCGGAAGGCCTTCGAAAATCCCCTTGTTCTTATGGTTAACCAGCGAGGGCTTGCCATGCATGGGGTAATCGAGCACGCCCAGTTCGCCGCCGAAGGCTTCGACGATCCCCTGCAGACCGAGACAGACACCAAACATCGGCACTCCGAGCCTGGCGCCATAACGCACCAGATCGGGAACACCGAAGTCGGCGGGCCGGCCGGGACCCGGTGAGATAAGAATGAGGCTGGGAGCGATCTGCGCGATCAGCTCGAGGGGAAATCCGGAGCGGTACGTGATGACTTCAGCGCCGGTCTGGCGGGCGTAATTCGCCAGCGTATGAATGAAGCAATCGTCGTTGTCGACGAGGAGCATTTTGATGCCCTGGGCCGCGGCTGAAGGAGTGACGACCACCGCGGGAGCCTCCGGCTGCGGCAGTTCGAGGGCGCGAAAGAAGCCGGTTGCTTTGAGGCGTGTTTCCCGCTCCTCATTCTCGGGAATGGAGTCATAAAGAATGGTCGCGCCGACCGGGTATTGAGCGATACCGTCGCGGAGGTAGGTGGTGCGGATGAGGATGCCGGTGTTGATGTCTCCATTCATGGAGATCATGCCGACGGCGCCGCCGTACCAGTTGCGGGCGGTCTTTTCAATATTTTCGACGGCTTGCGAGGCTGCCCGTTTGGGAGCGCCGATCACGGTGACGGCCCACATGTGGGTGAGGAAGGCGTCGAGCGAGTCGAACTCGGGCGCGAGCGTGCCTTCGACGTGATCCACCGTGTGGAATAAACCGGCATACGATTCAATGAGCCGGCGTCCGATTACCTTGACGGAACCGGGCTCGCAGACGCGGGATTTGTCGTTGCGATCGACATCGGTGCACATGGTGAGCTCCGATTCTTCCTTGGCGGAATCGAGCAAGGCGCGGATGGCATCGGCGTCCTGCATGGGATCTCCGGTGCGGCGGGCGGTGCCGGAAATGGGACAGGTCTCGACACGCGCGCCTTCCACGCGCACGAACATTTCCGGGGATGCGCCCACCAGTTGTTCGTCCCCGAACTGAATGCAGAATTCGTAGGGACTGGGGCTGAGCTGTTGAATACGCTGGAAGAGCCCGGTGGCGCTACCGGAGTAATTGGTCTGAAACGTCTGACGGAGGACCACTTCGTAGAACTCGCCGAGGCGCATGCCTTCGCGCACGCGTTCCACGTTGGCCATGTACTCCGCGGGCGTGTGATCGGAAGTGATGAGCGTGGGCTCGCGCGGAGTTGGGGGAACGATCTGGGGGGAAGAGCGGTCGAGTCCAACCGTGGACAGGGTCTCACGCGCAAAGTCATATTGATAACGTTCGATGATCTCCTTCTTGCGATCCATGAAGTAGATGTCATCGCAGAAAAACAGGTGCAACGTTTGGGTGTTCTGTCGAGGAAGTCGAAGTTGAATGGGATCGAATTGCAGCAGCAGGTCGTATCCGAACGTGCCAGCGAGGGCCAACCGGATGTCTTGAGAATTTCCGAATTCCTGGATGAAAGCGCGAAGGATGGAGAAGGGAGAAGGCTGGCGGCTGCGCTGCTCTTCCGGGAAGAGGCCCTCGAGAGGCTTTAAACGGCCGCGCAGGGAACCGCCGGAGGCGGCGAAAGAATCCCAATGCGGGTGGGAAGCTAAAACCGGATAAAGCATTTCGCAGAGCATCTGGCCGCGAGGATTCAGGGGACGGAACTCGAGGTCGCGGCCGATGCCAACGATTTCGAGCGGAGGGCGGACGGATGCGATATCCCAGCGGGAATAGCGGCCCGGATATTCATATCCGGAGGAGAAATAAAAGCCGCGGCGTGAATCCAACTCGCGCATCAGTTTTTCCAGGCCGCGTTTGAAGGGGACCTTGGAAACGGTGCGCGTGACCTGGATGCCGCTGCGGGTGGTGTAGCTGAGTGTTCGCATGGCACCTCCCTGGGGTGGTTGTGGTTCTCCTAGGATAACAAAGTAGGTTGGTCGCGCCGCCGGGCGGTTGGGGACGGGTTGGCCTTCGACGTGCTCCATGCTTGGCAGGCGTTCTTGCTACGGCTGTGTTGCCCTAGCTTCTAAGAAGCCAAAGCGAACGCATAAAAGAACTTAGAGTTTCTCAGCGCTACAATGGTTCAAATCTCAAACAACCGGATCAACAGTAGAACTTACGTAGCGTCTGCAAGGCTCGTCAGGGAGGCATTATGAAGGCACGCAACCTAGCGGCGTTGGGGTTGATCTTCGGATGTTTGTCGTTTGGGCAGACTACGACGGGACTGCCGGGCTCGAATGCCGGCGATCGGCTCAACCAGCAATTTTTGCGGCAACGCCGTGAGGAAAGCAAGAGCGCACAAAGGAGTGTCGCGGTTTTTCCCGGAGATCGGGTGATCCCGCAGTTTGTCGATGGGGGATCCTGGAAGACGAGCATGTTCTTTGTAAACCTGGAGAATCGCAGCGTATCCTTCCAGGTGCTCTTTTTTGATGACGATGGAGAAGATTTGTCGGTGCCGATCCTAGGCCAGGGCGTAGTTCGCGGGCTGAACGTGACGCTCGACGCGGCCGGGAGCGTGACGTTTGAAACGGCGGGCACAGCAGCGCGCCTTACGCAGGGTTGGGCGCTGCTGTCGCAAACGACGAACGATACGGTGGGCGGTATGGCAATCTTCCGGCAGTCGGTGGCCGGCCGGGAACAGGAAGCGGTGGTGCCGATCGTCAGTCAATACAACAACCACTTTGTTTTGCTGTTCGACAATACAAACTTCACAACGGCGATCGCACTGGCGAATCCCACGGAGAATGATGTGGTCATTCCGGTCAATATTCGAAACCAGGCGGGCCAGGTTATCGACCAACGTACAGTCAGGCTTGGATCGTACAGCCACACGGCATTTACGCTGCCCGACACGTGGGGTTCCACCAGCGGCCGGAGGGGCGCGATTGAGTTTCTCACTTCCGGCTTCGGAGTAGCCGCCCTGGGACTGCGGTTTAGCGGATCCGCATTCACGTCGTTCCATGTGCTGGAGAATTTGAATTGGGTGGTTTCGCCGCCCCGCTGAATCTCCGATAGGCGTCTCTTATGAAAAGATTGCTTTTCGCCTTGAGTGCCGCCGTTATCCTGGCGACGTCCGGGCAGCCTCTCCTGGTTGCCCAAGGTGTTTATCAGGGCGGGCCGCTGGACGCCCGTCAACACGGATTCAAACAGGGCTACCGCGATGGATTCGCGTTTGGGCAAAACTCTCAGGTAAGTAATCGCGACCAGGACATCGTCAATCAGAAATTGCGGGCCGCGGATAAGGACTATCAACCGGCCTACGGGTCGCAGGAGCAATACCGCCAGGGCTATGCGGAAGGCTTCCGGGCCGGGATGGAAGAAAGTCGCGCAGGAAAACGGTCTCGACTGGAAGAAATGTTCCGAACGAGAAATCCGAATAACGATCCGGATCGACGGCGGGAGAACCGGATTTATCGCAGCGGCGCCCTGGAAGCTCGCGAGCATGGATTTGAGCACGGGTATCGGGAAGGGTTTGCGTTTGGCGCGAATGGCCGGGTTAGTAATCGGGAGCAGGACATCGTCAACCAACGTTTACGAGCCGCGGACAAGGACTTTCTGCCGGCTTTTGGCTCTCAGGAGTTGTTCCGGCAAGGGTTCGAGGAAGGCTTTCGGGCGGGAGTGGAAGACAGCCGCGGTGGAAGACAGTCGCGGCTGGAAGAACTGTTCCGTATGGGAGATCCGACCTACGATCCCGATAACATCCGGGAAGATCGCATTGCCGGCATCGCCCCCAGAAGCCAGTGGCCTGCAAGGCATTTGGCGGCCGATATCGGCTATCGCGATGGCTTTATCTCCGGGATGCGGGACCGGCAGGAAAACCGCAAGTTTCAACCGCGCCGCCATACAGCGTGGCAGAATGGGATGCACGGATATGATGGAGAAGCTCCCAAGGGAGAGTATAGGAGCTCTTACCGGGCTGCCTACGAAACGGGATATCGAGATGCGTTCAGAAGGTCCCGGTAGGACTGGCCGGCGGAACGCGCCCTCAAGAGTCCAGATTCTTTTGCCTCTTAAGGAACTCACCCTGCCACTTCGAGCGGAATGAGTGTGTAGCCCATTGACTTGGCCTTGGCATGGAGTTTGGCCTCCTGCCGCTTCTGATA
>DATLCW010000390.1:0-3582 GCA_035526195.1 Bryobacteraceae bacterium
GTCGTCAGCGGAATGCCGTCGATGAAGTACTCAATCTGCTTGGAGCGGCTGCCGTTGATGCGGAGATCGCTTTGGCTGCTGCCGCTGACGTTTGGCGCCAGGAACACGAACGCCAACGGGTCGCGGTTGTATTGCGGCAGATCCTGGATCCGCTTGTTGTCGATGACGAGTCCGGCTTGCGCGTCCTCGGTCCGGATCAGCGGGCTTTCCGCGGTTACCGTGACGCGTTCGGACGCCGTGCCCACTTCCATCGCGATGTCGAAGCCCAGGCGATCGCCCACACGAAGCACGACCCCGCTCCGCTCCACCGTGCGAAAGCCTTCGAACCGGGCGGTGACGGTGTATTCACCGGGGATGAGTCCCGTGATGCTGTACCGGCCGTCCGAGCTTGACCGGGTGGTCTGTGTCACGTTGGTGGCGATATTCCGCACTGAGACTTGCGCTCCGGGCACCACCGCTCCGGACGGATCCTGTACCTGGCCGCCGATGCTGGCGTTGCCTGTCTGGGCGTGCAGCGCCGTGGACAGAAAGGCCGCCGCCGCCAGAATCCTAGCAAAAGAACGGATCATCTGTTTTGTGCTCCCTTCATCCCGCCCAATGCACCCCGTTCTGTCTCCCAGGGAGTGACAGCGGGCCACACGTTTGAGATGGGATAATTATCTACCGTGGGGAATGTAAAGTCCATGGTCTTTTTCGCGACATGATTTATACTGGCGGTTGAGATTTGACTCGCCTCCCATGCGCCACCTGAACTGGAATGGATGTATACGTTGCGGCTCGTCGCCAAGTGCGGCTCCTTTGCCCAGGCCGCCCGGCAAATGCCCAGCACTACGGCCCAGGCTTTGCACAGCGCGGCTACGCCGCAAACTGAGCCGTAAACGGTAGAGGCGTTCTCACTTGTACTATCGTCGTTGCAGTTCAAAAACAGCGACACGGCACAAGGAGAACGCCATGCAAGCGTTTATCAACAAATATCGAGTGAGATCAATGGAACGTTGAGCGGGTTCGACCGGCTCGTATTTCGGGGTTCGCTGCGGCGGCTGGATTATGGCCGCTGGGATCACCAGCTACAGCCGTTCGTTGCGCAGGGAATTCCGCACCTATCGGCCCAGGGAAGGAGGACCGGAGGAAGACCTTCAGTGGCGGCCGTTGCGCAAGGAAATCGCCGATCTCCATCGCCGGGCGGAAGTCTCGCAGAAAGCCAACGACCGGTTGCTGAACGCGCTGGAGAGCGTCGACGACAGCCCGGAGCTTGGAGGCGCTAACCGCCGCCATTCAACGACACACCACATACTCCGGACGCCGAGTCCGAGGCCTGCGGCCCTCGGGAGAGGACAAAGATCTAATGGCGGCAATCAACCATGGCGAATTCTTGCTCAACGGCTTCCGCAACCGCGATCTCCAGGCCTTGCTCTACCAAACCGAAGCCACCTCGCCGGAAGAACGCCGCCGCCGTTCCGCCGCCATCAGCCGGAAACTCCGCCTCCTACGTGCCCACGGTCTCATCCAAAAAGTCCCGCGCACCCATCGCTATCACGTCACCGCCGCCGGGCGCGCCATCCTGATTGCCGTTCTCACTACCGCCGCCACCACTGTTAATCAACTCAACCAGTTGGTCGCCAAGGCCGCCTGAGAATCTACCTGGACGCTTGCTGTCTGAATCGAATGACGCGGCAGTTGAACGTGCCCGCCGCATTGGAACGCTCCCGCTCCGGGAAGAGCGGCCACATATGGCACCCCTATACTACTCGAAGCTACTTAGCCATCAACGAGGCCAATACGCGCATCGGAACAGCGCCATATTTCAGCGCTTGATCGTGAAAATCCGACAGCCTGTCTCCAGGGCGCTTGCGATCGAAGTATGCCTGCCGGAGTTTCACCCACTCACGGTAGCCGGCAAAGTAAGTGGGAAGTTGGACCGATGACAATTTTGCCCGTTGCAGCTTTGCCGTGGCTTCTTCTTTCTCCTGAAAGGTTCGGTCCATCATCAAACGCATTGCCTCCTCGTCACTCATGTCCATGGTTTGCAGGCGCACATCCAGAATGGCATTGGCGATCATTCGCAACTGCTGCTTCAGGAAGGTGAGACGAAGCTCCACGCTATTGTCCAGGTACCCCTGGTCGAGCATCATTCCGGTCGCGTAAACGGCCCATCCTTCGATATAGGGTGTGTTGCCGAAGACGCTGCGCAGCAACCGGCGGGCGGCGGGCTGAATGTCATTCGCATGCTCCAGTTGCACGTAATGGCCGGGCATCGCCTCATGAATCGTCAACAGCTTCAAACCGTAGTAGTTGTACTCGCGCAACTTTGATTCGATCCTGTCCTGGGGCCAGGTTTCGGGAATCGGGGTAATCCAGTAGAAAGCGCCCAGGTGCGGCTCCAGCGCGGGCGCGGCGCTGAAGCCGCCCACTCCGTAGATGCCTCGCATAAATTCCGGCGTTTCAATGACCTGAAGGTTGCTGCGCAGCGGAAGTGTCAGCAACGAATGTTCGCGGACAAAACGCCGGACTTCATCGAGATCGCGCCGCGCATCGGCGATGAAAGTCTCGGGAGTTGAATGCTTGCCAGCGATTCCGGCGAGCACAGCGGATACCACCTGATTCAAATCGCCGGGAGGGCTTGCAGTCAATCGGGCATAGAGCGGTTTGGAAACCTCGAACATCTTCTGACGGGTGGACTCCAGAGAAGCCTCCGCATCCCCCAACAGTTGCTCCGGCGTGACATCCATCCCCAAGCCATGCTTAAACTTTTTCGCGTACCGGTCTTTGCCAAGCCGCCAGTCGCTGGGCCGCTTTGACAGATCCGCGGCTAACCATTGGTTTAAGCCCTTCAGGGAAACAAGCGCCTTGGATGCCGCCTGATCGAAGGAGGCCGCGATATCACCCGGCATTTGCGCCCGCAGCGTTTTGTCGATTAACGAGATGTTGCCTTCATTCTCCTCACGGGCAACCCGATTCCAGACCTCTGGCGCGTCCACAAGATTGTTCTTGGCATTCTCGACGAACGCCGGGATTTTTTCCAGCCTGGCAACGATGTGTTTCAGGCGTTGAGGTTTCGGCGCATATTCGAGCACCAGCGGATTGAACAGAGCGTTCCCGATCAATTCAACGTATAACGCCGGGTTGTGTTTGTAGCTCTGGATCGTATCCAACTCGAGCAGGTTGAGCCCGATCTGGTCTTGCATCATCGAGGAATCGGCACGGTCGTCCGCCGAAAGAGGTTTTTGATTAGCGGCGGATAGCCGTCCTCGCATATCCTCGTAAAACCGGCGCTGCTTCGCGATTCCCGATTCGCTAATATCATCCAGTTGCTCATCCAGACGCACTCCCTGATGCACGTGATACCCAGCCCCGGTCGCATTTACAGGAGATAGGGCCAAAGAAAAGAATACGAACTCCGAGGTAAGCTTTCCAAACTCGCCGGATAAGGCTGGTTTACGGCCGCCGCACGAAACCATCAGCGCCAGACTTACTGAAAAACCGAAGTATCTAAACACTCGCATATGCATTTCGCAGCTGAAAGTACTCCTGGATCGCGGCTTCCAGCGGGGGGAAGGGTTCTAATCCCAGGCTCTCCATCCT
>DATLCW010000013.1:0-2839 GCA_035526195.1 Bryobacteraceae bacterium
AGCATAATATGAAGTACGGCGGCGAGTTTCTTCGCATCCAGTACTTCTCGCGCCAATATGGCGATACCCGCGGACGTCTTACCTTTCTCGGACGCAACACGGGCGAGCCGATGGCCGATCTGCTGCTGGGTTTCCCCAGCAGCACCTCGCGGCAGTTGGACGGCGCCGGCCCCTATCATCTGGTCTCGAATTTCTCCGCCTATGTGCAGGACGATTATAAAATCTCCTCCACCCTGACGCTCAATCTTGGCTTACGTTATGAGCTGATGATGCCGCCCCGCGAGAAGTACGGAGCCTGGTCGATGTTCATCCCCGAGTTAGGTAAGCAGATTATCTCTGGCACCGGCGTCCTTTCTCCGGCGGAGTTCGATGCACGCATCACCGCCACCGGGCTTCAGCAATACATCGCCCGCGCGTCTGCGGTCGGGCTGCCGGCGACCATCTTCAAACCCGATTACACCAACCTCGCTCCACGTTTTGGCTTCGCCTGGCGTCCCTTGGGCGGCAATCGGAATGTGATTCGCGGCGGCTACGGGATTTTTTACGGCAGCAGTTCGCTCTACCGGATGGATGAGTACAGCGATACCTTCCCCTTCTCGATCAATGAATCCTATAGCGCGGTTACCAATAATCCTGCCGCCATCACCGTCTCCAATCCCTATCCGCTGGCGCGTCGCAGCGTGGGCGGCGTCACCAGCACGTATGGCGGACCGTCCGAGCCCCGCACGCAATACCTGCAGTCCTACAGCCTGACCCTGGAACGGGAGCTCGGACGCGGCAATGTGCTGGAAGTCGCCTATGCCGGCTCCAAGGGCACCCACTTGCAACGGCGCTATGACATTAATCAACCGGGCCGGGACTTGGCGACGCGATCCATTCGCCCTTACGCCGGCTTCAGCACCATCAATGTAATTTCCGACGGCTCCAATTCCATTTACAATTCCGGAGCCGTCACCCTCCGCAGGCGCTTCAGCAGGTCGCTGTCGGTGCGCTCCGCCTACACCTACGCCAAGTCGATCGATGAAAGCTCCAATACCGGCGGTACCATTCAGTACAACTTCGCCAACGCACAGGATTCCCGCAACCTCAAGGGGGAGCGCGGGCGCAGCGATTTCGACATCGGCCACTCCTTCGCCGGCAGCGCCATCTGGTCGCCGAATTTTTTCCGCAACCGCTTTGCCCGCGACTGGCAGATCGCCGGCACCACCATCGCCTACACCGGACCTCCTTTCACTCCCAAAGTGGCGAACTTCAATTACACCAACGGCGAAGCCAGCCGTCCGGATCGCATCGCCAAAGGGACGCTCGAAATCCAAAGCGTCGACCAGTGGTTTGACCGCGCTGCCTTCCCGGTCGTGCCGCTCGCCTCCTACCGCTTCGGCAGTTCCGGCCGCAATCTCCTCGATGGTCCCGCCACGTTCGTCGTAAACCTGTCCGCCTCCCGAAAGATTCATTTGGGCGAGTCCAAGGCCTTGCAGCTGCGCTTTGAATCGTTCAACACGCCGAACCATCCGAACTTCAATCTTCCCGAGAACCGTGTGGACATCATCAGCGGCGGAACCATTACGCGTGCCAGAAATAACCGCAACCTGCAATTGGGCGCGCGGCTCGAGTTCTGATAGAGTTGCCGGCCGGGATTGGCCGGGATCCCTGAACGGTTATCCCATAGATTACAGTGCGTTATACTCATGGGCAATGTGCACTCGTCTCGCCGCCATCTTACTCTTCAGCCTGCTATCCAGCGGATTCCTCCACGCCAAACCCAACTTTACCGGCGAATGGAAAATGAATGCCGCGAAAAGCGACTTTGGCCCCATGCCGGCGCCCCAAACCTTCAACCGCAACGTCCAGCACGACGATCCCAAAATGTCCATCAAGACGGAGCAGAAGGGCGAGCGGGGCGAGATCAAATCCGACCTCAGCTACACCACCGACGGAAAGCCCTTCACCAACAAAGGGAGTTTCGGCGAAGTGACGGGAACTGCGAAATGGGATGGCGACGTGCTGGTCGTGGAAACGAAGCGTACCGTTCAGGACATTGAAATCAAGCAGACGGACCGCTGGACCCTCGACGATGGGGGTAAGTCCATGAAAATCTCCACCGTCATCAATACTCCTCACGGCGACTTTCAAGTGACCGTCCGTTTTGAGAAATAAGCCCTTCTCGCCGCGACTTCCTGCTCCAAACCGGCCTTCGCCGCAGCTGGAAAACTGGTTGCCGGGAAGATATGGCCTGGCGCCGGTCCGGGAAAATTGTGAACAGGTTCTTGAGGAGAATGGGGCGAACCTCAAAGCGAGCGTCACGCGTGCGTAGTGTCGATGGCAAACTGCACCTCGTGCTCGATCCAAATCGGTTGCCGCGGTCGGCGGAACCGGCTTGAGTTGTGTTGGTTCAGCGCAAAGTGGAGAACGGACGTTCCCGGTTAGCGGTCTTCGTCTACCCGGTCAGCGATTAGGGTAGACTGTCACCGAGGCGGCCGCGCAGTCCAGCCGGGCAAGCGTGTGCCCGTGGCTGCAGGCGATGGATCCCGAGTTGCGCGAGCTGCAAAGTCCTGTGGCTAAGGATTTTAGAGGTGCTCTCGCTTCCTCGCCCCGTCCTGGGGGATGCGAGGACTTGCTGAAACGCCTTCTTTCCACGGCGGGTGCGCGTCTCAAAAGTGATGACTAGGCGGCTACCTGATCGGCCCAAAAGTCTTCAAATTTGCCGCTGAGGCGGCAGCAGCGTAGGGCTATGATCTGGTTGGCACCTTCGACTGTCCAGAACATTCCAGACTGTTTCAGGCGAGCCCCGATGAGAGTTTTGCAGCCAGCCTCGATGACTCCGGAACCGATGAACAGG
>DATLCW010000026.1:0-36600 GCA_035526195.1 Bryobacteraceae bacterium
GAGAGCGTCCGGCGCTCGCTGTCCAATCTCCAGGTCGCCGTGCAACAAGCAAACGCGCAGGTCATTTTTGACCGCCTGCCGCTGGTTCGTGTGCACCAGGTGCTCCTGGATCAGCTTTTTCAGAATCTAATCGGAAACGCCATCAAGTATCGTAAGGAAGAACCTCTTCGGATACATATCGCTGCTCAGTGGAGGGATGGCCAATGGCTGTTTTCCGTCAGCGACAACGGCATTGGGATCGATTCGCAGTATAAGGAGCAGATCTTTGGAATCTTTAAACGTCTACATACTTCGTCCGAGTATTCCGGCACCGGTATTGGCTTGGCGATCTGCCAAAGGATCGTGGAGCGCTCCGGAGGCCGCATTTGGGTGGAGTCTGAGCCAGGAAAAGGATCCACCTTCTTCTTTACCCTCCCGGGAGAACAGGGAAGCGAATGCGACTCAGATAAGAAGGCTCCCTTGCCTCCTCCTGGTTGAGGACAACCCCGCCGACGTGGCCCTGGTCCGCGAAGCCCTGCACGAGCATCAGGTCGACTGCAGCATTGTTGTCATGAGCGACGGCGAAAAGGCCATCCACTTCATTGACAGCATAGATGCCTCGCATGACATCCCCTGTCCCGACGTTATCCTTCTGGATCTCAATCTGCCCAGGAGGAGTGGGCGCGAGGTACTGACGCGCCTGCGGGCAAGTTCCAGGTGTGCCCATGCCCGCGTTCTTGTTCTCAGCTCTTCCGATGCGCCGAAGGATAAGCAGGAAAGTCTGCGGCTGGGAGCGGACCGGTATATCCGGAAGCCTACGGCTCTCGAGGACTACATGAGGATCGGACAACTGCTTAAAGACATGTTGCGCGAGATTTGACGGTGGAGCATCCATGCGCTTATCCGCCCTGCTAGCCGTTTTGCTTTTACCGTTGCATGCCCAGCAACTCGCTCAATTGAGCGGCATCGTCACCGACCCGAGCGGCGCAACGGTGGAGGGCGCCACCGTTCAGCTCGAGAGTCAGAGCAAGGGTCTTCGCCTGCGCGAAGTCACCACCGGCCGGGATGGAAGATATGCCTTCCCGCAAATCTCGCCGGATCGCTACCGGATTAACGCGACGGCAAAAGGCTTCACGGCGGTTACGGTGGCGGACATCGCCGTGCTCGTCGCCACCCCCGCGACGGTAGACATTGCCTTCGAAAAAGTGGGCACAGTCACAGAATCCGTTACCGTATCCGCCGAAGGGGGGCAAGTCAACACCGTGGATGCCTCTTTGGGCAACGCCATCACCAACGCCACGATTCTGCAGTTACCCTCCTACGCCCGCAACGTGGCGGGTCTTCTCATGCTGCAGCCCGGCGTCAACCAGTTCGGCAACGTGAACGGGGGCAAATCGGACCAGGCGAATATCACGCTGGACGGCATCGATGTCAATGAGCAGCAGACGCGCCAGGCCTTCACCAGTGTGCTGCGCGTAACCTTGGACTCGGTGGAAGAATTCCGCACCACCACCACGAACTCGAACTCCGATCAGGGACGGAGTTCCGGGGCCCAAGTGGCGCTGATTACCCGGTCGGGCTCCAATGAATTGCATGGCGCTGCTTATTGGTATCACCGTAACACGATCACCGCCGCCAATGGATTCTTCAACAACCTTTCCGGCGTGAAGCGGCCCAAACTGTTGATCAATATTCCAGGCGCCCGTGTGGGCGGCCCCATCCGGAAGAACAACCTCTTCTACTTCCTCAATTGGGAAGAACGCTGGAATCGTAGTGAAGAGAACGCGTCCCGAACCGTGCCCTCCGTGGAATTGCGGCAGGGAATTGTGCAGTACCGTAACAGCCGCAACGCCTTGATCCCGCTCTCGCCGCAGCAGGTCCGCGAGACCGATCCCCGCCGTATTGGCCCAAACGCGGCGGTCTTGCAGCATTTCAATACCTACCCGCTGCCGAACGACACGACGCTAGGTGATGGCCTCAATTTTCTCGGCTATCGCTTCACGGCTCCGCTGCAGGCAAGCTACCCCACCTATATCGCCAAGTTCGACTATCAGGCCGCCGCGAATCACAACCTTTTCGTGCGCGGTCAATTGCAAAATGACAGGTCCACCTCGGCCCCCAGCTTTCCGGGCGACCCCCCGCAAAGCGTATTCCTGACCAATGGCAAAGGACTGGCGCTTGGCTATAACGCTATCCTTACGTCCAATCTCGTCAGCACATTCCGCTACGGTCTTACGCGCTACTCCCGGGAGTCCACGGGTTCCCAATCCGCCTCCGCGATTAGCTTCGCGGGACTCTCCGACCGCAGCGCACTCACTACCGGCCTCACGCGGAAGATGCCGCTGCACCAGTTCAGCGAGGACATGAGCTGGAATCGGGGAAGACATTCGCTGCAGTTCGGTGCAATCGCCCGCCTCGTCTCCAACCAATCCCGAAATTTCCTGAAGTCGTTCCATGCTGCTTACACCAATGTCAACTGGTTGCGCGGGACGGGATCCGAAATTATTCCCACCGAGGTTCCCGCGGTGAATCGTCCGGCTTTCGGTAACGCGATCATGGCCGTCCTCGGCATCGTATCGGAAGTCGACGCCAGTTATAACTACACAATCGATGGCAGTGTCCTGCCGGTCGGCGCTCCCGTCGTGCGCGATTTTCGCAACGAAGAGTACGAGTTGTATGTGCAGGACTCCTGGCATCCTTTGAGAAACCTCACCATTACGGCCGGCCTTCGATGGTCCCTGATGCCCCCGGTGCATGAGGCCAACGGCGTGCAGGTGTCCACCAACATCCCCCTCGGGGACTGGTTCAACCTGCGCGGGCAGCTTGCGGATGAGGGTAGGAGTCAGGAAGAAGCCGGAAGAATCGTATTTATCCGGGCGGACGATCCCAAGGCCCGTCCGCTCTATCCTTACCATAAGAAAAACTTCGCTCCCCGGCTAGCCATTGCCTATTCGCCTTCTTCCGGCTCCGGCTGGCGGAAGTTCCTCTCCGGCGGCCCTGGCAAGAGCGCCATCCGGGCCGGATGGGGGATGTACTACGATCTCATCGGCCAGCCGCTAGCTCGTTCCTATGACCTCAGCGCGTTTGGATTCGCCACCACATTGAGCAATCCAGCCGGCAGGCTAACGGCCACCACGGCGCCGCGGTTTACCGGCGTGTTCGATCTGCCGGCCAGCTTGATCCAACCGGCGCCCAAAGGGGGATTCCCTGTCGAATATCCCGCGGATGCCTTTGCCATCACGAACTCGATCGACGATAAATTGAAGACTCCCTACACGATGAACATGAATTTTTCCATCGGTCGGGACTTTGGCAGAGGCTGGTTTGTGCAGGGCAGTTATGTGGGCCGAATGTCGCGCCGCTCTTTGATCCGCCGCGATCTCGCCATGCCCACGAACATGACCGATCCGGCCAGTGGGCAGACGTATTTCGAAGCGGCTACTCAAATGGCGCGGCTGGTCAATCAGCGGGCTCCCATTACCGCCGTTCCTCAAATGCCGTTCTGGGAAAGCATGTTCGGCAATCTGCGAACTACGGTTCCAGCCCGCACTGCCTCGCAAGTGGTATACACTGTAGCCCGCCTGTATCCCAACGATTTCATGTCAGCGCTCGCCGATCTCGATGAATTCTGTGACCCTGATTGCGGCCGGCTGGGTCCCAACATGATGATGAACCCACAGTTTTCTTCTCTCTCCGGTCTCAGTTCCATCGCCGGTGGAAACTATCATTCCATGCAGTGGACTTTGCGGAAGAGATTCTCCGCTGGTCTCTCTCTCGACTTCAATTACACGCTTTCGAAATCGCAGGATCTCGCTTCCGACGATGAGATCGGCGGTGAGTACGACGGCTTTCTCGTGAACTCGTGGAATCCCTCCCAACTCCGCGGTGTATCCGATTATGACCAGCGCCACATCTGGAATCTATTCTGGGTTTACGAGCTTCCGTTCGGCCGAGGAAAACCGATTGCTTCCAACGTGAATCGAGTGATGAATCACGTGATCGGCGGCTGGCAGTTCTCCGGGATCTGGACACAGTCCACCGAATTGCCGGTGAGCGTAGGAAATGGCAGCTACTGGACTACCAACTGGAATCTCACCAGCTATGGCACACCGATCGGGGCCGTCACCCCCACCACAAAAACCAAAAATGCTCCGGCTGTTTCAGGCGTAGGCGGACCCAATATGTGGCTGGACCCGACCGCCACCCTGGCCGAATGGCAATTCACTTTACCCGGGCAGACCGGTAGCCGCAACACCTTGCGCCAGGATGGACGATCGAACTTCGACTTCAACTTGTCGAAGCGATTCATCATGCCCTATCGGGAGAATCATTCCATCCAGTTCCGCTGGGAGACTTTCAACGTATTCAATCAGGTGCGCTTCGGCAGCCCTGATTTGGGGCGCGGCAGCACCGCCACCTGGGGCAAGTACAGAGCTCAGGCCAACGCCCCCCGTCAGATGCAATTCGCGCTGCGCTACGAATTCTGATCTACAACAGTTTGACCGATTCCACCGTGATCTTGTCACCAACCACTTTTCCGGTAACGCGCACTTTTAAATTGTCCGTCTTTGTGGACTTATTCAGCGCTTCCTCAGCCTTCTTGTTTCCGGCTTTGTCAAACAGCAGATACTTGCCATCCGCCGTGAGCACACCGAATCCGCCCGGCAGGCAGCCATCCATCAGCGCGCAGTCTTTCGTATGAGTGGCCGCGACTTTTTGCCCGCCTTTGATCACTCTCGCCGAGCAGGCCTTGTCCACCAGGTAGCCATCCACGTCCGCCGCCGCCGCAATTCCGGCCAACAAAAACGGTATCCATGCTGCTTTCATCGCATCCTCGCTTTCTTGCAAGAGTATACCTTGCTTGCGCTACCATAGCTCATAACCCCCTCTGTTCCGGACATGTCCGCTGTACAAACCAAACCCATGATTGAGGCGATCGGCCTTACTAAAATTTATGGCAAGTTTGCGGCCATCCAGGACGTTTCTTTCTCCGTTCCACAGGGGCAGGTGTGCGCGTTTCTGGGGCCCAACGGGGCAGGGAAGTCCACCACCATGAAAATTCTCACGGGCTATCTCACGCCGAGCAGCGGCACGGCGAGGATCGCGGGCATCGATCTGAATAGCGGCCGCAACCAGGCATTGCAGCGGCTTGGCTATCTTCCCGAAAACGGTCCCCTGTATCCCGAGATGACACCGCTCGGGCTGCTGCGTTTCTTCGGCCGGGCCCGCGGGCTTAGCGGCGCGCGTCTGGAAGACCGAATTGCGGAAGTGGTAAGGCGTTGTGCGCTCGAGGCCGTGATCGAGAAATCCATCCGTAAGCTCTCCAAGGGCTACCGCCAGCGCGTGGGCATGGCTCACGTGCTGCTGCATGAGCCGGACGTTCTGATCATGGATGAGCCCACTACCGGCCTCGATCCCAACCAGATTGCGGAGGTGCGCCGCACCATTCGGGAACTCGGCCGCCAGAAGACCGTACTGCTCTCCACCCACATTCTGCAGGAAGTGGAAGCCATGGCGGATCGGGTTGTCTTCATCACTCACGGCCGGGTCGTCTACGACGGCACACCGGCGGAGATGCGCGAGCGGTGGGAATCGCTCGACGCCGCCTTCGCCCAGTTGACGGGGGGAGTTTAGCCGATGCGCACGATTCGAGCGGTCTTCTTCCGCGAACTCTCGGGTTACTTCTCCACCCCCACCGGTTATGTGTTTATCGCGATGTTCGTCTTCCTCAGCGCCATCGCCGCGTTCTGGCAGGAATCCTTCTTTTCCACGAACCTCGCCAATCTCGATCAGCTAAACGCCTACTTCCCCTTCCTGCTCATCTTTCTGCTGCCATCCATCGCCATGACGTTGTGGGCGGAAGAAAAACGTCAGGGCACTGAGGAGCTTTTGCTCACGCTGCCGGCCACGGATACGCAGATCGTCTGTGGCAAATACTTCGCCGCGGCCGCCATTTATACGGTCTGTCTGCTGTTCTCTTTGAGTCATATCGTCGTGCTCCGGTGGCTCGGCTCGCCCGACCCGGGCTTGATGGTCACCACCTACTTCGGCTATTGGCTGATGGGCGCGTCGCTGCTGGCTGTGGCGATGCTTGGGTCCATGCTGACCGATAACCTGACGGTGGCGTTTATCCTCGGCGCGTTGTTTGTCTCAGTCCCGGTCTTTCTGAATCGTGCGGGCTCCGTGCTGCAGGGCACAGCGCAGCGCACCCTCGAGAAGCTCTCCGTTGTCGAGCAGTTTCGCGATCTCTCAGCGGGCGTGGTAACCGCTCCGGCCGTCGTCTATTTTGTGGCGCTCGCGCTGGCCGCGTTCTACGCCAATGTCGCCTTACTGGGGCGCCGCCGCTGGCTCCGCGAGGGTATGAAATACCATGTCCTGCTCCGCTTCGCCGCCACGCTGGTGATCGCCGGTGCGCTCACGACGCTCGCCGGCCAGGTGCGGCTGCGGTGGGATGCGACCAGTGAGCAGATCCATTCGCTCTCCCCCGACACCCGCAATTTGCTGCAGAGTCTCGATCCGAAGCAGCCCGTTTTCATTCACGCTTATCTCAGTCCTGAGGTGCCGCGCGCCTATCTGCCCACGCGCCGCGCTTTGATTTCCACGCTCCGGGAGTTTGAAGCCGCCGGACGGGAGGGCATCCGCGCCCGTATCGTCGAAACTTTAAAGTACACGCCCCAGGCGCGTGAAGCACAGGAGCGGTACAACATCCGGCCGACCCGCATTCCGGCGAGCGAAGAGTCCTCGTCTCTCAACGAGATCTTTCTCGGCGTCGTCTTTGCCTGCGGCAATGAGGAGTTCATCATTCCGTTCCTCGATCGCGGACTGCCGGTCGAGTATGAACTGATCCGTTCCATCCGCGTCGTGTCGCGCGCGAAACGGAAAAAGATCGGCATCCTCTCGACCCAGGCCAAACTGTTCGGCGGCGTCGATTTTCAGAAGCGCAGCCAGTCGACGGACTGGTCGATTGTCGCCGAGTTGAGGAAGCAGTACGAGGTTTCTGAAATCAATGCCGACGTGGACTATCCGCCGCTGGATGTGTTGATCGCGCCGCTGCCGCACACGCTCACGCCGCCGCAGCTCGACCGTCTCACCGCTTATGCGAAGCAGGGCAGGCCGCTGCTGGCGTTCGTCGATCCGATGCCTGCTTTCAATCTGTCCCTGGCGCCGGCCGGCGGCTCCGAGGAATCGCCCACGCCGAGAACGAATCTCAAACCTCTGCTCGATTTTCTCGGTGTCGTCTGGCAGAGCGATCGTATCGTGTGGGAGGACTACAACCCTCATCCACAACTGAAGTCTCTCCCGAAGGAGTTCGTCTTCGCGGGCAAAGGGTTCAACCCATCGGAAGCCGTCAGCAGCGGATTGCAGGAAGTGGTCATGCTTTATCCCGGAGAATTGAAGCGGCGCACGGACGCAGCAACGAAGTTCGTCACGCTGATCGAGACCACCGACGCCGCCGGGGTGCTTCGATTCGACGACCTGGTACAGCGTTCGCCCTTTGGAACCGCGATCAATGACGCGGCGGAGCATAAAACGGATAAGGTCAAACATGTTTTAGCGGCACGTATTACGCAAGGCGCCAATGCAATCCTGGTTGCCGACCTCGATCTGATGGGCGAACAGTTCTTCGAGCTGCGCCGGCGCGGGATCGAGAACCTGAACTTCGATAACGTAAGCTTCCTGTTGAATGCGGTGGACCAGCTGGCGGGAGATACTTCGGTCATTTCCCTTCGCAAGCGCAGACCCAGGCATCGGACTCTGGAAGCGGTAGAAGCTCGCACTCGACGCTACGATGAACAACGTTTGAAGCAGACGCAGGAAGCGGAAGTATTCGCGGACGCCCGGCTACGCGAGGCGCAAAGCCGGTTGGACCGGGCTGTCCGCGAGATCCAGCAGCGGACGGACCTGGATGAACAAGCGAAGCAAATCATGATCTCCAATGTGCAGTCTGTCGAAACCCGCCGCCTCACCGTCGCGCGCCAAGGCATCGAAGACGAGAAACAGCGGCAGGTGGAGAACTCGCGGGCCGAAATGGAGAACTCGATCCGGGGCATTCAGAACACCATCAAGCTGCTGGCCGTGGCCTTGCCGCCGGTGCCGGCGTTCCTCGTGTTTCTCATCGTTACCGCGAGACGGCTGGCTCGTGAACGCATTGGCACGCCGCTCGACCGCATCGTGGAGGAGCGGGCTCTATGAGGGAGTCCGTTAAGACAATCGCATTCCTTGCGTCGGCGGCGGCGCTCGCCGCGATGGCCATCCTCATCGAGCCCGACCGCCGCACCTCTGCCATCTTTTCCGAAACCGGCCAGAGCTTCTTCCCGGCGTACACCAACACACAGGATGTGAAGACCATTGAGGTGATCGATTACGACGAAGCCACCGCCGCCGCCCGCCCCTTCCAGGTCGCGTTTGAAAAGGGACGCTGGGTCCTGCCCTCGCACAACAACTACGTGATCGATGTCGGGGACCGGCTGGTGAAAACCGCGGGAGCCCTGGTCGATTTGAAGAAGGAAAACGTAGTCACAGAGGCTACCGCGGATCACGCAAAGTTCGGCGTGATCGATCCTCTGGACCCGAAGAATCCATCGCTCACCGGCCGCGGCAAGCATGTCACGTTACGCGATGCGCGCAAAGAGGTTCTGGCCGACTTCATTCTGGGAAAGGCTGTTGAAGGCAAAGCCGGCTACAAGTATGTCCGCGTCCCGAATGACAAGCGTGTCTACGCCGTGAAGACCGATGCAGATCCCAGCGCCCGTTTCGCGGATTGGGTGAACGCCGGGCTGCTCAGCATCGCCACTCCCACGATCCGCAAAGTGAATGTGGTCAGCTACTCCGTCGATGAGCAGCAAGGCAGGCTCGCCAATGTAGACCAGGTTGCGCTTATCCAGGAGAACGGACAGTGGCAGCTCACCGGAGGCACAAGTTTCAATAAGAACGCTGTGGTCGCCATGGCCGCCACGCTGCATGGCCTTAAGATCGTGGACGCGCGGCCGAAGCCGCCCTCGATGGCGGAAGGGCTGAAGTCGGGTAAACTCGAAATGACGCTGGAAGGCGCCATGTCGATGCGGCAGCGCGGTTTCATGCTCACGCCCAATGGCCGGCTGCTGGCCAAGGAAGGCGAGATGATTGTCGAGACCGCACAGGGACTCGTCTACGTACTGCGGTTCGGGGAAGTGTCCGCGACGGGCGAGGAAAACAGATATCTGTTTGTCACCGTCAGCTACGATCCGGAACGGGCCGCCAAGTACGGCGACACCACCAGCTCCGGGGAGCGTTTGGCTCGCGAGCTCAACAACCGGTTCGCCGATTGGTATTACGTGATTCGCGGTGCGGACTTCCAGAAGCTGCGGCTCAAGCGCAAGGATGTTGCGCGTTAGAGCAGTCTGAAGTTGATCTCGATGGTCGCCGCGACTGTGACAGGCTCGCCGTCTTTCGTGGCTGGTTGAAAACGCCACTGGCTGATCGCGTCGAGGCCTTTTTCGTCCAGTCCCAGTCCTAGCTCGCGTACCACGCGGGCATGGCGCGCTACGCCGTCCGGGCCCACCTCCACATACAACACGACGGTTCCAACGAGTTTGGCCGCCCGCGCCTCTTCGGTGTAGGCCGGCTCTACTTTCTGGAGCAGGGTAGGAGGCTTGACGGCGCCGCCAATGCGCAGAACTCCCGGCGAGCGATCAGGCGCCGGTGGCAACGCGCTTGCGACCTGGATTTGCCCCGCCTGTGTCATGAGATCCACGGCCTCCGCCTCCCGGCCCTGATGACGCCGGAACTGCGCGAACACTCTCCGGATCAGAGCCGCCTCCGCCGACTTCGGCTCCTGCGTCGACACTGCCCGTTGATAGAGGCTCTCCGCCTCAACCATTTTCTGTTCAGTCTGGCGCACGACGGCCATCCACATCAAAGCAAGGCCCGATTGCGAGGCATCGACGCGCTGCGCGTGCTCCAAATGCTCGATTGCCTGCGGGAAATCCTTCCGCACGAGAGCGGTTGTCCCTAAAGCCAGCAGAGCCCGGCCGGCCTCGGGTTTCTCTCCTAAGACCTGGGCGGCCTCGGTGTAGTACTGCTCCGCCGCGGCGCTGCCATGCCACCTCCGTTCCAAGTCAGCCACCTTGAGTACTCCCATGCCGTAGTCCACGCTTTGTAGTCCGTCCCTCCCGGCCCGAATCGCCAACGCGGATTTGAGCAACTTGTGCGCCGTGTCGAACTGCCGCAGACCTTCCGCAGCCTTCGCCGCATTTTCAAGCATCGTGTGATTCTTCAAGGACGTGGCGGTTCGGATTGTAGCGTCCACATCGGCCGACAGTGCGGCGGACGTTGGATCCTGTGCGCGCACGGCGGCGAGCGGCACGATCAATGCCAATGCCAGGCACGCGGCAACCCACGCCAATGCCCGTCCTGGCGTCTTCCGGTTGACGCCCGAATCGAGGATCGCCGCAAGCCGCCCTTCCAACTGCGAGCGCCGCGCCATGGCCACAGCAGCCGTGGGTGAAAACCGCATCGTGCGAGCTACCTCGAACAGATGGCCAGCGTATTCGGAGGCCCGAGTGCCTGCATTCAACACCAGGTCATCGGCGGCGCGCTCGCGCTCTTTGAGGAATGCCCGCCAGGCGATCCAGGCCAATGGATTCCACCAGTAAACACTCAGCGCCGTGCGTGCCAACAAGTGTGTGAACACATCTCCGCGGCGAACGTGCGCCAGTTCGTGCAACAGCACAACCCGCCGCCGCTCGTCGCTCCATTGTGCAGCATCGGATGGCATGAAAATAACGGGCCGCAGAATTCCGAACGTCATCGGCATGGAGCCGGGCTCCGTCTCCAGCAGATCGACGGAATGCCGCACGTCCAGCGAGAGCGCCAGCGACTTACAGAGTTCGCGATCGGACGACGTCCGCGCCATGATGCGTACGCGCCAAATAACGGCGCAGGACGCCAACATCTTGAGAAGTCCCGCTGTCGTCCCGGCTGCCCATAACCACATCAGCCACGTCCGCCAATCGATTCCCGGCTGGGAAGCGACCGTGCTTCCGGATAGAGGGGAGACGGAGGGCCGCGCGCCGGCCGATGAACCACCCGCGGTCACCACCGTGGAAATCGAAAGCGGCACGGCCGGCGTGGAAACCCGCAACGCCGGCATAGAAACGGAAAGAACCGGCAGCGCCAGTACCGCACCGGCAGCCACGGTCCATATCAGGTGCCGCGCTGCGGCCGAGCGATTTCGCAGAAAGTAGGCGACCAGCCATGCCAGCAACAAGACCACGCTGCTTTTCCATGCCATCTTATTTGTCCTCCCTCTTTGCTTTTTCGATCATTTCCGCCATACGGTCCAACTCTTCGCGCGTCAGCCGCGTCGACGATACGTCGAGCAGCGCCGCCACCACCTGTTCCGGCGAGTCTTTAAAGAACGTGTCAATGAGATGCTTCACCGCCGATCGCTTGGCTTTGTCACGGGGGACGGTCGGAAAATATACATACTTCAAGTCTTCCGCCTCATGCCGGATGTGACCCTTTTCCTCAAGCACGCGAAGCATCGCGCGCACCGCCGAATAGCCGGGCGCATCCGTCATGGCGTCGCGCACTCCCGAAGCGGAGGACTTGCCCCGCTGGTAGAGGATGTCCAGGATCTCCCGCTCGCGCCGGCTAAGATGCTGTTTTTCTAGCATTGTGCTATAAATTTAGCACCAACCGGCGGCGAGGGTCAAGAAAAATCTAGGGGAGCAGCGTCGTTTGATGAGCCGCCAGCCGCCAGGCGCCGTTTTGCTTCACCCACAGGTGCATCGCCATGACGCGATTATTGAACGGACCGGAGGCATTACTCCCTGTCATGCGCAGGATGGTGTGCGATACCACCGAGTCCCCATAAGGGACGATTTGAATACTCTCCTGCGTGATGCCATCGTACTTCTGGGCGCCGGACTTAAGGCGGTCCATATACTTCTGTCTGTTTTCGATGGCGCCAGTGGAATGGGCGTAGATCAGCGCAGGCGTGTAGATCTTGTCGAGGGCCGCATAGTCTCGAGCGACCACGGCGTCCGCCCATTTTTTTTCAGCCGCGCGAATTTCTTCTTCGGGCGTAGCCGCCAGCGCCAGGCAGGAAGCGGCAAGAAGTAGCATCAGGTGGCGTTTCATGGAAATCACAGCCTTACGATCTTATTCGATTTTGAGCCCTTGAGGGCATTCCTGGTATCCACTACGAGTTTGGCGCCCTCCACCAGAGCCGCATAATCGATCCCGGAGTGATCGGTCACAATGACCACGCAATCCGCTGTCTTGCTGGCGGTGAGAGGGTCGCACGCCGTAAGATCGAGTCCATCTGTGCTCAGCTTCGGCACAAAAGGGTCGCTATAGCTGACATCCGCCCCGTGACGATGCAGCAGGTGAATGATATCCAGCGCGGGCGACTCCCGCACATCATCGATGTTGCGTTTGTAAGCGACGCCCATGACGTGAATTTTCGATCCGCGAACCGGTTTGGAATGGTCGTTGAGCGCGTTCTGCACCTTGTCGACGACGAAATGCGGCATCTGTCCATTGATGTAGCCGGCCAGTTCAATGAACCGCGCTTCTATGCCCGCCTGCTTCGTTTTCCAGGAAAGATAAAAAGGATCGATCGGGATGCAATGGCCGCCGAGACCGGGGCCGGGATAGAACGGCATGAAGCCGAAGGGCTTCGTGGCCGCGGCTTCAATCACTTCCCATACATTGATTCCGATGCGATCGCACATCATCGCCATTTCATTGACCAGGCCGATGTTGATCATGCGAAACGTATTTTCGAGCAGCTTCACCATTTCGGCAACCTGCGTGGAACTGACTGGCACGACAGTTTCCAGCGCCTGGCTATAGAACGCCGCGCCCAGCCTGGTACAGGTTGGCGTGATGCCACCCACCACTTTGGGAATATTGAGTGTCTGGAAGTTCGGGTTGCCGGGATCCACCCGCTCCGGCGAGAAGCAAAGAAAAAACTCCACGCCAACGCGCAAGCCGGGCTTCTCAATCATCGGCAGTACCAGTTCGGCGGTGGTGCCCGGATAGGTGGTGGATTCCAGAATCACGAGCATACCCGGGTGGGCGTATTTGGCCACTTCCTGTGACGCGGACACGACGAAGCTCATGTCGGGGTCCTTGGTTTTCCGCAGCGGCGTGGGCACGGCGATGTTCACGGTGTCAAGATCGG
Organism: Bryobacteraceae bacterium; assembly: GCA_035526195.1. Lineage (GTDB taxonomy): Bacteria > Acidobacteriota > Terriglobia > Bryobacterales > Bryobacteraceae > CADEFT01. Next base: position 13,151 of record DATLCW010000026.1, read on the forward strand.
CGAGCGCGGCGAAATCCGTGGTGGCGCGCAGCTTACCCGACGCGACCAGTGGGGCGAGTACTTCCGTAGGGATATCCTGCACATAGGAAACGCCGCGATTCAATTGCTCTACTTTACTTTCGAGGACGTCGATACCCGTGACACGGAACCCGGCCTTGGCGTACTCTACGGCGAGGGGCAGACCCACATAGCCCAAGCCGATCACTCCGACTTCCGCCGTCCGGTCCTTCAGCTTGCGCTCTAACTTTTCCGCCCATTCCGAATCTTTCATCTTGTCCATTAACTTGCCGACTCGCTTTCTAAATAAAACTCGCCGCCAGCCACGACTTCAGCCGGACCGGTCAGGTAAACGCCATCAGAGTCCCAACGCACCGGCAGCGTGCCGGCCGGCGTGCGCACCTGCACGGGGCTGGTAACCAATCCTCGCAGAATAGCGGCTGCCGCCGCACCGGTGCTGCCCGTTCCGGAACTCATGGTCTCTCCGGCCCCGCGTTCCCAGAACACTACATCCACCGCGTTTGGCTCGCGGGCGACGATGAACGAGACATTGGTGCGTTTAGGAAACTGCGGGTGCCATTCGATCTGCCGGCCGATCGCGCGCCAATCAAAATCGAAAGACTCGACGAACACCGCACACTGCGGATTGCCTACATTCAGTAAGGTGGTGTCCCATGACTTTCCAGCCACTGTCAACGGATAGTACCGATGGTGATCTTCGACAACCGGGACACCCATGTTCATCTCGAACTCATAGCCCAGAGAACGGCGGCCAAGCAGACGCAGGAACTTGATTCCCGCGCCGGTAGCGATGCGTATCTCCTGGGAATCCACGCCGGAATCCAACAGGAAAGCCGCCGCGCAGCGGGTTCCGTTGCCGGAAATCTCCGAATCGCTCCCGTCGGAATTATAAAGGTGGATGGCCCCATGCGCGTCCACGCCGTGCGGGGGCGGACTCACCAGCAGCCATCCATCCGCGCCGATTCCGGTATGGCGGTCGCAGATGGCCTGCGCCATGGCACGTTGATCCCCCACGGGGACCTGCCTGGCCCAGGTGAGCAAAAAATCATTGCGGGCGCCATGCGCCTTGGTGAACGGTATTCGCATTGGAGGCGGATTGGCGGCGGTAAATTCCGATGACGGGCGCGCCCTTTACCGTTATCATTTTCACACATGCATACGGGCGGCCGTACTTTTCGCTTTTCGTAAGCGCCGTGGAGACGGCATCGCCGCTGATGGCGACGGCCCAGTGCTCCCATAAAAAAAGGTCGGGCCTCGCGTTGGCCGCGAGCCAGTGTGGATTGTTGCCTTCATGAAGAACTTCCTTCAACGGGATGCCGGCTTCGCGATAGATGCCGGCCAGATCTCCAAGGTTGGAAACGATCCCGTCGCCAGTGCGGTAATTTGCCTTCAGATACTCGGCCGCTTCGCGGGTCCAAGCCCGCCGGGCCTCGGAGTTTACTTGCGATTCCTTCCAGCAGATCCAAGAGTCGGCGTGAGGGTACGCCGTCCAAGGCATCACCGCCGTAGCCACCACCAAAACCGCGGTCAAGGCTTTGAAGCGGTCCGGGACTACCGCCACCAGCGTGGCTGCGGAGAATACCAACAGCGGAAACGCAGCCAAACCATAGCGTGTGTTGTAGTAGCTGTAGGGCCACAACCCGGGCACGAAGATTGGCGTGCCGCTCGAATAGATGCTCCAGACGTAGAACGCCACCGGTAAAGCCAGAAATCCGACTGGCCAGAACTGCCGTTTCCAAATGGCCCCGGCGAGACCGGAAAGCCCCAGAATGACGAGTGCGCGTCCGGCGCATAACTCGGCGGCGGTCCGGAACTGCAGCCATGCTTTCCGCCATTCCTGGTCGCCGGGATACCTGTCCATACCTCCATCGAGCGCTCGCTGATAGTACGCTTTGGCGGAATAGGGTCCGTGATAGAAGGCCAACATGTCGCCGGAGTACCACCAGTCGTGGGCGAGCCACGCCAGTGGCGAGAGCGATGCGAGCGTCCCGAAGAGGAGGCCGAGCCACCAGCGCTTGGAAACGGCGAAGAATAACGCCACGAAGGGAATCAGGAACCAGCCTTCGTAGCGGGTGAGGGACGCGCCATTGGAGGCAACGGCCGCGAGCACCACAGCGAAGATAGAATTGGTCTGGCGGAACCAAGCCATTGCGTAGAAAAGCGCCATGAGGCAAGCCAGGAAGACCGGCTCGGTCATGGGCGCGGATTGCAGATAGAGAAGATTCGGATTCAGCGCGAACAGCCCCACGGCCGCCGCCGCCACCGCTCGCGACGACAACAGTCTCCTCACCGCCGCATAGAGAAACACGCCGGCCAGGACATAACATCCGCCGCTGGGGATCGCTCCCGCCAGACCGCTGCGCCACCATTCATCCATCCGTGCGAACGGCAGCATCAGCACATGCGGCAGCGGCAGCCAAACGGTACCAATCTGCTCCGGCCCCGGAGTTCTGGAGTCGATCATGCGGCGGGCATTTACCAGGTGAGCCTGGGCATCCCCGTAATAGAGCACATAACCACGCGTAAAATGCCAGTGGATGGCGAAGGCGCTGAGGGCCGTTAAGAGAAGGCACACGAGCGCGACGTCCCGGATGCCGGTGGGGGATTTCGTTTTCTCGCGCTTAGAACGCCGTGAAGTTGCGGAATTCTTCGAACCTTTTGTCAATGTCGCCCCGAGTCAATGTGCGGAACCGGTCCACGCCGAACTGCTCACAGCAGAAGCTCCCCATCACTGATCCATACACGACCGCGCGGCCCAGCAGCGCCGGGTCCAACGGTCCTTTGGAAGGATCCGCGCCTTGACCGGCGAGGTAGCCCATGAATCCTCCGGCGAAGCAATCGCCGGCGCCGGTCGGGTCATGCACGTGGTCCAACAGATAGCCGGGCACGGCGAAGTAGCCGCCAGGATGAAAGAGCATCGCGCCATATTCGCCGCGCTTGATGACGAGGGCTTTGGGTCCCATCGCCATAATTTTCTCCGCAGCCTTGCCGAGGTGGGTTTCTCCCGAGAGCAGGCGCGCTTCGCTGTCGTTAATCAGCAGGAAGTCCCAATGGCGGATGGTAGCCAGCAACTCGGCGCGAAAATCATTGATCCAGAAATTCATCGTATCGCCGCCGATCAGGCGGACGCCGTTCATCTGCTGGCGGACGCTGTGCTGCAGCGCCGGCTGGATGTTGCCCAGCAGGACGTACGGCTGCGTTTTGTAGTGGTCGGGCAGCTTGGGATTGAAATCGGCGAACACGTTCAGGTCCGTGCGCAACGTAGCCCGGTCGTTCATATCCTCCGAATAGATGCCCGCCCAGAAAAACGTCTTTCCGGGGACGCGTTCCAGCCCGGCGAGATCGATGCCACGCGACGCGAGTAGATCGTAATCCTGCTGCTCAAAGTCATCCCCGACCACGGCGACAATCTTGACCGGGGTGAAATAGCTCGCGGCCAGAGATATATATGTGCATGCCCCGCCCAGCATGCGATCTACCTTGCCATGCGGCGTTTCCACGCCGTCGTAGGCCACGGAACCCACCACAACCAGTGACATTAATTGATTTGGATCCTTGCAAAGGGAGTAAGGCTTTATTGTCCCATTGATTCACGTACGGCGGTGATTTGCAGCCGCAATGCCGGTACAACAACCAGCTCACTTCTCCGTGTATTCGCCGAACACGTTCCGGAGGCGGTCCGAGATCTCGCCGACTGTGGCATACGCTTCGCAGCATTCGACAATGTGCGGCATCAGATTGGCGCTTCCACGCGCCGCTGCCTCCAGCGCCGCCAATCTGTCCTCGACGAGCCGGGAGTTGCGCGCGGCCTTCACGCCACTTAGCCGCGCAACCTGCTGCTGCTCCGTGGCCGGGTCAAGCTTGAACGCGGGCGCTTCCCCGGAATCTTCGGTGCGATAGCGGTTCAGGCCCACCACGGTGCGCCCGCCTTTCTCAATTTCCCGCTGATATTCATAGGCGGCGGTCTGGATCTCGTTTTGAATGAAGCCCGACTCGATCGCTTTCAACGTGCCGCCCATGGCGTCAATCCGCTCCAGATAGGAACGCGCGTCTTCTTCAATCCGCTCGGTGAGCTCTTCGATACAGCGGCTGCCCCCAACGGGGTCGGCAACACTGGCAACGCCCGTTTCATAACCGATGATTTGCTGCGTACGCAATGCCAGCCGCACCGATTCTTCGCTCGGTAACGAGAGCGCCTCATCGCGCGAGTTGGTATGCAATGATTGCGCGCCTCCCAGTACGGCTGCCATCGCCTGCAAAGTTACCCGGACCAGATTTACGTCCGGCTGTTGAGCGGTGAGCGTCGAGCCCGCGGTTTGGGCGTGGAAACGCAGCATGAGCGAACGCGGATTGCGCGCGCCGAACCGCTCCTTCATGAGATGCGCATAGAGACTTCGGGCCGCGCGGAACTTCGCGATCTCTTCCAGGAAGTTGTTGTGCACGTTGAAAAAGAACGAAAGCCGCGGTGCGAACGTATCCACGGCTAGACCGGCGTCTACCGCCGCTTCCACATACGCCAGCGCATGTGCGAGCGTAAACGCCACTTCCTGCACGCAGGTAGAGCCGGCTTCGCGGATATGATAGCCGCTGATGGAAATCGTATTCCATTCGGGCACGTGTTTTCCCGCCCACGCGAACAGATCCGTAATGATGCGCATCGCGGGCCGCACCGGGTAAATGTAGGTCCCGCGGGCGACATATTCTTTTAGAATGTCGTTTTGGATCGTACCCGACAGCTTACGGATGTCGGCTCCCTGCCGCTTGGCCACCAGCACGTACAACGCAAGCAAAATGGATGCCGTCGAGTTGATCGTCATGGAAGTAGTGATCTTCTCGAGTTCGATCCCGTCGAAAAGCTGTTCCATGTCGGCCAGGGAGCAGATGGCTACGCCGACGCGCCCAACCTCGCCCGCGGCCAGTGGATGATCGGAGTCCATCCCCATTTGGGTGGGAAGGTCGAAGGCGACCGAGAGACCGGTGATGCCTTGAGAAAGAAGATAGCGGTACCGTTGGTTGCTTTCCTGTGCGCCGCCAAAACCGGCATATTGGCGCATCGTCCAGAGACGCCCGCGATACATGTCTCGGTAAATCCCCCGCGTGTAAGGAAACTCGCCCGGCTGATGCTCAGGAGCGGCCATGTCAGGAGCGTGAGATACGCTTTGCCTTTAGGAACGAAGTAACGCCGTAATAGAGCATGATGGCGGAGAAAAAGCAGGTCAGTAGAAGGCGGAACGGACCGTCAGAGCCGCTTTGAAAATCCTGCCAGGCACGCAGCGCCGAGGGAATGGGAATGACGCCCAGACATAAAAAAACAAAGCCCATCATCTCATTCCAGAGCACGCGAATGGGACGGATAACGCCCGGAAGAACAAACCCGAGAAATTGTTTTGCTTTGCCTACCATGTCATCCTCTTCCATGGTAACAAAGGCTGTTGCCGTTAGCGCCGCAATCGTCATCCTGTAGAAACCCAGTGCTTTTGCCGATCTCTGAAAGATGGGATGGACGCAGGAAAGGTGCTATTCTTAAGACGTCCTGAAAGGGGCAGAACTTGGACGAACGACTCAAAGAATTGATGCAGGAGTTGGGCAACGCGATCAATGAATCTTTGTCCGATTCCGATCGCATTGCGGAAGCAATCGGCGAGATCAAACGTGCAGGTTACGACGTGTTTCTGGTGTTGGAAGCAACGATCGGGTTCAATAAGCGCGAAGAGGGCGATCCCGAGTCTTCCGATGTAGACCTGACGCGGGAATTTGATTCCGAAACCAAGCTCAAGTGGACGTCTCAGGACCATAAGTTTCTCAAGGCGCTCAAGATATCGACGGAAGAAGATTCGCATTGAGTTCCTGTCCTATCAGTTCCCGATAGACATCCCAGGTTTTGGCCGCCGCGTCCCGCCAACTGTGCCGCTCTGCCACTTTCAAACCGGCGGCGATTAGTTGTTGCCGCAGGGCAACGTCTTGCGCCACCGCGCGGAGTGCTTCCGCCATTTGCGGGACGTTTCGCGGATTCACCAAAATGGCTGCGCCCGCTGCCACTTCCTGAAGAGCTGACCCGCTCGAAGTGATTATCGGGAGTCCGTGTGCCATCGCCTCCAGCAGAGGAATTCCGAAGCCTTCGTCGAGCGAAGGAAATGCGAGTACTTTAGCCCGCCGGTACAGGCTCTGCAAATGCTCGTCCGTCACATAGCCGGTGACTTCAATGCGCTCGCGCGCCGGGCTTTGCGCGATTCGCTCCGCGATCGCGTCCGCCCCATAGCCTCGGGAACCCGCCAGCACAAGTCTCCACGGGGAATCCATGTGTTCGAAGGCTTGGAGCAGTCTGACGATATTCTTCCGAGCCTGAAGGGCTCCCACATGCAGAACGATGTTTTCCCGCTGCTCCTCCAAAGGTAGAGCGCCCGTAGGCGGGTGAACGCCGTGCCAGATGACACGCAGGCGCCCGCGGTCCACTTTGAGAAAGTGCTCCACCTGCGAAGCAGTGAACGCCGAAACGCAGATGATCAGATCGGCGCGTGCGGCGGCCTCGCGGGCCTGCGCCGCGAAGCGGGCGCGAAACTCGGCCGTGGAGTACTCGCCGCTCAGCACAAAAAGATCGTGGAAGGTGACCACCCGGGGCCCGGTGCGCAGCGCGGGCAGGCGTTGGTTCAAGCCATGGAATAGCGAGCAGCGGGGAATCCAGGATTCAACCAGCAGCCGCCGCCGGCAATTCCCGGGCACCGGCGCTTTCAGAGCGCGTAAATAGCGGTGAGCGCGGAAGCACCATGCAAATTGCTGCCCCGGATGAAGATGAGCGAGCCCGTGAAGAATTTCCCGTGAGTACACACCGACGCCGCTGAGATTGGCGCCTACACTGTAGGTTGCGTCTAATGCTATGGACGTGTTGCTGATCTTGGAAACCGGGTGCTTTCTCTCATAGGAGATTCTCGCACAGAGATCTGCGCGTGGATGGCACACGGTTCCTTCTTGTCTAACATCGGATCCGCATAGGCGGATTCCGCGGCGGTTTCCACCAACTGCGCCATCGTCCCCTCGCGAGCGTCCCAGGCCAAGCCCCAGCGTACTTGCAGCGGGGATCGGTTGGCCTTGCGCCGCATCAGGTGGAAGCGAGATTCGAGGCGGGCGAGCATGGGACGAACGTCACACATCTCGGGAGCGACAATACTCGCCACGAAACGATCCACGCCGATTCGTCCCAGGCACGCCGACTCCCCGAACACGGACCGGAGGACGTCCGCCATCTCGGTTAGCGCCAGTTGCTGCTCCTCCTTGCCGTACGAAAAGGCAATTCGATCGAGGCCGTCCAATTGAATCACCACCACCGCCAGCCGCATCCCGAGGCGCCGCGCCGACTTCAGATCGTGCTCGGCCAAAGTGTCAAAGCCGTTGCGGTTGGAAAGACCGGTGAGCTCATCCCTCCAGGACAAAGCACTCAAGTCGCGCGTGATGAGGTTACGCTCCATTGCCAGCCGCAAGGAGCGTGCCAGCGGCATGCTGTCCAATTGGATCTTGGCGACAAAATCCTGGGCGCCCGCGCGTGTCATGCTGATGGCGAGGTCCGGGTCGTCCAACTCCGACAGGATGACCACGGCAATATCGGGGGCATGCGCCTTCAGACAAAGATACGTCCGCAACCCGAAACTGTCGGGAAGATCTGGATTCAGCAGCACCACATCGAACTGCTCCCGGGCTTCATTATCGTCAAGCAGCGTAAGCGCATCGGCGAGCCGTTCGAGGTGGAATACTTCAATTCCGTGCATCCAGCCACCCTTATAGCGGCTCTCCTCGAACTCCGCCAGTAGTTCCTGGACCCAGAGTGAATCCTCCACCTTCCCGTCTACCAGAAGGACCCGGATCTTACGCTCGGTCATATTCGCTGCACCTGCTGAATTGGTGCTATTTGCAGGGAAATTTTCTCAGTTCAACATGCGAACTGATACTCCTTGAGCTTCCGGTAGAGGGTGGTGCGGCCAATCCCCAATAGAGTTGCGGCCACGCCGCGATCTCCTTTCGTGAACTCCAGCGCCTGGTGAATGGCGCGCTTTTCCAATTCCATCAGCGGCAGCACGGGATGATCGGATGGGGCTCCCGCATTCCCCGGGAGGGACGCATCCTGCTGGCCCGGCTGCGCCGGAAGTTGGCTGTAACTGGCTCCTACCGCTGCCGTTGCATACTGCATTCGCTTCTGCAGCATGTGGTTTTGAATGCTCGATGGCAGGTCGCTCATCATCAGAAGCGGTCCGCTGTGCATGGCGATCATGTTCTGGATGGAGTTCTCCAGCTCCCGGATGTTGCCCGGCCACTCATAGGACAGCATCGCATCCACCGCCTCCTGCGCCATCTTATGACCCGTGGAGCTATAACGCGCCAGGAAATAATCCAGCAGCAGAGGGATATCTTCCTTCCTGTCTCTGAGAGGAGGAAGCTTGAGATTCACCACGTTTAGCCGGTAATACAAGTCTCGCCGGAATGTGCCACGATCCACCTCTTTAATAATGTCGCGATTCGTCGCCGCTACAATCCGAAAATCGGAGCGCCGCGACACCAACGACCCCACCGGCCTAAACTCCTTCTGCTGCAACACGCGCAGAAGTTTGGATTGCAGGTCCAGCGGCAATTCGCCGATCTCGTCGAAGAATGCAGTGCCGCCGTCGGCCGCTTCAATCAGCCCCGTCTTTGGTCCCATCGCTCCGGTGAAGGCTCCCTTCACGTGGCCGAAGAGCTCACTCTCCATGATGGTTCCCACCAGCGAGGCGCAATCGATGGTCACAAACGGGCCTTCGGGATTCATGCTGTGGATCGTCCTGGCGACCACTTCTTTGCCCGTTCCCGTCTCTCCTAATATCAGGACGGGCCAGCGGCTCGTGCCCAGCCGATCAAGCTGCCGCATGAGCTGACGGGTGCGAGTCGAGTCTCCCACGATTGGTTGGCGCGGACCTGTAAAGTGCGAAGGCATGGTCAGATTCCCTTTTTTTGTGAACCGTGGCGGCATCAAAGACGCGTTTCGCGGCAACCGCTGAGAAGGTGGCGAGTGCGGTAACGCGGAGCTGCTCTATAGATAGTGCCGGCAGCACCGATAAAATCTAATACGGAGTTGCAGTCTCAACGCGAGAGCCTTCTACAACTGTCGATTTGCAGTCGCCGATCACCTCGGGCCGTCACGGCCCATCCACGCGAATCGCGATGCCCTCGCCGCATTCCTTCCGCACCCGGCCGGCGAGTTGCACGGCTCGTTCCCGTGTCAGCGCGCTTCCGACCAGGACCCGGTATATCACGGGAGTCCCGGAACGCATCACGATTCGCGATCCACCGAATTTTGTCTCCAGCCTCCGGCATAGTTGCTCCGCCTTCTCCCGATCGGCGAATGCTCCAGCCTGAACCGCGAAACGCGAGGAACTGCTCAGTACGCGCAGGCGGACCTTAGCGGTTCCCGCTCCGATCATCCCGATCTCGCGGGCGGCGGCGCGAGAGAGGTCGATGATGCGGTCCTGCACAAATGGTCCGCGGTCTGTGATTCGCACTTCCACTTCTTTCCGGTTGGAGAGATTGGTTACGCGGACGAGTGTGTCGAATGCCCATGTGCGATGTGCGGCGGTGAAATCTTCCATGTCGTAGATCTCTCCGTTAGCGGCGCGGCGTCCGTGATAGGGATCGCCGTACCAGCTTGCGATGCCTTCCTGCGTGTCGCCGGGTCGCGGCGTCACCGGCGGCGCCACTCGCGGCTTTCTTACGCACGAGGAGGAAATGAAGAGAAGCGCGAACAGCGGTACAAACAACGATGTACGCCAAACGCCTGTCAATCCGTGTCCAAAATGCATTCGCGAGCCTAAAACAATTCTACATGAAAACGTTTTTGAGGCGCGGTCGCGTTTTGCCATCGCGGGTACTCGTGAGTCAATGCATTTTTTTCTTGACTTTGAACTCAAACAACCTTATATATGAATCACGCATGCGATCTTTCGGGATCGCGAAATTCTGATGTTAGGGAGAATCAATCGATGAAGAACGCAACTAAGAAGGCTGCCAAGAAGGCCCCCGCCAAGAAGGCTGCTGCTAAGAAAAAGAAGTAAGCCAGGCGGATAACAATTTCGCTAACCACGGCCCCGAGCAATCGGGGCCTTTTTCTTGTGTGCCGAGCATGCTCGACAGCTCGAAGGTGAAAGTCCTTTTCACAAGCTGATGGATGTGAAGTGATACCGAAGCGCAAGGACGTTTCGGACGACAGGCGGTCCGAAAGAAGCGCGGAACAATCGTATGGGCCGATGTACAAGAAACGGATCTGAGTCAGCAGAGGGCATATTCGTCCGGCGACGGATGAAGGCTCAAACCGAAACGAACCTCCGGCCGTCACCGGCTCAAGTCGCGGAACCGCCGGATGCGGATCCGCATGTACGGTGGCGTGGGAAGAAGCAGCGAGGCGTCCCCTTCCCGATTGTGGCGAGCGAAATCTTTAGGACGTGTAGGCGATGCACTCGATCTCAACCCGCACGTCACGAGGCAAACGAGCCACCTCCACTGTCGCGCGAGCCGGCGGATGCTCAGGGAAGTACCTCCCGTACACCTCATTCATCAGCGTAAACTCGCCCATGTCTTTGAGAAAGACTGTAGTTTTAATTACCCGATCGAGTGATGAGCCTGCACTCTCCAGTACGGCTTTCAGATTCTCCATCACCCGTTCCGTCTGTGCGGCGATGTCCCCCTCGACAATCTGCATCGTGACGGGATCGAGCGGAATCTGTCCACTGCAATATACCAGGCCATTGAACACGACTGCCTGCGAGTAGGGACCAATGGCCTTCGGCGCACCCGGGGTGGAAATAATTTTCTTCATAGATGCTTTCTAGTTTGCATCAAAGCGCAGAGTGCCCACCAGGTCGCCGACGCTCTTTACGCCTTGCTGTTCGAGGAAGGTGTCCAACTCACGCGCGACCCGCAGTACTGATGCCGGATCCCAGAACGATGCCGTTCCCACTTGAACGGCGCTTGCCCCTGCAATCAGGAACTCGGCCGCATCTTCCCCGCTGGCGATGCCGCCCAGCCCGATTACGGGAATCTTCACCGCCCGGAACGTCTCGTGTACCATGCGCAGAGCGATGGGTTTGATGGCGGGACCGGACAGTCCGCCGAATCCGGCGCCGATCCGCGGACGGCGAGTGCGCGCGTCGACGGCGAGAGAGACAAACGTGTTGACGAGGGAGATCGCGCTGGCTCCCGCCTCTTCGGCGGCCTTCGCGATCAAAGCAATGTTCGTCACGTTAGGGGACAGCTTCACGATCAGGGGCCGTTTGGGGTTTAAACGCCGCACCGACGCAATCAGCTTCGAGAGCAAAGCCGGATCGTGCGAAAAGAACATGCCTCCGTGCTTTGTGTTCGGGCAGGACACGTTCAATTCGTAGCCCGCGAGACCGTCCGCATCTTCGAGCACGCGGATCACTTCCAGATATTGTTCCGGCTCGTAGCCGAATACGTTCGCGAAGATCCTGGTCCGGTAGGTACGCAATTGTGGAAGTTTGTCCTTGACGAAGGAGCGCACGCCGATGTTTTGTAAACCGATGCTATTAATCATTCCCCCGTGTGTTTCCCAGATTCGCGGGGGCTTGTTGCCTGGGATGGGTTGAGCGCTCAGGCCTTTGACGATGATGCCACCCACGGCGTTCAAATCCAGCAGCGGGGCGAATTCTATCCCGTAGGCGAACGTTCCAGAAGCGGCGAGAACAGGATTCTGAAGTTCAATTCCACACAGCGTGCAGGCAAGGCGCATTCAGTTCACATGGTACTTCGAGTGAACGAAGTGGCGTTTCTCGCGAGTGAGCTGCCGTCGTGCGGTATTCGCCCTGACGGCCCAGATATCTTAACGTTTGGTAATGCGGCAACGGCTTAAAAACACCACCGCGGTGCGCCTGCACCAGCGGAAAAAGGCCAAAACGTCACGCAATTCACGGATTAATTGTACTTACCGTTCGGCCCTTGCCATGCACTGTTAAGAGGCAGGAAGGATGGAACATGATGAAAACGAAATTACTGGCCGTGATGCTCTTAACGGGAGGCGCGATGTTCGCTCAAAGCCGGTTCTCGATCGGCATCGACATCGGCGGACGCGGAGCCGGTTATTACCAGCCGCCTCCTTCTTACGTAGTGGTAGACAGCGATTGGCCGCGGATTTATGGACATAATCGCTGGGGGAACGGATACTGGCACGGGCGCGCATTTCCAAGAGGCCGACGCGTTGGTCCGTGGTTTGGCAACCGCTTCGATTACCGCGAGGACCGGCGGGGCTTTTCCGGCCGGGGTTTTGTAGAAGGCCGGGAGCGCCGGTTCGAGCGGGACAGAAACTTCAACGGCCAGGAGCGGATGCAGTCCGGCGACTTCAACCAGGGACAGACGCGCGGATTCAGACAGAATCAGGATCTGAATCAGAACTACGCCGCTCCCAATCAGGACCAGGGTGCAGTCAACAACCGTACCAACAATCAAGGCAATCGGCCGGGGAACGGTTATAACCGGACCCGCTAGCCGGATGGAGAGGGAGTATAGGTGAAGCCTCAACGCTCCCTTTCCTTTTCCGTTCCCGGCCGGGGCCGGAGCCGGATACACCGTGCATGAACCTTCCGTCACGGTCATGGTAGTAATTCCTCCGCGGCCGAAAAGAGGCCGGATCCGAGGGATGATTCGGCTAGCCTGGTAATTCCGAAAACGCCGGCATTGACCAGCTCTCCCGCATCCAGCCGCAACAACGCCTGGCGGGAAAAACTTCATAGGGTGGTTACCACTTCCGGTTGCTCCGGCGCCGATCTTGGGGATGGTCGCAAAATTACTTAACGTGGCTCCTGTGCGGATCGCCAGCGGCACGTAACAGCCGTCCGGAACCGACGTAATCGTCAGGAATCCGGACTTGGATCTCATCTATTCCGGGAGAATCAGGACCCCGCCCGGCTGATAGCGGCTGTATTTCCGAAATATCGAAAGGAGCATGTGACGGCAAGCTCTGCCGGTAGCCGTAAGATACATCGTGGACGGAACGATGGCAATGCTCTTGGTGCGGATGCGTACACCAGCGGGGCCTCATGCACGATCTTGCTTGCGAGACTGGTTAGATGCACCGCAGCCCCGGCGGCATCTTCCGTCAACCCCAGAGGGTAGGGTACCGCGCATAATTGCTTCCTTGGCCGTTGAAATCGAGCTTACGGTATGGTCCTCAGTAGATCACACTTGTAGAAGCACGCACAACGAGAGAAGTCTGCCGGACGTCCTCAGCGCGCGACGCCGCCGGAGATCGCCTGTACGAAGTGAACCTCGCTTTGCGGTTCCACTTCCGCCAGCAGTCCCAGGGGCGTCATCTCCCCATCCACGGCAACCGATACATTCGTTCGCAGACGGCTGCCGTCGATCAACCGCTCGCGGACACCGGGGTGCAGACGATCGAGGTTCTCGATCACCTGCCTCACCGTCGCCCCTTCCACTTCCACCTGATCCCGGCCCACCAGTTCGCGGAGCAGCGCCGGGATGTACACCGTGGCCATCTACTTCTTCCAGATCGCTTCCATCACCGCGGATGGCTTCATCGGTAAGCGGTCCAGGCGCGTTCCCACGGCATGATAAATGGCGTTGGCGATCGCTCCGGGCGGCGGGACGATGTTCGCCTCACCCACTCCCCGGACTCCGAACGGATGCCCGGGATTGGGCACTTCCACGATCTGTGTATCGATCATCGGTAGGTCGAGCGCCGTAGGCATACGGTAATCCAGCAGACTCGAGTTCATCATCACGCCACTATCGCTCATGTAGTATTCCTCGTTGAGCGCCCAGCCGATGCCCTGCACACTCCCGCCTTGCATCTGCCCTTCCACGTAACTCGGATGAATCGCCCTTCCCGCATCCTGAATGGATGTGAATCGCAGGATCGTCACCTTGCCGGTCTCGGGATCCACTTCCACATCCACGATCACTCCCGCAAAGGATCCGCCCACACCGCGCGGATTTACGGCGGCACGGCCCACAATGGGACCACCGGTGTCTCCGATCTTCGCCGCCAGCTCCGCGAATGACATGGAGTGGCCATTGGAGGAATACACGCCGTGCTCCATCTTGACAGCGGCGGGCTCGATCTCCCACAGCTTGGCGGCGCGCTCCTTCATCTGGCGCACGATATCCTCAGCGGCTTGATAGGCGGCCATTCCCGTGGAGAACGTGGTACGGCTGCCGCCGGTGACCGCCGTGAAGCCGACCGAATCGGTATCGACCACGGTGGGATGCACGCTTTCGGCCGGGATGCCCAATACTTCCGCCGCCTGCATGGCGATCGAGGTGCGGGTGCCACCGATATCGGTGGACCCTTCGACCAGATTCACGGTGCCGTCGGCCGTAACGCTGATGGTGCAGCTTGAAGGAAGCCCGGCGTTGAACCAGAATCCGATGGCGACCCCGCGCCCGCGATTCGGCCCCACTAACGGAGTGTTGTAGTGCGGATGCGCTTTCATCGCTTCCAGCACTTCCACACAGCCGATGCGCCGATACTTCGGACCATCGGCCCGCCGCGTGCCTTCTTTGGCCGCATTCTTCAATCGCAGATCAATGGGATCCATGCCGAGCTTTTCGGCCAGTTCATCCACCACGGACTCGGTGGCGAAAGTAGCGTTTGTGGCTCCGGGAGCCCGATACGCCGCAGTGCTCGGCTTATTGACCACCACGTCATAGCCGTCGATCACCACGTTGGCGATTTCATACGCGGCGAACACGCACATGCCGCCCGGCCCCACCATCGCCCCGGGATAAGCGCCCGCCTCATAGGCCAGATAGGCCTGTCCAGCGGTGAAGCGGCCGTCTTTGCGCGCGCCCATTTTCACCTTGATGTAAGACCCCGGCGTCGGACCAGTGCCTTCAAACACGTCGCGCCGGGACATGAGGAGCTTCACCGGGCGTCCGGTTTTCTTCGACAGAATCGCGGCCACGGGTTCAAGATAAACGGGAATCTTGCCGCCGAAGCCTCCGCCGATTTCCATTGGAGTCACTTTCACCTGCGACACCGGGACATCGAGGATGCAGGCGGTGGAATCGCGGACGGTAAATGCGCCCTGGGTGCTGCACCAGATCTGAACGCGGCCATCGTTGTTCCACAGGGCCGTCGCATTGTGGGGTTCAATGTAACCCTGATGCACAGTGGCGGTGTGAAACTCGCGCTCCACCACAACGTCCGCTTCGGCAAAACCCTTGTCGAGATCGCCCAGTACATGCCGGAAGTGTTCCGCGGCGTTGCTGTTGCGGCCGCTTTTCTGGCCGAGCTCTTCGGTTTCGAGATCGCTGTGGAGAATCGGCGCATCTTCCTTGAGCGCATCCGGGGCCGTCAACACGCACGGCAGCACTTCGTACTCCACTTCAATCAGATTCACGGCTTCTTCCGCAATATGGACATTGGCCGCGGCTACGGCGGCTACAGCGTGCCCGCGATAGAGCACTTTTCCGCTGGCCAGCACGTTGCCGCGGATGTAGCTGAGCGGTGTGGCGCCTTCGCCAAGATCCACGATGCGGTCAGCGGCCTGGGGAAAGTCCGCCGCGGTAACGACGGCCTTCACTCCGGGAAACGCTTCGGCCTTGCTGGTATCAATGCGGAGAATGCGGGCATGCGCGTGCGGGCTGCGAAGAATGGCTCCGTGGAGCAGGCCCGCCAATTGGAGATCGGCTCCATAGAGCGCCCTTCCCGTTACCTTGTCGGCGCCGTCGTGACGCAAAGGGCGTGTTCCAATTACCGTGTAATTCGTGCTCATGCTCGGGACTCCTGCATTACCGTAGCCGCCTGCTGGACGGCGCGGATGATTTTATCGTAGCCTGTGCAGCGGCACAGATTATTGGCCAGCCAGAGGCGGATGCGATCCTCGCTGGGACTCGGCTCCTGTTCGAGCAGCGCCTTGGCCGCCAGGATGAATCCGGGAGTACAGATGCCGCACTGCAAAGCCGCTTCCTGCAGGAATGCCTGCTGCAGCGGGTGCAGCGCGTTGCCTCGCGCCACGCCTTCAATCGTGCCGATCTCGCGATCCTCTGCTTCCACTCCGAGCACGAGGCAGGAAGTTACGATGTGCCCATCCATGACCACCGTACAGGCGCCGCAATTTCCGTCGTTGCATCCTTCCTTGGTGCCGGTGAGATTAAGAATATCGCGAAGGCATTCGAGCAGGCTCTGTCGCGGCTCGCAGAGAAATTCCGTGGACTCGCCATTGATCGACGTGCGGACGTGAACCTTGTTTTGCATGTTAGTGTGACTCCTTCGCCCGGGCGATGGCGGCTTCGAGCGCCCGCCGCGTGAGCACCTCGCAGAGATGCCGCCGGTAATCCATGGTGCCGCGCATATCGTTGATGGGACGTGCCGCGGCGCCGGCCAGCTCTGCCGCGCGCTGCACGGACTCGCCATTGGCCAGCGCTTCTCCCGCCTCGCGCACAAAGATCGGAGTGGGTGCCACGGAGGCGAGCGCTACTCGTGCCGAACGGATGGTTCCGCCGGAAAACTCTACACAGACGCCGGCGCCCACCACGGCGATATCCATTTCATTACGGGGAATGAAGCGGATGTAATGGGCGGCGGATTGTGCCGGCAGCGGGGGGATCTGGAGCGAGATTAGCAGCTCTCCCGTTCCCAGGACATTCTTTCCCGGAGCGGTGCAAAAATCCTCCACCGCTATCGTGCGCTCGCCCTGCGGACCAGCGATGCGGCACGTCGTTTGCAAGGCGATGAGGAGAGGAATCGAATCGGCGCTGGGAGCGGCGTTGCAGAGATTGCCGCCGATGCTGGCGCGGCTCTGGATCTGCGTTCCGCCAATGAGACCCGCCACCTCCGCGAGGGCCGGAAAGGCGCGGCTTACTTCCTTGTCTTCATAAATACGGCGGCACGGCACGGCGCTTCCCAACGTAAGGCCGTGGATGGCGTCAAAGGCAAGTTCATTCAATTCCGGAACGCGTTTCAGATCGATGATCTGATCGGTTTCTTTACGTCCGGAACGCATTTGAACCAGCAAATCGGTCCCTCCTGCAAGCAGGCGGGCGCCGGGATTGGCGGCGTATGCGGATAGAGCGTCAGGAAGGGTGCGGGGGGCAGCGTAGTCAAACCACTTCAAAGGGCAGGCTTCTCCTTCAAAAGCGAGGTAAGACGCTATTGTAACCCGAGGCCCCTACTTCATCGGGGAGTAGTCCGTCGGGTCGAGGAAAACGGTGTCGACTTTCTTTACGATCTTCCCGTTGACCTCGGACTCGGCGGCGACTTTTTTCCATTGTGCATCCGCGCGGAAGGCGTCCCACGACTTTTTGGCGGCTTCCCGGCTGTCGTGCGAAATCAGGTAAATCAGTGTGTTGTCCTTCAAGGGTGCATCCTGAGGCACTCCGTACCAGATGTTCTTCATGCCGTGCTTTTCAAAAATTTTCAAGGTGTGGTTCCGGAAGCGCGCCATCAGGTCGGGAAGCTTACCGTCATTGGTGGTGTACGTACGCAGTTCGTAAACACGCGACATCGCGGCGGCGCTGCCGCGGATTTCACCAGCCACAAATCCAATGCCAAAAACGGCAATCAGGAGCAAAAGCGATTTCGTAGTCATAGACGGTCATTATATTCTTTCGCGTGTGGCTCCGTTTTTATGGCTACCAACATATGGCGCGAGACAGTAAGATATTTCTATGAATCGAAGAACCTGGTTTCTGGGAGCGGCGGGAGCATTGTCTCTTAGCGCCGCCGATGCAAACAAGCCCGTGAAAGTTGCCGGTGGCTGGAAGATCGGCAACCTTTATTACTCTTCCGGCTTAACGGGCGTCCGCCCCGAGGCCCGTAAAGACGCGCTCGCCTTTGGCGGCGATGTCAAAGAACAGACACGGCGCACGATGGAACAGCATAAGAAGAACCTGGAGTCTCTCGGTTCTTCGTTGGAGAACGTGATCAAGGTCACCGTTTTTCTGGCCGACGTGAAGACGGAAAAGAACGCCATGAACGAAGCGTATGCCGAGTTCTTTTCCAAGAACGCACCAGCACGGTCGGCCTTCGGCGTCGAGTTTCCGGATACCGCGACCCGTGTCGAAATCGAGCTTGTCGCCTGGGTTCCTTAAGAGTGGCATCGCCACACCGTTCCGCTCCGGCGCGCCTGATCGTCGTGGATCCGGGCCATTTTCACGCTTCCTTGCTGCAGCGCGATATGTACCCGGATCTGGCGGAGCGGGTGTCCGTTTATGCGCGGCTCGGACCGGAGTTACTGGACTACCTGAGCCGCATCTCGCTTTTCAATTCCCGCAACGACAATCCGACGCGCTGGGAACTGGACGTGCACACGAGCAAAGACCCGATGAGCGCGATGTTGCAGGATCGGGCCGGGGATGCGGTTGTGTTCACCGGCCGCAATCGGGGCAAGATCGACCGGATTCTGGCTGCGCTCGAGAATGGCTTGCATGTGTTTGCGGATAAGCCCTGGATTATCTCGTCCGCGGACATGGGAAAGCTGGAGCAGGCGTTGGCGCTGGCTGATCGCAAAGAGCTGGCTGCTTTCGACATCATGACGGAGCGTTACGAAATTACCTCCATCCTGCAGCGGGAATTCGTAAATGTGACGGAGGTGTTCGGCACTCTGGAAGCGGTGAACGCCCGGAGTATCCATCATATAAGTAAGACAGTCGCGGGATTGCCGCTACGCCGTCCGCCCTGGTTTTTTGATATCGAAGAGTATGGCGAGGCGTTGGCCGATGTGGGAACGCACGTTGTCGATCTGGTTCAGTGGACGGCGTTCCCGGATCAGGTTCTGGATTACCGTCAGGATATTGAAATGTCGGCGGGGCGCCACTGGCCGCTAACCCTTACGAAATCGCAGTTCCAGCAGGTGACCGGGGAAGCGGAGTTTCCCCCTCGGCTTGCTCCCCATATTCGAGATGGCATGTTGGACTATCTGTGCAATATCTCGGTGTCTTATACGCTGCGGGGTGTGCCGGTGACGCTGGATATCTTGTGGAACTGGGAAGCGCCTCGGGGAAGCGGCGATGTCTACGAAGCGGTATTTCACGGTACCCGGGCGCGGGTGGAACTCCGGCAGACGAATCTTCCCGAACTGTATATCGTTCCCGGGAACGCGGGCGTTCGAGCCGAGGTATTTGCCGCCGTACGCGGAAAGGTTGCCGCGCTTCAATCGACCTGGGCGGGAATTGCCGTGGAAGAGTCAGCGACCGAAGCACGGCTGGCCATTCCGGAGACGTTTCGCGTAGGCCATGAAGCTCATTTTGCGCAGGTAGCGCGCCGTTTCCTCGAATACATGACAGCGCCCAAGGCAGTCCCGGCGTGGGAGCGTCCGAACATGCTGGCGAAATACTACGTGTCTACCACGGGCGTGGAGCTTGCGAACCGGTGACGCGTTTTGCGTTCGCCTTGGCCGCACTCCCTTTTGCGTTTGCCGCCGATAGCCTGGATCAACTGCGGGCTCTGCCGGTTGTTTCGCTACAGGGTGAAACGTATCACGTCCAGGGAATCGACGTCCACGGGTCCACACTTTGGGTTTCCGCCGTCGATGTCAAAAAGAAGCGTGGCTTGCTCTTCACGTTCGATCGCAAGACCGGCAAACTCATTCAATCCACGACCGTGCACAGCGGTGTTCGGTATCACCCTGGCGGCATCAGCCTGGACGGTGCCAGCGTGTGGGTCCCGGTGGCGGAATATCGCCCTTCGAGCACAACCATGATTCAGAAACGGAATCGCCGGACGCTCGCCCTGGAATCCGAGTTTGTGGTGGACGATCACATCGGCGCCCTGGCCGTCGTGAAAGAAGGCTTACTAGGCGCCAACTGGGATGCCCGCGAATTTTATCTTTGGACCCCGGACGGCAAGCAACTGCGCCGGATAACGAATCCCACGGGCTTGGCGATCCAGGATATGAAGTACCGAGGCCGCGTGCTGATCGCCGGCGGGCTTCAACGCTCCGGGGCGGGGACGGTGGTATGGCTCGAGTGGCCCAGCTTACGCGTGTCGCGAACCATGCACACCGGCCGCACCGATCGCGGCGTCGTGTTCACCCACGAAGGCTTAGCGATCCGCGGCCGCACGCTCTACCTGCTGCCCGAAGATGGACCCAGCCGCCTGTTCGCCTTCGAACTTCCTTGACCGGAAGTTACAATCGTAGGCAATGATCCAAACCGTCATCTTCGACCTGGGCGGCGTAATTGTTCCGCTCGACTTCCCCCAGCTTTACGCGCGTATCTCCGAGCGCTGCGGTGTCCCGGTGAGCGATATCCCTACCCGTATTGGAGCCACCGGGTTGGTTCCGATGCTTGAAACCGGCCAGGTTAGCGCTGAGGAGTTCACCACACGCATCAGCGCCGAACTAGGCCTGACACTGGCCGCGGGAGAATTTCCGGCCCTCTGGAGCAGTCTGTTTCCACGCCACACTTTGATCCCGGAGTCGCTGCTGCTGGCGCTGAAGGGCCGCTACCGGCTGCTGTTGCTTTCCAACACCAACTCGCTGCACTTCGAAATGATCCGCGACAACTATCCGCTGATCGGCCACTTTGACGATTACATCCTCAGCTACAAAGTGGGGGCGATGAAGCCTTCCCCGCTCATCTACGAGGCGGCCATCTCGAAGGCGGGCTGTCATCCGTCGGAGTGTTTCTTTACTGACGACATCGAGCCTTACGTGGCCGGCGCGCGGCAGGCGGGCATAGATGCCGTCCAATTCAAATCCTACGATCAGATTGTGGCGGAACTGGCGAGCCGGGGCATTGCTGTTTAGTAGTGAATCAAGGAATGGACCTCGTAGCCCTGCAGTCTTTCGCGACCATGCAGGAAATCGAGTTCGATCAGAAATTCGCAGCCGGCCACCACCCCGCCAAGCTTTTCAACGAGCCTGGTAGCCGCCTGCGCAGTTCCGCCGGTGGCGAGAACATCGTCGATGATCAATATATGCTGCCCTTTTTTAATGGCGTCGAGGTGGATCTCCAGTTTATCTGTACCGTATTCCAGGTCATATTCCATCGCCTCAATCTGCCAGGGGAGTTTCTTCGGCTTACGAATCGGGATGAAGCCCGTTTCCAGGGCATAGGCTACGGCGGGGGCGAAAATGAATCCTCGCGCTTCGATCCCGAGTACGATATCGACCCGCTTGTTACGATACCCGTCGGCAAAGGAGTCAATGACATTCCCGAAGCCGTCCTTGTCCTGCAGCAGGGGGGTGACGTCATAAAAGAGGATACCGGCTTTAGGGAAATCCGGCACCTCGCGGATGAGTTTCTTAAGATCCATGGGTGTGGCGTTTATCTCTCGATCTGAAAGGACTTGTATTCTAGCAAAGCCGCTTCCTGACTCTCTACGCCGCGAACCTCTGACCCCATCGGACCTTTCCACAACAGGCCTTCAAGATCGGAAAGTTGCCTCGTAGTTCCGATGGCATAAACTTCGACGCGGCCATCGTCGAGATTGCGGGCATAGCCGCGCAGTCCAATCTCGGCCGCATTCCGCTGAACGAAGTATCGAAAACCCACCCCCTGCACGCGTCCGCGGACTAGGTAGCGCCGGGCAGTCGATTGCAGCTTCAAGGCCGCCATGCTATCACGAACGCATTTGTTTCAGGCGGGACGTTTGGCATTTTTGGCCGCGCCGTGCAGCGTAGCCAAATAGGTTCAAGGGAGTTCTGCCATGCTCAAAATCATTCTGTTTTTTTCGTCAATCTCATTCGTTTGGGGACAGGCCGGAGGCGGCGCCTCCACCAGCGGCAACGGGGGCATCAACGATATCAGCGGGCAGGCTCAGATTCCGGAGAACATTCAATTGCTCGGCGCGCCTAACCTCAGCGTCGACCAGAGACTGCGCCTCAACTGCTACAACTCAACCCAGGTGCCTCCCCATCGCGTACGTTTCAACACGATCTACGATCTTCCCTTCGGTAGGGAGAAGCGCGACTGGCGCAGTGGCAATTGGCTAAGCGTCGCCGCGGGCGAATATCTGTTCGGCAATCCTTCTCTCAGCGCCGATCAAAGGTTGACGCTGACTCTCAATGGAAGGCCACAACGGTTCTACTTCGCGGCGACTTTGATCCGACTCGCGCCACCAACGTGGACCAGCACCCGTTACAGGCTCTTGTGCCCGTGGACCGGGCGAACCGCATCATGCACCCGCTTGGAGCGGCATTCGATAACCGGCTCCCACAAACGCTCTCCAACGGCACGTCGCGCCTCACCCCAATCACGGACACAGTTAACTGGCACGCGCGCGCATTCTCTCTTGGCCCCCGCGCGTGGAACTCCGATGTCTCGCTGTTCAAAAACTTCAGCATCACGGAGAGGGCCCGGCTGCGATTCACGGCCGACTTTTTCAATTTCTTCAATCACCCGATTGATGCCAATCCGAATACCACCGCCGGCCTGCAGGACCTTGCCACACAAACCAACGAACCGCGGATCGTTCAGTTCTCGCTGCGATTCCAATGGTAGTGCGCGCTACCAGAAAATAAGGTTCAGGATCAGCAGACATCCGAGAATGATTCCTGCCAGCGGCTCCGGCCGTTTGTACCAGGGAATATTCTCTTTGGGAGGCCTTGGAGTTAACGAATAAACCAGTCCCACCAACTCCAGCTCCGGCTTGGGCCGCGTTGCCATGCTAACGGCAATCGTGACCAGGAAACAGGCCACCCAGGCATAAGTAGCGGTCCAAAAATTCTGGGCCATTTCCGATGGGTAGATGTGGAGAGTGGCGATCCAGCCGCCTTTAATTCCGATCGCGGCTGCTTTGGGCAGCGTGAGCCCATGATGGGCAGCGGCCGCCAGCGTGCCGGCAACGAGACCGGTGAAGGCTCCATGCCCGGTGGAGCGCTTCCAGAACATTCCGAGCAGGAACGTGCCAAACAGCGGGGCATTTACGAACGCAAAAACCAACTGCAGAAAATCCATGATGTTGTTGAAGCGTGTCGCGAGATAAGCGGCGAGAACGGACGCAGTTACCCCGAATACCGTAGTGAGTCGGCCAACCATCAGGTAGTGTCCGTCAGTGGCGTTCTTGCGAATGTAGGATTGGTAGATATCGTAGGTCCACACGGTATTAAATGCTGTGACGTTTCCGGCCATGCCGGACATGAAGGAGGCGAGCAGGGCGGTGAGTCCCAGGCCCAGCATGCCGGGCGGAAAGTAGTGCCGCAGCATCAATGGGATTGTCATGTCGTAATTCAGCGTGCCGTCGGGTTTTTGCGGCAGGTTAAATCCCTCCGGACCCTGCGTGCCGGTAAGAGCGATGGCGATCATTCCCGGAAGGATCACCAGGGCAGGGAAGAGCATCTTCGGGATGGCGGCGATCAGGGGAGTGCGTCGCGCCGCAGCCATCGAATTGGCGGCCATGGCGCGCTGTACCACGAGAAAATCCGTGCACCAGTAGCCGAAGGAAAGAACGAAGGCCAGCCCCATCATCATGCCGAACCATTCCACGCCCATCGGGTTATGCG
>DATLCW010000042.1:0-8894 GCA_035526195.1 Bryobacteraceae bacterium
AGAAGAGCGACGAACCGCTCGGAAGCTTTGCGGATAGGGTCCAGAAGCGCAACTGACAAACTGACAGCCACCCAGCCAGAATCGTACTTATGTCAGAGTTCCCATTGCGAATGTCTGCTTATTGTTGCGTGGCCCCTTAGACAAGGGCCCTTCCACCCCAAGAGAAACTCCGACAGAAAGACGAAAGGTACACCATGAAAAAACGCGTTGCCATAACTACGTCCGCGCCTGCCGCGGAACAACCGAAACAGGAACTGAGCGAAAACGCTGACTCAGTTTCCAACCGAACCCCGCGGTCGGAGCCGCCACCGCTGAACCACATGCAGGAACTGCTCTGCGATCTTGCCGGAGACCTGATTCTCAATGGCGGACACCGGGAGGATGTCGACAACTTCATCACTTCCATGACCTGCCATTACTGGCGGCGCTTACATCCGAAGTATCCAACGGAGCTCGACAAACGGGAGAAGGATCTGAATGAGCACGTGGAAACGCGCCGCGAAGAGTGGACCCGGAGCCTCACGCGCGGATGGCTGCCGAAAGCTGAACCGAGCGATGAGACTCCTGCGCCCAAGAGCCTTATCGAGAAGCTGCGGACGCGGTACCGATCCACCCTCAGGGATCAGTTCGAGGATTTTCTGAGATACGCGACTCCGGAGGAAGTTCGGATTCTCTCCGAGGTATTCTCTTCCCATGAAAGTAACTCCACGGGACCGCAGTTCTATGATCCAGAGGCGTCTCTGGCGAATGCCTTCATGAGCGAAATCGGTGCGACGTCGAGCTACGTACGCGTACCAGACGAGCATCTGAAGCTCGTGCTGCTCTACATGAAGGTGCTCCGCATTGAAAGCCCGGAGCAATCAGAGACCGCCGCGTAACCGGGGAATCCACCATGAAAACGAGAACAACGGAAAAACTCGCCAAGCGCATCCGCCAGGAAGCCGGCGTTCCCCGGTGTCCGGCCATCACCAATCCCACACCCACCCCGGAGGCGGCGCAACCCGCCGCCGGCCTGGTGGTGCGCCACGACGATGATCTGATAAACGAATTCCGTACCATCGTCGAAAACCACCAGGGCTGTAACAGTCCGGCGGAAACCTTCATCTGTGACCTGGTGCGGTTTCATTCCGCCCGCGCTCTAACGCCTGACTGCGTAC
The DNA here is from genome assembly GCA_035526195.1 of Bryobacteraceae bacterium. Taxonomy (GTDB): domain Bacteria; phylum Acidobacteriota; class Terriglobia; order Bryobacterales; family Bryobacteraceae; genus CADEFT01. The sequence goes on from DATLCW010000042.1 coordinate 1,158, forward strand.
GAAGGTATCTCGAGGAGTTTGAAAGCGACTTCAATGCCTTCGTGGCGGACGCGCAACGCTTCAATAAGCAGTATCCCGAGCTGGTAAACCCGCAGGAATCCGACGGATCGACAGCCGACTAACTCCCCATGCGTACTGCACCCGTAAGGAAGCCGCCAGCTAAAGCGACGAGTTCGCAACGCCCGCGGCTTCCGTTGCGGCCTGTACGGGACGAGATCTGGGCGGCGGCATGTGATTTGGTGGACGACAACAACGCCGGTGAAGTGTCCGCTGTCCTCTCCAACCGGTTCCACACCTCCGAGCGAATCATTGACATGGTCCTGGTGATGGAAGGAATGAGGCATGAGCGCACGGTTGCCGCGCTCCGGACTGGCATTCTTTCAACACTTGAGCAGGGACGTGAAGCTGCTGCTTGGACCGAGGATCAGGCGGATGTGGCCTGAACCGAAATTGCGACAATAACGATAGGAGGAAACATGAAAGATCCTACGGGCCTGCCCCTATACGATGCCATGTGCACCGCGGTCACGGAATGCCATAGTGAACTTGCGTTCGAGAACATTACTGATATTGCCATCTGTGTGAAGCTGGCCCAGAACAAGGAGCCAGAGCGCCAAGCTACGGAAGTACGCATCCGCGCAGAACGAGGTTTCAAGAAGATTCGGGCACGGCAAATGCAGGAGCTTCGTGAGGCGATCAGTGAGCGTCTAATGGGCCGTTGAGGCTTAACAGATCTGCCGGAGCCTGAGCGTAGGGTTAACCTTCGTGTTTTCTGTCTATTCGTCGACGAAGCAACACAAGAGTTTGATACTACTTCATAATCTCCGAATGTTGTTTGAACCCCATCTCCAGTTAGAGCCCGCCGCTTCCGTGGCGGAAACTGAGCGCCAACTACGCTTCATCGGCGCGGCCGTAACCCAGATCCTGCGGTCCCTGCCGGTCCAGAGGCGCGCCCTGGCCGACGGCACCAAGGAAGCTCACCTCCAGGTCACCCTTGCGCGGCGTAGCGGCTTCTGCCCCTGCTGCCAGCAGGTGAAGGTGTGCAGCCCCTACGGACGACTGGAGGGCGCAGAGTACGATCACTTCTATGGGCGCCACAGGAACGGTCCCGACGAGACTTGGCTCGTTTGTGGGGCATGCAACAGGCAATTGGAGGATCCGGCCTTCAAAGGCGCGATGCAGCCCTGCTTTCTCGCGTATCAAATCGCGTTACGATGCTTCGAGGATGACAGGCAGGCAACGTTGTTCCCTTGATCCGGAGAAGGTCCATCTTCCCTGCTCGGCCTACTGTTGGCGGGATCAATCCGAAACATTCCGCTGTGCGTCCCCATCGTCTTTGCAGAGGAAGGAGATCCGACACAATCACTTTCCTCTGCGGGGCTCTGCGCGTAAGCACAGGGCCCCCGTGCCGCGGCTTCTCCGACGTTCAAAGTTTGTTCCAACGAATCGAAAGGGAGTCCGCTCAGACCTTCTAAGGGGTAGGATGATGCATATAATCGCAAGAGCATGCAGATTCTGCTTCTCACCGCGCTGAGCATTACCGCTCTGGCCGCGCCGCGATCGCCGTGGACGGCGTCGCGCGTAATTGGCTCGCCCGAACCACCGTCACCGTACCGGACGCAGCGGGCATTCCCGCACCTGGATCTCGAACGTCCCACGGTCATCACGTCCGCTCCAGGTACGGATCGTTTCTTCGTGGCGCTCATCGATGGCCGCATCGTGTCGTTTGCGAATACTCCTCATGTCTCGTCAGTGGAGCTTTTTCTGGATGCTAATGTCAACCTCAGCCCTAACGCGAGAGACCCGCGTGGCGGTCCCGTGCGGCGCACCATTTCCGGGCTTACTTTTCATCCCGATTACGCCAAAAACGGTTATCTCTACGTCTTCATCACGGAAGCCTGGCCGCCACCGCGGCGCACCCGCATTGCTCGCTTCACGCGCGATCCCGCCAACCCGTTGCGCGCCCGCGCGGAATCCGAACAGATTGTCCTTGAGTTCCCCTCAGATGGCCACAATGGCGGGCCGCTCAAATTCGGCGCAGATGGCTATCTCTACATCGGCACCGGTGACGCGTTCGGCCAGAACGACCCGATGCACACCGGCCAATTCCTCGGCGACCTGCTCGCCTCCATTCTTCGCATCGATGTGAACGGGACCCATTCGGTAAAGCCCTATCGCATCCCGCCTGACAATCCTTTCCTGAATTTTGCAGGCGCGATGCCGGAAATCTGGGCGTTCGGATTCCGCCAACCGTGGAAGATGAGTTTCGATCGCAAGACCGGGGACTTGTGGGTCGGGGAGGTGGGTCAGGACCTTTGGGAGTCGGTTTATCGAGTGCAACGCGGCGGCAACTACGGCTGGAGCGTTAATGAGGGGCCCCAGACCTTTCGTCAGGACCGCCCGCGTGGTCCCGGTCCGATCCTCAAACCAGCCGTCGCCCACTCGCACGCCGAGGCGCGCTCGATCACCGGCGGCTTTGTGTACCGCGGCACGCGGCTGAAGGAACTAAATGGCGCTTACATTTACGGTGATTGGGAAACGGGCAAGATCTGGGGGCTTCGCCACGACGGCGTGAAGCAGACCTGGCATCAGGAACTGGACGATACGGAACTCGACATCGTCGACTTCGCCGAGGATCATTCCGGTGAACTTTACCTGATGACGCACAATGACGGGCGGTTGTATCGGCTGATGCCGCGGGAGAAGGATCCCGCCGCAGACCGCTCCCGAACTTTCCCGCGCCTGCTGAGCCAGACAGGTGTGTTCTCTTCGACCAAGGATCACCTTCCGGCGGCCGGGCTCGTCCCCTATGAAGTCAACGCAGCGCTGTGGTCCGATGGCGCGGATAAGACGCGCTTCATTGCCATCCCCGGCGACGGCAAGATTGAAATCGTCAACAATAGCCGCTGGAATTTCCCAGTGGGTACCGTGCTGGTGAAGACGTTCACGCTGGGCGGGCGGCGGCTGGAAACCCGGCTCCTGACACTGCAGCCGAGCGCAACGACGCGGGAACAATGGGCTGGCTATGTCTACGTGTGGAACGACGCCCAGACGGACGCCGAACTGATCGGCAGGGACTCGCTCGAAAAGACTTACAAACTTCCCAATGGCACAACGCAAACGTGGCAGTTCCCCAGCCGGACTGACTGCATGATCTGCCACAACGAAAAGGCCGGCTTCGCGTTGGGCGTGAATACGTGGCAGATGAACCGCGGCGGGCAGCTTCGTCAACTTGCCGATGCGTCGCTGTTCTCGAAACCACTGGCGGGCAATCTGCCTTCGCTACCCGATCCCTACAACGCGAAGGCAGGATCGTTGGACCAGCGCGCCCGCTCGTATCTGCACAGTAACTGCGCTCACTGCCACCAGCCGGGGGCAGGTGGTAACGCCGAGATCCGCCTGCTCTATAACACAGCCCTCAGCGACACCCGGTTGGTTGACGTGGAGCCCTCGCATGGGGGGATGGATGTGGCAGGTGCGCGGCTGATCGCTCCGGGAGACCCGAATCACTCGGTAATATTCTTGCGTACGGCGACTCGTGCGTCGGGCAAAATGCCGCATGTCGGCACGCTCAAAGTGGACGACCAAGCTGTGGCGCTGCTGAAGGAATGGATCGTGTCGCTGAAGAAATGAAACACGACCGTCGTAGCGCATTTTCTGGCGTATGTTCGCATCGGCGAACTGGCATCGCCCCATCATCACTTGCGGATGCCTACGCGCTTGCATGTGGCGAGACCGATGCCGCTCCCTCGCACTTCCGGCCCGTGGAGCCTCCTGAAGGGCTCGAAGATCTTTTCTGCTTGCTCTTGAGGGAATCCCTGGCCATTGTCCTCCGCCGAAATCTGACAGTGCCCGTCCTTCTGCTCTGCCGTGATGCGTATCCGGAACGGCTCCTCGCGGCGATACTTGATCGCGTTCCCGATGAGGTTCTGGAAGACCATCACCATCTGCGTGCGGTCCGTGCTCACCGTCGGGAGCACTTCGGGGACCACGGTCGCTCCTGCGGCGACGATATGATGCTCCAGGTTGGCGAGTGCGATGTTCAGCGGCTCCTCCAGGCTGATGATCACGCGTCGACGTGGTGCGTTCTCCGCCGCTGAGTAGGTAAGGAGGTCCTCCATGAGGTCGCTTAGCCGCCGGAGATTGGACATTGCCAACTGGAGCGTCCTCGCGTCGCGCTCTTCCAAGGTGGTTGATGCGCCCCGTGCGAGGAGTTCGAGCAGATTTAGCGCGGAGTTGAGCGGCGCGCGCAGGTCATGGGCCGCGACATACGCAAAGCGCTGCAAGGCCTCGTTGGAGCTTACCAGCTCATCCTTGACGCGCTTCCGCTCTGTGACATCCTCGATTGCTAAGGGGACGTGCTCAGTATTGTTGGCTTCGCGCCAGAGCTTTCTCGCATTGAGCAGCATCACCTTCGGCCCGATACCGGGAAAGTCGTGCGTCACTTCGAAATTGGCGAATGCCTTCTGCTCTGGGAGGACTTCCTCTAGTTGTGTCCGTAAAGCCGGGATGTTCCATTGCCCGTCCCCGAGGTCGTAGATGAACCGTCCGATCGTCTCAGCAGCTGATACGCCGAAGACCTCATAGAGCGTGGCTGGCAGTAGCCACGCGAAGGACTCCGTCCAGGACAAGTAGGGGTTCGCGGACGGTATCGACGATGCTCCGCGCATAATCAACGGCGTCTCGCATCGCTCCCTCAAGGATTGGCAGGACTATCGTTCAGCATTACCTAATGCCCTCGGGTTCATCGAACATTCGCGAGGAGTGGCGTTGATCAAAAATTATCAGTAGCCGCTCGTGCGCCACTCCGGCTATTCGGTTGGGGAGTGTGGTGCCTGGGCAAACCGTAGAACTTCGCATCTGGCGATCACGTCAGGCCGCCAAGAAACGCGTTAACAACGCATTCCAGGCTGCAATTATGGCGCCGTTCGCCGAACGAGTTCGCGCACCTTTTCGACGATTATATCTTCGGTAGCCGCGCTAAAGGACCCACCATCACCACCCTGCGCTTCATACCCGCCCTCTTTCAATACCCGCGCCGACGGCACGTATCCAAAAACGTCGTTCGAATAAGCGGCAACCCATGTGTCCTCCCAGCCATGTTGGGCTTTGAGGCGCAAAGAATAATCAACCACTGCTTCACCCCCTAATGCGATGAATTTCAGGCTGTGCCCGAATTGCCACACCTGCACCGGCTCGGGGTAACGCTCCGGCAACTTTCCGTAGCGCTCCTTCGCCCTTAGCATTCGCTCGGCCTGTGCACGAATGTTTGAGTCCCTGGCCTTCACGCGCGCCTGCAACTCGCTTTGCGATGGTGTCTTCTCAAATGGAATGTCGACTCGCTCGAAGGCGGTCTTAAGCGGTCCGGTAACCGGCCTCATCTTCCCGTGCAGTGTCAGATCAACTGAAGCCGCCAGGATTCTGCCGTACATGCTGACCAGTTCCAACGAATAATGGGTGAGTGCCGGATCAGTGCCCTGGTAACGCGGCAACGGATTGGCCTCACCGGCGCAGCCCAGCACAAAAAGGGCTGTTACTCCCGGGTAAATCTTCTCAAGTGCCTCCTGGGCGTAACCGGCGTAATCACCATTAATCTGATATGAGCCAAGGGTGGTGTTATGGCATGCGTATCCGAATATCACCGCCTGTGGCGAGTCATCGACGCTACGTACCGCCAGCACCGGCACGTCATGATCAACGGGGGCAGGCAGGCCGCGCATGCCGACGTATGCACGCCGCCTGTTCACCGCGAAACCGGCAAAACCCTGCGCGAACTCAAGCCTCGCGGGACGCATGTTCTGTAGTGCCTCCCCGACAGTCGTCACCGCCTTCTCGATCAGTTGGTCCGTATATCTGCGGACAACTTGTTTTTGCTCATCGTACCCTGCGCGGCTAGCGAATTCCCCGGTCGTGGGTCCGCTGTGCGTGTGAGAGGAATTAATAGCCAGCCGGTCGCGCGTAATCCCGTACTGCTTGGCACAACGCTCGGCGATCTTGTCTGCCACTTGCCTGCGCAAGCCAACCAGATCGGTCGTCACCAGCACGGCCGATCGGCCTGAGCCGTCGTCCAACGCCAACACCTTTAAATAGAGATCGGTCTGTACTCCTTCTGAAGGTTTCGTACGCGCGGCATAGCCGGCCATCCAAATCGGCTCATCGGGCGTGATCTTGACTTTCGCGACACCAGCTTTCCACTGACCCTCGAGTTGGGCGCTTGCCGACATCGCCCATAACAGGCACAGGAGTACATGACTTGAGTTCACAGGCGTCATTCTATCGCGGTTGATTGCAAGAAGCAGTCCGTATTCCGCATCGCCGAATTCATTCCCTGAGAAGCGATATCGGTCCGAGACAATATCGGCGAAGGTTCCCCCGCGAGCTCGCTCACCCGCTCCTCTCGTGCAAATTATCGGGACTAAGGCGGGATTGGAGTAGGTCCGAAAAGCTCGAGACTGCTTCGATGGTACCCGGCCGGGCAACGCCTTTACACACGCGCCACCCGGCCAGTCCTCCCACATCCTGACGAGGATATACCAAACATTCCTGCAACTTCCATCCAACATGACCGCAATGGGTGCTGGGATGCACTAAGCCGCTGAGTAAGGGAGAGGCGTGCCAGGTTCAGGTAAATCCGCCACGGTCCGGCGGAATTGGATAGGGTTCATAGGTCCACACGAACCCTGTGTATTCACCCGCAAATCTGGCTTACGGTTTAGCCATCATTGAAACAAGTCGTTAAGGGGTAGGTCCCGTATCTGGGAAGAGAGGGGACTCTGTGGAGCCCCCCAACTTAACGGGGTCCTCTTCTCGTATTAGGACGGTGAACGGTGCTCCTACGTGGCCCCATTTTCCGAGGCCTAGAACTTTCTCGTCGAGGCTGCATTCTCATCGCACGCCATGGTCAGCAATTGAAGCCGCCGATGGTAGCGGCCCTCTGAACTGAGTTTTTATCTGTGCGTACGTCCGCTCACAACTCCGCCGGCCCCCGCGGAACTCCTGGTGAAACACATCCAATGCTCGGTCGTCATTCATCAGAGGCGGCAACATAAAACTACGATCCCACGGCGCAGGATTTGCCAATGCCCCACCGCTTTTTGATGACCTTTTCTCCGATGGGGCTCCGCGCCAGCACGGTCAGTCTTATTTGAGGTAAAAATGAAACAATCATTGGAACGCTTTCGATCCTGGCGAACACTTTTCTGTTCGGCTATGGTCGCGACTTTAATCGTTGCCGTTCCAGGCAGATCCCAGGAAGGGTCCGCCTCGGGGCGCTCGGAAACGTTTACGGGCTCAGTCGTATCGACGACCCGTAACACCTTAGTGGTGCGGGACGAAAGCGGTCATTTTCAATTATTCGTCCTGGATCGCGATACCGTGAAGCCCACCCCGCTCGCCCTGGGATCTTCAGTGCGAGTGGTATCAATTCCTGGGGAAGAGCCCGGGGTCCGGACCGCGAGTGAGATTACGACTGTATCGGAGTCATCTGCGCCGCAGAGAGCCGGGACACAATCCGCTCAGACCGTTCCGCCGGAAGTTCGGAGGCTTGAACGCGACATTGAACGCCAAGTTCGCCGGTACCAAGTCGGCGTCCGCGCAGGAATGGCGTTAGACCCTGAACTCGTGCTCGTTGGCGTGCATGCCCAAGTGGGCCCGTTCTTCAAGCCAGACATTTACCTGCGTCCGAATGTCGAATTCGCATTCGGCGAAGTTACCGCAATGTTTGCGTTGAACTTGGAG
>DATLCW010000065.1:0-18055 GCA_035526195.1 Bryobacteraceae bacterium
AACACCGGGAAGTATTTCACGCGCTGCCCGTCGGCCAGATTTTTCGGCAGGCCGAGACTGGTCTGATCGAAGCCCAGGCTGAGCGGCGTGCGGTTGGTTTCGCTTTGCGCCAGCGACAAATGATGCTGGAGAATAGTTCCGGCGCCGATCGACCAGGTGTGATTTCCAACCACGTTGATGCCCGGAATACGGTTCGGCGTTTCCACCGGTGAGGCGAAATTGCCGAAGACCAGCGGCTGCGCGTTGATGTTCTGGAACCAGTTGTAACGGAAGAAGGCGTTGTGCTTTGCCGAAATCTGATGATCTACGCGCGTATCGACGCGATTTCCGTCCAGCGCATTCGCCGCGGCAACGAAAAAATTATTGATATCGGATTGGCCAAGCCCACGCTGGTTGGGATTCGGGTAATACTTCAACGCCGCGGCCGCGATCGGGTTGATTAGCCCAGCGGGGATCATGTTGCCGGGGAACGGTGTGCGGATGTAGCGCGTGACACCCGCGGGACGGTCCGGGTCGAGCTGTGTGGTGCGCGGATCGTGTATAACAAATGGCGCGCCGTTGGTGTCGCGGGATTGGGAAAAGTCGCCGCGGCGCTCGAGTTCGGTCGGTACGGTCCCCGTGTAGGGGTTCAAACTGCGCTGCCGCAGACCTTCGTAGGCAAAGAACCAGAATGTGCGGTTGCGGCCGTTGTAAATCTTCGGGATATAGACGGGTCCCCCGCTGGTGAGTCCGAACTGGTTGCGCTTGAAGCTCGGCTTGGAAGTCAGGCCCGCCCGGTTGGAATTAAACCCGGCGGCATCAAGAACCGAGTTGCGGAGGAATTCATGGAAGGTCCCGTGCAGATCATTCGTGCCGGACTTGATCGAAAAGCTGACCACGCCGCCGCCGGTGCGTCCGAACTCCGCCGCGTAGGGAGAGGTATTTACTTTGAATTCCTGGACGGAATCGAGCTGCGGCATGGCGGACACCTGGTTGTTGTAGGTCCCGGTGTTTGCCGCGCCGTCAATCAGAATTTCACTGGTGGAGCCGCGTCCGCCATTGATACGGAAGTTATTGGTAGTCGACTGCGACGCCGTATTGTCGCCAGCCAGACGGCCCGTGGTTACGCCAGGCACGTTCGCCAGCAGCAGGTAAGGGTTCCGGACATTGAGAGGAATCGAGAGGAGGAATTTGTTCTCGACGACGGTGCCGCGGTCCGGGCGGCTGGTGGTGAGCAAAGGTGCGCTGTCGGTAATCGTCACCGATTCCTTCACCTCGCCGGGTTGGAGTTCAAAATTGGCCGTGCGGGCCTGGCCGATTTCGAGGCGGACGGAATCGAGACGTCCCTCTTTGAAGCCGGGGGCCGAAGCGGTAATGCTGTAAAGGCCGGGGGGCACGGGAGGTAATACGAAGAGCCCCTCCTGGTTCGTCACCGTGGCGTTGAGCACGCCGGTGGCGCGGTTGGTTAGTTCGACGCGCGCGTTGGGAAGGGCGGCCTGGGTCGAGTCGGAGATGCGGCCCGAAACCACCGGGTTCTGCGCGAGCAAAGTAGAGGCAAAAAAGGCGGACAGAGCAAGTGTATAAGACGTGCGGTTCACAAATCGCATAAAGACCTTTCGCGAGATTTATTGCATTCAGGTTACAACGCGGCGGGCGCCTTGTGTAACTCAACGGTTCCAGCCTTGCGGGAGGTCGCAATTCGGTTTTGGCCCTCCCGCTGCTCGGAGCATGCGGCATAATGGATGTATGGGCCGTGCCGGAGCACTTTCTTTCCTATTGCTGTGCCCCGTTTTGGCTTTCGCTCAAAGCATGTGTGAGTGCGATCCGGCGCGCCCGGAGACGCTCCGGCAGCGCGAATGCAGTCTTTGCTCGGAAGCCGAGAAGCATGCCGCCGGCGAAGTGTTTTTTCTGAAAGACATTAACCCCCGTAAGCCCAACCGCTGGCTGGCGCTGCCCAAGCAGCACGGGCCCGGAAAACACCCTCTTCATGAAATGAGCCCCGCGGGGCGGGCTCAACTGTGGAAGGCCGCGATTCAAAAGGGAGTGGAGCTATGGGGAGAAGGAAATTGGGGCGCGGCTTACAATGGTGCCAAGGTCCGGACGCAGTGCCATGCCCACGTGCACATTGGAAAATTCGTGACCGTATCTGAGTTGAACCGCGACTTTCTCGTCGTCAGCCGTCCCGAGGATATTCCCGTTCCCGCGGATCAGGGAGTCTGGATCCATCCCGTGGGCAACAAGCTGCACGTGCATCTGGGCGAGCAAATCACCGAAACTGTGTTATTGAGGTAATTCGAATCCAATGAGTACACTTGTAGAGATTGCGCCGAGGCCTACCGCGCAAAACGCCGTGATCCATCTTCATCCGCGCGACAACGTGGGCATTGCGCGCGCCTCGCTGGCGGCCGGTTCCGATATCGAAGTGGAAGGCGTCCGGCTGCGCCTGCTCGATCAAGTGCCGATGGGTCATAAGGTGGCGCTGCAGGATATTGCCGGGGGCGGACGCATCGTGCGCTACGGCCAGGATATGGGTGCGGCGCGCACGGCCATCAAAGCCGGCCAGTGGCTGCACACGCACAACGTGTCCTTTGAAGAGCTCAGCTTTGATTACGAATTCCCCGCCGGCGAGATCCCTTATCCGCCGGCGCCCTCTGACATGCCCACCTTTCTCGGGTATCAGCGCGAGGATGGCCGCGCCGGAACTCGCAACTATATCGCTGTCGTCGCCGCCAGTAACTGCGCCGCCCACACCGCGGAGCTGATCGCCGCCAGCTTCGAGGGAGAATCGCTGCCGCCCAATGTCGACGGTATCATGGCTTTCCCGCATGGCGAGGGCTGCGGACATTCCATCGGACCCGACACGCAGCAGCTTCAACGAACGCTCGGCGGCGTGCTGCATCACCCCAATGTTTCCGGCGCGATCATTCTTGGCCTGGGCTGTGAAGTGAACCAGATTGATCATTACCTCGGAAAGAACGCACCATCCACGGACCGGCTGGTAGGCTTCACCCTGCAGGAAAGCGGCGGCACGCGGTCCACGGTGGATGCGACACGCAAAGCCATCGCAACCATGATGGAGCGCGCCTCGTCGGAGAAGCGCGTCGAGACTCCTGGCTCCAAGCTCATCCTCGGCCTGAACTGCGGCGGATCCGATTCTTTCTCCGGCATCACCGCCAATCCCGCGCTGGGCGTTTGTTCCGACATGCTGGCCGAGATCGGAGCCACTGCCGTGCTTGCCGAAACCACCGAGATCTTCGGCGCCGAACATCTGCTGGTGAAGCGCTCCCGCAACCGCCAGGTAGCGGAAAAGCTGCTCGAGATCGTGCGCGGCTATAAGCAGTATCTGAATCGCTTCGGCGGCAGCTTCAATGACAATCCATCGCCCGGCAACAAGGAGGGCGGACTTACCAACATCCTCGAAAAATCGCTCGGCGCCGTAGCGAAAGCCGGCGCATCGCCGCTGATGGACGTGGTCGAATACGCCCAGCGGATCACGTCGCCGGGATTTGTGATGATGAACACACCGGGTTATGATCCCGTGTCATTAACCGGGCTTGCGGCGGGCGGCTGCAATCTCATCTGCTTCACCACCGGCCGCGGCAGCGCGATCGGCTTCCCCACCATCCCGGTGATTAAGGTTGCGACAAATACACCGATGTACAACCGCATGCGCGACAACATGGACATCAATGCCGGAAGAATCGCAGAAGGCCAGGCCACTGTTCCGCAGGTTGGCCGTGAAATCTTCGAGATGCTTCTGCGCGTGGCCAGCGGCGAGCGAACCTGTGCGGAGCGGCTCGGCCACAAAGAATTCGTACCCTGGCGCATCGGGCCGGTCATGTGAGCGTCATTCACGAAGCGACCTTCCGTGTCCGCTATGCCGAAACCGATCAGATGGGCATCGTCTATTACGCCAATTATTTTGTCTGGATGGAAGTGGGACGGGTCGAGTTCTGCCGTGCCCAGGGGATCGAATACCGGGATATGGAGCGCAACGACGGGATCCTGCTAACGGTGGCCGAATCGAATTGCCGCTACCACTCCCCGGCGCTCTATGACGAGCAGATTGTGGTGAGAACATCACTCGCTCACTCGCATCCCCGCATGGTGACGTTCGCTTATGAAATGCGTTGCGCTCACGATGAACGAAAACTAGCCACCGGCTTCACCAAGCATGTGTTCTGCGATCGCGCGCTGAAGCCCACCAAGCTGCCGGAGAAATACTGGGCTCACTTCAATCTGCCGTCTCTGATGCGCTGACGATAGCGGATGCAATCTTCCAGGGCTTCGCTATAGTCTCCCGCTTTCACTTCACGCTCGGAGCAGATGAGCATCAGCGACCCGTCGTTTTTGAAATTGCCATCCCATTCCATAAGCTGTTCCGCCGTCCACTGCGGGCGATACTCCTGCATCTTCCGATCGTCCATTCGATCCAGATAGGCACGCAGATTGATATCGGTCTCGTCGGAGCGGTCCGGATATGGCTCCTGCTCAAAATTCCACACCGGCTGGTCCACGGTCATGCGAACGATTGTAGCTCAGGACCACGCAACCGCTCCCTAAGGGAGCCGACCAGCGTAAAGAGAGAGAGCGCTTAATCGCGGCACGTCGAATTCCTTGTAAAGGTCGAGACAGAACAAATCCGGAGCCTCTTCGTATCCCACTGGCGCGTCCAGCAGGTGACGAAGGCTGGCAATGCCGTTCCGCACCTTCACTTCGCGGAAGGCCGGTTCCAGCGCAGCCGCTGTCAGGCTTACCAACTGCGTTCGCATGCCTGTGCTGACGATGCGTTTTTGCGGCTTAACCCACGACGCAATGGCTAGCAATTGAGCCGCCTCCATAGCGAGCGGACGGTCACCGATGGCCGCCAGCAATTGTGTGTACTGCGGTACGCGGCGCGCCGTAAGGGAATTGTCGCCGAAGAACAGCAGATCGAGGGCGAGCACCTGGTCGCCGCGATTCGCATACTCGGCAACGTCAGCCGCTGCCGTGGCCTTCCCCTTATCGCGAAGAACCAGCGTAACCGGCGCATTGTCCGGGCTGCTCATCGACTTCACCAGGACCCCTGTCGCGCAGAGCCCGTTGTCGAACTCGAACACATAGGATCGCGTTTCGACGCCCCGCGATTTTGTGGTTGCCATCGCCCACACATGCCGGATCTTCACCGGACGGTACCGGATCAATTGGGCCAGTCTACGTCTCGAATCACTGGCGGAACTGTTAGCCGGAGGACTTATCGATTCGGCCAGCCGCTTCGCAACGCCGAGCATCGTCAGATTGGTTTTCGGCAATCCCACTTCGAGTTCTTCGGGAGTCTTGATTTCGGAGTCGACCGGGATTTCCCGATCGATCCGTGGCAAGCGGAACTGCTCGCTGAAAAAACGGTACGCCTGCAAGCGATTATCGACCTGGTAATTATGCGTCCCGGGATCCGCATTCTCGTGCCAGCGAAATGCCTCGGGCTTGCCGAACAGAAGGAACCAGGGCTTCAGGTCGTCGAATATTCCCGGTTTGACGATGCCGGCGCGGAAGCAGCAGTCGTCCTCGGCGTTGTAGATCAGCAGGGTCGGCCGGGGCGCGCGCATTGCTGTCAGGTGCGTATAGTCCTGCCCATCGCGGAAGTCGGTCGCGTTCTGCTCCAGGTCGTTGCCGACATACTCGGGGTGCTCGATGCCGGCGGTGAGGGACGAGTAGCCGGCTACCGGGACCGCTACCGCAACTCGTTCGTCCAATGCGCTCAGGGTGATGGTTTGCCATCCACCGCCCGAAAGTCCGGTGACTCCCAGACGGGTGCGATCCACGTTCGCGTGCTGCTCCAGATAGTCGAGACCTTTGCGCATCGCCAGATAGAACAAGCCCACTCCGTTGGCGCCCACAAGATCGAGGTGGCCGGCGAACGAATGGCGGTTTTCCACCGCCGTGAGTTCCCCGAATCCGATCCATTCGAGATTAAGGGCAATCATCCCTTGCCGGGCGAAATTGATGCAGCGTTTCTGTTTGTATTCCACTGCTTTTCCGATGGGCCCGACGTGACCGTTCACGTTCAAAATGGCAGGAACTTTACCGGACAGGCGCTCCGGCTCATAAAGAATGGCCGATGAGTAGAAACGGGGCACCACTTCGTAGCGAAGTTTCACCGCCCGGTAGCCGGTGGTTCCAGGCACCGGGCCCACCACTTCAAATCGGGGGGGCGCGTTGACCCACTCGGCGGGCCATCCATGAAAAATGACATCGTTGAGAAGATGCTTTCGGATGCGCTGGGCTTCGAGCGTCCAGGCAGTCGCGTTTTGCGGGATGCGAAGCGGCGGGATCCGCTTCATCGCATACTGCCGAAGCTGAAATCCGGTCACCTCGGAATTCTGCAGCTCGTGCGAAAGAATAGGCTGCAACTGTCGTGTGTCGCTTTGCGCGTTAAGAAAGCCGCCTAGAACGGCGGTAAGCAGCAAAATACCCATGTGATCGATTATGCCCTTTGGATGGGGTTCTGTATAGAACGAATGTATTGTGTGATATTTTGGAAAGCTTGGCTGCAAGCCATGACTCGATAAAGAAGGAGTGAAAGATGTTGAACCGGAAACGCAATTCGGGAGCCACGGCATTGGTGGCGTTGGCCCTTGTGGCGGTGGGAGCGAGAGCCGAGAACACGTCTTGTGAAAGACTTCCCGGCTATTCAGCTTTGAAGACTGCCTTGACCGTTGCGACCGCGGCCGAAGGCAGCGGCCTTAATCACCACATGTGGGGTACTATTGTGGACCGCGACGGGAACGTGTGCGCGGTTGCCTTCTCTGGCGCCAACCGCGGCGCACAATGGCCAGGCAGCCGCGTAATCTCCGCCCAGAAGGCAAACACCGCCAATGCGTTCAGCCTGGATTCGTCTTCCAATAGCGGCGGCTCCGGCCAGGCAACGGGGCTGGCGCTGTCGACGGCAAACTTATATTCCGCAGTCAACCCCGGCGGCAGCCTGTATGGGCTTCAGGCCAGCAACCCGGTGGACACGAGCGTCGCCTACAAAGGACCATCTTCCAACTACGGCAGCGCGCACGACCCGATGGTAGGAAGCAAGATCGGCGGGGTCAACGTTTTCGGCGGCGGGTTGGCGCTTTATGGCGCCGGCAAGGTCATCCTGGGTGCGGTCGGGGTTAGCGGCGACACGTCCTGCGCCGACCATAACATCGCCTGGCGGGTGCGCAAACTGCTTGCGCTTGACCATCTGAAGGGTGTGGGCGGAGTTTCCGGCGATGCCGATCGTCCGGATAACATCATCTTCGACATCACTCCCAATCCGAATGGCGGCACCGGCAAGAGCGCAGGCGGGTTCGGCCATCCCACCTGCATTAATACAGGTGACGCCAGCTTATTGCCGGCCGTCCAGCCGTAGTCTCTAGGCCTGAAGCTGCAGCCCGCGCAAAACGGTTTCCACGTACTCGCGGGCGCGGCGCGCCAGGGCGTCCACCCCCTCCGGAGCGGCGGGCCGCGGCACAATCGGCTCGAAGATATTCTCAAACGTGAGCGGGATGGTCAACCCGGTTCGCATCACCGGGGTGAACAGCTTGTAGTGATCGATTTCTCCGAAACCGGGGCCGCAATCCTGGTCCTTGGGCGTGTTACGGTGATCCTTTATGTTGAACGCCCGGATGTCGCGCCAGCACGTCAGGATATCCTTGAGCGGATCGTTGTTTTCGTAGTCCAGAACATTGCCGGCGTCGTAGCAGATCTTCACCGATTCATGAGAAACTTCGTGTACGATGCGGGCGCAATCCGCTCCGGTGGCCGTATTGCCGCCGTGCTGTTTGATCACCACCATCACTCCGGCCTTTTTGGCGTGCGGGGCCATTTGCTTGAGATTGTTCACGAACGTCTCATATTCGCCCCGGCTGGTTTTTCCAAAGGTGAGCAGAAAGGGGATCTTCGCGGCGGCGGCCTGGTCAATACGGCGAAGGTGAGCATCCAAGGCGGCCGGGGACTCGAGATTGACCGTGGAGAACATCATGACCGGCTCCAGGCCCATGCCGCGGCAGCGCGTAGCAAGGCTCGCGGCATCCGAGGCCGGAGCATTCACGGCAAGGAGCGGCTTACGGCTGCCGTCGGGGCCGGGATGAGTCGTACCCCAGGCAACAAAATCGTAGCCGCTTGCCTTGATGCCGCTCAGCGCGCGTTCCAGCGGGAAGGGCGAGTACGGAAGAGTCATACACGCCAGTTGAAATTTGGTTGCAGCCTGGCCCGGCTGCGCCGCAGCCAACAGAGGAGCGGCAAGAACGGCTCGCCTGGAAATCATGGCAGTTCCTTGATTTCAACGTTTCGATAATACACTGGCCAGCCTTCCGACTGCAGGCAGATGTTGCCCTCCTCGGGAAAGGCGCCGGTGCCTTCATTCACGGTAACGCCGTTGAGTACGATGGTGATCTTTCCGTTAATCGAGGTGATTTCATAATGATCCCAGGAACCGAATTCCGGGCGGTCCTTTACGAAAGGACCTCGTTTAGCCCCGGTAATCTTGCCTCCTCGCACACCAAACAGGCTGCCGGCTTCGCCGAAATAGCCCTGTACTTCGAGCGACGTGGGCCAGCCGTTTTGGATCGCTCCGGCATGAATGAAGAAGCCCGCATTGGGCCATTCATTCCCGGTCTTCGGCGCTTTCCATCCTTTCTGGAAACGCCAATCGGCCCGCAGAATGAAGTTGCGGTATTTCTTTTTGCTTCGCAGGAAGCCGTTGGGCTGGCCGGTGGTGGCGATGACGCCGTCCCGCAGCATCCAGGCCTCGGCAGGAGTTTCCCCTTCCACGGTCCATTCTTCGGACAAATCGTGTTTTGGCATAAGCGATACAAAGCCGTCCGCCGCGAAGGCAGAGCAGCTTAGAAGCAGCAGGATAGTCAGTTTCATCGAACCTTTCCTCCACACCAGGAGCAGACGAAGGCCAGCAAAGCCTTAACGGACTGCACCAGCGAATCAATTTCGACGTATTCGTCGGGCATATGAGTGTTGCCGCCTCGCGCTCCCCAGAGAAGCGCAGGAATGCCGAATTCATGAAAGGCATACATGTCGCAAGGTCCCTCGATGCCGGCGATGGCGGCCCGGTTACCGAGGGTGGAAGCGACAGAGGCGGAGAAATCGGACACGAATGGGTGATCCGCGGCAATCGCCGAGCCAGGAAGCCAGCGGATGGGATGCGCCAGTTGCGGACCCTCCCGGAAGATCTCCGGGTTGCGCCGCAGCAGCTCCCTAAACCATTCGTGGAACTGGGCATCGATCTCTTCCACGGTCTCTCCCGGCATTGTCTGCCAGAATAGCTGCAAGCGGCACTCCGCGGGCACATTGGGAGGTTCGGAAGTCCCCCAGGGCGCTGTTTGAATGCGCGCCACGGTCACGGGAACAGGGTTTTCCAGGTGCGTGTAAAGAGCGTGGCGGGGCGCGGTACTCCGGCGAAGAGCGGCAAAACCCGGGAGAGCGTCGAGGAACGTGCGCAGTTGATCGATCGCGCCGGCGGCGGGCCCGGCAGAAAGGATGCCCGTATTGCCCGAGGTGAAGGTAATATCCAACGTGCGTCCACCACGCTGCGCCGGCGAGATGCGCAGCGAGGATGGCTCGGAGATAATCGCGGCATCCCCGTTGAAGCCCATCAGCCGTCCCGCCAGCGTACCGTTCACTCCGCCAAATTCTTCATCGACCACGGACTCGAAGATCAGATCGCCCGCCAGTTGAATCCCGAGCTCGGAAAGCGCTTCCGCCACAAAGAGGTTCGCTGCGATGCCCGCCTTCATGTCGTTGGCTCCGCGGCCATACAGGCGATTTCCTTCCACTTCAGCGCCGAACGGAGCCCGCGTCCAGGGGGCGGATCCGGCCGGTACGGTATCGATATGCCCGGAAAGAACCAGGGAACGGCCTCCGCCCGTGCCCCGGCGGACGGCACCGACGTTGGGCCGGCCGGCATAGTGACGCCCAGGCCAGAAGAGCGGATGCTGCTCCATTCCCGGCACATCCTGAGGCGTGTAGAGCACAGGCTCCCAACCAGCGCGGCGAAGCACCTCCGCGATGTGACGCTGGCATTGCTCCTCGGCGCCAAAGGGGGCACGGTTCTCGGATGGTATTCGGACGATGTCCCGCAGCAGCGAAATGAGACGGTCCTGCCGTTCTTCGACAAACGAGACGAGGTCCTGTTGTGGTTGAGCCTTCATGGCAACTCCATTAACCGGGCGGGCCGGGAAAACCCGCGGGTGAGCCAGGCGAGGTAACACAGTCCGATTGCCAGCCATACCAGGCCCGCGATTTTGGCATCCATACTCAGGCTCAGCCAGAGGGCGGCGCAGATGGCGGCCCCTAGAAGGGGGAAAACCAGATTGGTAAACAGCTTGGCGCCGGCACGCTCCCGCCGCCTCACGTAGTAATGTCCGGCAACACTCAGATTGACCAGGACGAAGCCGGCGAAGGCGCCGAAGTTCACCAGTTCGACAATCTGCTGGAACCCGATGAACAGCGCGCCGGCGAACGAGAGTACGCCCATCAGCCAGATGCTGCGCACAGGGGTGGCGTATTTCGGATCGAGGTGGGCGAAAATAGACCGCGGCAGCACACCGTCCCTGCCCATGCCGTAGAGCAGCCGGGAGGCGCCGGCCTGGCTCGCCAGCGAGCTGGCGACGCCCGCCACTAACAGCACCAGTGAGGTGAAGCCGAATAATGCCGTACCCCCCACCACCCGGCTGATGTCGAGGATGGCGGTCTCCACATTGGGAAAGTATTTCTCCGCCGGCCAGACCAAGACCGCCAGATAGACGATCGCCACGCAGATTAACGTTTGCAGAATGCACACGAACACGGTGGCGAAGCCGATGTCGCGGCGCGGATCCCGCGCGTCTTCGGCGAGCGTGGACACGGCATCAAACCCCAGATAGGAGAGCGTGGCAATGCTGGCTCCGAACATGATCGCGGACGTGCGAAACGCTTCCGGACGAACAATGGCGCGCCCGCTGAAGAGGCCCGCGAATCCCGCGAAGCCAATGATATGGAGAGTGGCGGCGATTCCGAACCAGACGGCCGCCGCAATCATGACCAGCAGCAGAATTTCATTCGAGCGTTTGGTGGCTTCCATGCCGCGCGCATTCGTGAATGTAACGGCGACCGAGAACAAGAGAGCCCAGGCGGCATAAGGCACCTGTGGAAGCAACCGTTCCGCCGTGAGCGACACGTAGATGGTGCTCAATAAGGGAATCAGGACGTAGTCGAGAATCATGCCCCAGCCGGCGAGGAAGCCCGCGATAGGATGAAGTCCCTGGCTCGAATAGGCGTAAGTGGATCCAGCCACCGGAAAGGCGGAGGCCATTCTTCCATAACTGACGGCGGTAAAGAGCATGGCTGCCATGGCGGCAAGGTAACTGAGCGCCGCGTGCCCGTGAGAGGCCTGTTGAATCACGCCGAATACCGGATAGGCCGCGGTGGGAGTGAGAATGGCCAGCCCATAGACGATCAAGTCCTTACGGCTGAGAAACCGCTTGAAGGCCGTGGGCTGGACAACATCGTGGGTTGGAATCGACACAGTTTTCTTGCACAAAGCAAGCAAGGCGCCCAGCTACAACTCGCGCCCGCCCGGGCCCAGGCCTCGTGTTTCACAATATATCGAAAATTAAGATCCTGTCAATGTCGCCGGGCGTGGAACTTCCTTGAAAGCCGCAACTAACATACACTAACGATGATGACCCGAGCCCCGCACAGACACGCCGTGATGCGTCCCCGTCAGGTTCGCGGACACAACAGCGCCGCCGTCCTCCAGTTTCTGCGCCGCTTCGAAACCATGTCCCGCGCCGAACTGGCGCGCCGCAGCGGCCTGTCCGAAGGCACCGTCTCGCGCATCATCGCGAACCTGTTGGAGCTGGACCTTGTGTCGGAAGTAGGCGCCGAAAACTCCACTGGCGGGCGGCCATCTACACGGCTCCAACTTTCCGATACCCCGCGTTCCATCGGTGTCGAGATCCAGAACTGGGAAACCCGGTTCGCGGTAGCCACCATGCGGGGGATCCTGGTCGAAACCGTTGCGGTCCGTACGCCTCCCACGCCGGACCAGGCCCTTTGCGTGATCGGCGATCAGGTCCGCCGGCTTTGCAAAACGCACGATCACATACAGGGAGCGGGCGTGACCGTGCGCGGTATTGTAAACAGCCGTTCGGGAGTGGTGGAACTGGGAAATGCCCCGGGCTGGACTCAAATTCCCGTGAAGGCCTCATTGGAAAAAAGTACGTCGCTGCCCGTCTGGGTGGAGAACGACGTGCGCGCCGCCACGCTCGCCGAATATCACTATACAAATGCCGGCGAGCATGCCTCCCAATGTCTGCTCTATGTCAGCGTCAACGAGGGTGTTGGCGTCGGAATCGTGTTTCACGGCGAAGTGTATGCGGGACCGTCCATGGCCGCCGGTGAGTTCGGCCAGATGGTGATCCATGACGACGGCAGCGACACCCGCCACGACCGGCCGGGCTGCCTGGAAATGCTCGTTTCCAACCAGGCGGTGTGCGACCGCTTTGCCGCCTTTCAGGGAAAAGCGGCCGGCAAAACGGCCGACAGCGCGGCGCGCGTGCGCCGGATTTGCCAGCGGGCGTTGAACGGCGAGCCCGACGCCCTGCGGGCGATCCGCCAAACCGCGCGCTATCTCGGGCTCGGTATCGCCAGCATTGCCTTCGGTCTCGATCCCGAGGTGATCGTGCTTAATACCACCCTCAACATGGCTTGGCCGTTGTTGTTGGAGGAGATCGAAGCGCAGCTTCCGAACCAGGCGGAATGGCCCGCTTTCCAGAAGCTGAGCGTGCGTCAGGCGGCCCTCGGCGAGCAGGGTGCGCTCATTGGCGCCGCCACCCTCGCCTTCGGGCCGCTGTTTGAAACCCCCCGCGGCTAACCGCGGATTACCAGAGGAACTTCAACCCGAGTTGCGCGGCGCGTCCTGCCGTCGCGGCCGTGATCTGGCCGTAACGGGGATTGGCCAACTGGGCGATTGGGTTCGAGAAGTTTGCCCGGTTGAAGAGATTCGAGAACTCCGCGCGGAACTGGAAGCGCATTCTCTCCGAGACCGCAATATCCTTGAGAAACGCGCTGTCCACGGTCGCCAGCCCGGGCCCGGAGAACATGTTGCGCGCCGCCGTGCCGTAGCGCCCGGTGGCAGGCATCGCGAATGCCGAACGATTGAAGAATTGGGCAATCATATCGTCGCGGTTCGCCCACTCACGCTGGATTTGACCCACGATATCGGGGTGGTAGGAACCTTGGCAGGTGGTTCCATCCAGAGGCGTGTTCTGCCCCGTGGTGGCCAGCACCGGTGCGCCCGTTTGCAGCGTTACGATCGCCGACAGGCTCCATCCGCCGAGAATCCTTCCGATAACCCCTTTTTGCTCGCGGTAAATCTGGGGAGTGAAAATGCCGCTTCCCACCACCGAATGACGGCGATCCCAATCGCTGCGGCCTTTGCTCGCCCGCACGTCATAGGGATTCGCGATACAGCCTCCGAGGGACGTGGTGGAACTGGAATCCAGCGCTTTTGCCAGCGAATAATTCGCCGACAACTGCAAACCGCGAGAGAAGCGCTTGTTCACGTCAATCTGCGCCGAATGGTACGAGCCCGTGAACGGATTATCCAGATAGTAGCCTTGCGGGCCGTAGATTCCGGGCGCGAAAGGAACGCGGCTTTCAGCATTCCCCTCGGTGGAACGCGGACGTCCCTGGGCATCGTTGCCCGGCACAAAAATCGCCGCATTGAACGGACGATAGGCAAGCAACTTTAACGTCGTCTTCCCGATATAGGCGCCCGACACCATCCAGCTTTGTCCCAGCTGCCGCTGGATCGTGAAGTTCCACGAATTGACATAGGTGGTGGGAAAGTCCCTGCGCTGCGTGCTGAACAAGCCGTTGATCGGATAGGTGAAGGTAAACGCCGAGGGATCGATGTAGGCCGGCGGAGCCACCGCTCCGACGCTGCTGAACGGGTTGGTTGTATTCCCGTTCGCGAACGCCCGGCGGCCGCCCGAAAACGGCGGATTCTCCTGCGCGATCGAGTCCGTGTTGATGGTGTCGTAGAAGATGCCGTAGGCTCCCCGCACCGCGGTCTTGCCGTCTCCGAAAACATCCCAGGCGAAACCGATGCGCGGTGCGAAGTTGTTCTTATCCGTGTTGTAGAGTCCGCGCGGCAGGTCGCCGGGGAAAAGCATCCCCACCGGGGCGTTGGGGAACTTCTTCGAGCGGATGGATAGATCCGGATAGACCGTATTGATGGCGTCGAACTTGTCCCGCCACGGCGTGGCCAGTTCGTAACGTACCCCGAGATTCAACGTCAAACGCGACGTGACTTTCCAGTCGTCCTGCACATAACCGGCATAATACCGTCCCCGCCCGTCATTGTTGCGGACGCCATTGGTGACCGACAATTGCTGATACCCGCCCAGCAGGAAATCGGCCAGAGAATCGCCCCGCGCCGCCGAACCTCCGCCGGTACGTTGGCCGTTGTAGCTGAAGGAAGGTGGGCCAAGGAACGACTGGAAGAACGAGAGGTCCATCGCTTCGGCGCCAAACTTCAACGTGTGCCGGCGCAGGATCCAGCTGAAATTGTCCTGCAGCTGGTAGGTGTTCGAAACAAACTTTGTCGGTCCGCCGGAGGTCAGGCTGAATCTCCCGGAGATGGTGAACTGCGGGCTGCCGCCGTTGGTATAAACCGGCATGCCGCGAATTCCCAGCTGCTCGGGCGTACGCGTGATCAGAGGCGCATCGAGCGAAGTCGAGCGCGTATAGCCGGCCGTAAATTGATTGAGCGTCGTCGCCGACGTCGTCCATACGTGATTGATTCCGGCGTTTTGCGCCCGCGGCATGCGTTCCCGCCCCGTCCACCCGGTGACATTCGCCCCGTATGCCAAACCTGCTTCCGCCAGCTTATTCTGACTCAGAAAGTAGTGTACGAACAGGTTCTGCTTATCGCTCAGGTTGAGGTCATGCCGGATCAGGAACAGCGAAGCGTCGCGCGTCGCCGGCGCCGAAGCCTGAAGAGATCCGCCGCTTCCCGTGGGCACCAGCGCCAACAGGTTCTTCGCTACCGGATCGATCAGGGAAGCCGGAATTTGGTTGTTCGGGAACGGCGTATTGTCCGCCGGGTTGACCAGCTGCTTCCCCGCCAATGCGGAGAAATTCCCGTTCACCTCGGCCTGCGTCGGCGGAAAGAAAGACGTTTCCGCGGCCTGGCGGCGATCCTTGGTTGCTTCCCAGGAACCAAACAGAAAGGCCTTGTTGCGCTTGATCGGCCCCCCCGCCGCGGCGCCGTACTGGTTCTGAATCAGGTTCGGCCGCGTGGACTGAAAGAAGCTGCGCGCGTTCAAATTGTCGTTGCGGAGAAATTCCCACACCGCGCCGTGAATCTGGTTTGTCCCCTGGCGGCTGACCACCGTCACGTTTGCCCCCGCGTTGCGGCCGCTCTCGGCCGAAAACGCGCTTGTTTGAATCCGGAATTCCTGTACCGCGTCCGGCGGCGGCACGTTTAATCCGGTGTTGCGCGAGGGATTGTTGAAGTAGGTGCCGTTGAACTTGTTGTAGTTCATGTTCGCCCGCGCCCCGTTCACATTCATCCGCGGTCCGCCGCGGGCGTCGGTCACATCGCTGTTATCGGGGGCGACCACGCCGAGCACTCCGGGCAGCGTCGCCGCCAGCTTCACCACATTGCGCCCGTTCAGCGGCAGGTCCACCAGCCGCCGGTCGTCAATCGAGGCGACGGTCTGCGAAGACCGTGTATCAACCAGCGTCGCCGCCGACGACACCTCAACCGATTCGGTCACCTGACCCAGTTGCAGCGTCACGTCGGCGCGCACGTTCGCATCCACGCCGAGCACCACATCCGGAGTCTTGGAACGCTTGAAGCCCGTCAACTCGGCTTCCACCGAATAAGTCCCGGAGACCAGGCCCAGAACCTGATAAAACCCCGTATCGTCGGTCGTCCCCGCGCGCGTGGCGCCGGTTTGCTGGTTCGTCAACGTGATCTTGGCGCCGCTGACTACCGCCCCGGTGGGGTCTTTCACGTAACCGCTGATGTTGCCGTTGGTCTGTGCCCAAAGGGACAGAGATAAAAAAATCGCTAGCGAAACTCGAAAAAGGATCATGTAGTTGCTCCCAATACTTGTTATGTGCAAGTATACTCGAAAGGAAAGCGGATGCCAACTGATGCCGCATCCGAAACTCTCAATCCCCACCAGGAGGCCGCCGTGCCCATCGATCGCAGAACGTTTCTCCTCACCCCCGCCGCTGCCCTCGCCGCCCAGGAATCGCGGCAGATCCGCACCGCCGCCATCGGCATCGGAAATCGCGGCACCGCGCTGCTGCGCCAGGTTCTCTCGAACGCCAACGCCCGGGTTACCGCCGTCTGCGATATTGATCCGCAGGCGCGCGATAGAGCCGCCAGCGCCGCCGCTCGGGACAACCCCCGGGTTTTTGACGATTACCGGCGCGTGCTCGATCTTGCAGATGTGGATGCCGTAACCATCGCCAGCCCTTGCGATCTGCATGCGCCGATGGCTGCCGATGCCCTCCGTGCGGGAAAATATGTGTACTGCGAGAAGCCCGTCGGAATCACCCCGGAGCAGGTTCAAAGTGTGCTCACCGCCTCCCGGGGAGCCAAAGGATTTTTGCAGATTGGGCAGCAGTTACGCTATTTCCCCGACCTTCGCGAGGTAATCCGGCAGATTCACGGCGGAGTTCATGGCGCCACTCTTGTCGTGAAGGCACAACGTCACAGCAGTGCTCCGGAAGCGGGCAAGGAGCGTCCCCGGGCCGCGTGGTACGACGATGTGAAACGCTCCGGCGACCTCATTGTGGAAAATGCCGTTCACAATATCGACGTCTGTAACTGGATCGTCAACAGCCGTCCCGTCAGCGCCTATGGCCACGGCAAGAAGTATTTCCCGAAACCGATTCCCGCGGGTACGCTGATGATGGACGGTTTCAGCGTGGAGTACATTTACGAAAACGATGTGCACCTCGACTACAGCCAGTTGTACATGCACCCCAGGGGATTGAAAGAGCTGAGCAACGGCCAATGGTACATCGCTTTCGGCGATCAGGGCGCGGTACATGTTTCCAAGGGTCTCTACTACCCGATGCACGCCGCCGCTGAACCGCGGGACCTTTTAACTGCCGAGCTGCGCTCTTCCAAAGAGAAGGCCATGGAGGATTTCTTCGCCTGTATTCTTGAAAAACGAACGCCGTTTGCCGATATCAAGGTGGCCGCAACCGCTGCCCTCACCGCCATTTTAGGGCGCGAGGCAATTTACCGCCGCCGGTCTGTTGAGTGGAAAGACCTTGGCGTCACGATCTGATCGCCATCCGTAGTGAGTACGCTCGATTTCTTTGCGCGGCTTGCACCGTGGGAGGCCATGCACTCCGGCGCTCTTCCGTTGGAATTTGATTCGGAATCGATGCGGGTCCAGTTGGCTGCAGATTCCACGGATCGCACGAGTCGCCTTCGTATACCACGCTGTAACCCACGCCGAGTCCCGTACCAACGACTGTCATTGGTGACTTGATAAAGTATGCCGATGTCCAGCATGATCCCGGGCCGGATTTTGACATCGTCTTGTACAAAATCTTGTACAAAATAATTTTGCTCATAGTTTGAAATAGCTCGGAGATAGAGTTCAGGCGCAGCGCGAGAGAATGTGGACGGTGGTTCACGAAGGCTTGCCCTTGGGCGGGTCAGAGTAGATCCAACATGCCCGACATAAGCGCGGCCGTTTTCCTCATACATCATGTCGGCCCGTCGAGCACCATCGGGTCCGAGGCGAACAACTCCAGCCGGAAGTCTTCGCTGAACTTGAAAGTCGCCGCAGCGTGCGTGGGCGCCGCGGATTTCGTGCCGGATTTCGAGCAGTTTGCGGAAATGAGCGCCGCATTCCAACAGGGACAATCGGAAGATCTTTTTCATGTGCAATAAATCAGGGGGTGCGCGTCTCAAAAGTGATGACTAGGCGGCTACCTGATCGGCCCAAAAGTCTTCAAATTTGCCGCTGAGGCGGCAGCAGCGTAGGGCTATGATCTGGTTGGCACCTTCGACTGTCCAGAACATTCCAGACTG
>DATLCW010000080.1:0-11158 GCA_035526195.1 Bryobacteraceae bacterium
CGCCGCTTTTCTTCGCTGCGAGATCGTCGAAGCGCTTCGAGTTTCTCCCGCTGCTCAACAGTCAAAGTCAAACGCGCTCGGCTTGTAACGAATGGCATAAACCATTCTGCCACAGAAATGTTTTATTATATAGCCTTCAACAGAATATTCATCTAGAGCCCGTTTTACGGGATATTCTGGATCAGTTCCCTTTCCCCATCCGGGGCTTTCATTCCGACAATGGATCGGAGTTCATTAACGACACCGTATCCGGACTACTAAAGGAGTTGCTGATCGAGCAGACCAAATCGCGTCCGCGCCGAAGCAACGACAACGGATTGGTGGAGTCCAAGAACGGGGCAGTGATCCGCAAACACATGAACTATGGTTACATTGCCGCGGCGCATGCGCCGGACATCCATAGCTTCTACCGGCAGTGGTTCAATCCGTATCTCAACTTCCATCGGCCGTGCGGCCAACCGGAGCGGATCGTGAACGAGAAGGGGAAGGAGAAGTATGTCTACCGTCGTTATGCCACACCCTGGGAAGTACTGCGGAGCCTGACTTCGGCTCTGCCGCAGGACCAGAGCTACTTGAAGCCGACAACGAGTATCGCGTCGTTAGACCAAACCGCTAACGCGTATAGCGACACCAAGTCTGCCCAACTCATGCAGAAAGCCAAACGGAAGCTGTTCACCGGCTTCCAGCCGAAACAGGCCAAACGCAAAAGCGCATGAAGAAACCCCAAGCGCCGTGGAAATGCCGGGCGGAGGAAAACGAGGAAAACCAACCCCAGGTTTCCCTTCGTTTCCCTCCGCCCTTGGAAATCGCGGTGCGATTTCCACATTCCCACCGCGCCGACGGCGAGTCCCTGTCTCAACCGCCAACACAAACCAGAAAACACGAACCAGAACACACAAAGAAAGGAGCCTGGTATCGCGTCAGCGTGAGTTCACTCCTACAGGCCCATCCTTGGATTAGAAAATGCTGCGTGGATGCAATGCGAACTGGAACAGATCGAAATATGCTCTATCGCCAATCCCGATCGACCGGTGTGGCCATCGATCGACTGCCTTAAGTGGGCGGCTGCGTGGCGCGCCGGTGAACGGCGCGCCACAGCAGACGGTGTGGACGCGGGAGCAAGGAAATCTGGAGAACTCCGTGGCGTTTCATCTCCCAATAATTTCTCCTATCGGTTGCCCGATCCGGTATGTGAATTTTTTTTTGTCACCGGGACTGTAAAGCTCGCGGGCAACCAGTGGTGGTTTACCATGAAGCTTGAAGATGAAGAACGCATCTGCTACTCAACGCAATATTGAAGCCATCTGCAACATCGAGAAAGAGACCTTACGGAAGCGCTCGTTCTCGGAGACTCTCGGCGATACCATTGCGGTCCAGGCCAGCCGGATGTGGTTTATTCTACTCCACGTGGTCTGGTTCGCCATCTGGATCGGCCTGAATCTCCACTTTGTCTCAGCCGTCCAACCCTTCGATCCTTTTCCCTTCTCTCTGTTGACGATGATCGTTTCCCTGGAAGCGATTTTCCTTTCTCTCTTTGTGCTCATGAGTCAGAATCGCGCCACGCGGCTGGCGGACCAGCGAAACCACCTCGACCTCCAGATCAACCTGCTCGCGGAGCATGAGAACACGAAGATTCTGGTGATGCTGCAGGCGCTCTGCAGGCATCATCAACTCAAGGAAGCCAGCGACCCCGAGATCGAAGAACTGGTGCGTAGAACGAAACCGAAGCAGCTTCTGGACGACCTGAGACAAAAACTTCCCGGTGACAATTCCAAATAACCCTGTGTGAAACCCTTGGCGAATACCTCTGAAACGGAGGGACCAGCCTGAAGTCTTTAGGGAGAGGCAATCTATCCCGTGGCTCAGACTGCATCGGATTGTCCTGATGGACGTGCTTCACCGCTGGGGCATCGGCGTAATTTTTGGTTTGCCGGGCGATGGCATCAACGGGATGATGGAAGCCCTGCGCATCCGCCAGGACAAGATCCGCTTCATTCACGTGCGCCATGAAGAATGCGCCGCCTTTATGGCGTGCGCTTATGCCAAGCACACGGGCAAAATCGGCTGCTGTATTGCTACGTCAGGACCCGGCGCCCTTCATCTGATTAACGGTCTGTATGACGCCAAGCTCGATTCACAACCTGTAGTCGCGCTTACAGGGATGCAG
This sequence comes from Bryobacteraceae bacterium, assembly GCA_035526195.1. GTDB lineage: Bacteria > Acidobacteriota > Terriglobia > Bryobacterales > Bryobacteraceae > CADEFT01. The sequence continues at coordinate 2,168 of DATLCW010000080.1, forward strand.
TTTCACGATCTCTCGAACACCCACCAGCAGCAGGACGTCGAGATCGACCGCGTGCTCATGGATCTGTGCGTCTATAACGTCCGCATCATGGGCCCGCCCACATCGAGCCGGCCGCCGAACTCGCCTGCCGCACGGCCCTTGCCCGCCGCGGAGTCTCCCACATCACGGTGCCGGTGGACTTCCAGGGCATGAACGTAGAAGACGATCGCTCCGAGCGCAACATCTCGCACCATACGCGGGAAGGTTCAGGACGCAGCGGCGTGGTTCCACCGGCGTGTGCTTTGCAGCAGGCGGCGGACATTCTGAACGCGGGCCGGAAAACAGCCATTCTGGCCGGGCAGGGGGGCGCTAAACGCCACAGCGGAACTGGAGGCGATCGCCGACCGCTTGGCTGCTCCCATCGTCAAGGCGCTGCTCGGGAAAGCTTGCGTGCCCGATGACAGTCCCTTTACCACTGGCTGCATCGGTCTTCTGGGAACGCGGCCGTCCACCGATGCGATGAAGAGCTGCGACACACTGCTGATTGCAGGCAGCTCGTTCCCGTATATCGAGTACCTGCCGAAACCCGGCCAGGCGCGGGCTGTCCAGATAGACGTCAATCCCGTTCGAATTGCGCTGCGCTATCTGGTGGAAGCAGGTCTGGTCGGTGATTGCAGAGAAGTATTGCAGGCTCTGCTGCCGCTGCTGCGTCCCAACCCGAGGCGTGAGTTCCTCAAGGAAGCGCAAGCCGGAATGAAGGATTGGTGGGACTTGATGGAAAAGCGCGCCGATCGCCGCTCGCGTCCGATGAAGCCGCAGTTGGCCGCCTCGGAGCTCGGCAAACAATTGCCCGCCAACGCGATCGTCAACTGCGACTCGGGCACGGTAACACCTGGTGGGCCCGGCAGATCAAATCCAAGGCCGGTCAGAAACACACCGTATCCGGCAACCTCGCCTCCATGGGCTGCGGCCTTCCCTACGCCCTTGCCGCGCAGATTGCCTTTCCCGAAAGTGTGTGCGTCGCCTTCGTGGGCGACGGCGGCTTCACCATGGTCATGGGCGAGCTTCCCACGGCCGTGAAGTACAATTTGCCGGTCAAGATTTTCATTATCAAGAACGATACTCTGGGGCAGATCAAATGGGAGCAACTGGCATTCCTGGGGAACCCGGAATTCGGATGCGACCTCAGCCCCAATATCGATTTCGTGAAGTTTGCGAAGCCTGTGGAGTGGCCGGGTTCCGCATCGACGACCCGTCACAGTGCGCCGCCATCGTTTCCCAGGCGCCGGCTCATAAAGGTCCGGCCGTGGTCGAGTGCATCGTCGACCCTTTGAAACCGCCGATACCCCCGCATGTCTCCGGAAAGCATGCGGTGAATCTGGCAGAAGCATTGGCCCGGGGCACTCCCGACGGCGCAAAAATTGCCCGCACCATCCTGGGCGGCAAGATGAAAGAACTCCTGTGACCGCACATGAGTTTTCGGTTCCTGAGACGTTCATGAGGAGACCATAATGCAGAAAACTTTATCCCTTCAAGACCTGTTTCTCAAGGAGATTCAGGATCTTTACGACGCCGAGCAGCAACTGGTGCAGACATTGCCCGAAGTGGCCAACGCCTGTTCGAATCAGGAGCTGCGCCAAGCCTTTGAGCAGCATGTGCAGCAGACGGCCGGCCACGTCGACCGGCTTACCAAAATCTTCGAGAGCCTCGGAGAAGATCCGCGAGCGATGCCGTGCAAAGCCATGCGCGGGTTGATCGAAGAGGGTCGGGAGCTTATTTCCAATACAGAGCCATCGCCGGTGCGCGATGCCGGGCTGATTGGCGCGGCGCAACGCATTGAGCACTACGAAATGGCCGGTTACGGCACTGCCGGAGCTTTTGCCGAGGCGTTGGGGTATGAAGATGCCGCGGCGCTGCTGCAGGATACCCTTGACGAAGAAGGCGAAGCGAACGAGAAGCTGACGCTGATCGCCGAAGATAGTGTCAACATAGACGCTACTCAATTCGGAACGGGGCAGCAATTGGGCGCTGAAGCAATGGCGCCGGCGGCCGCCGGTCCCAGCGGGCGAAATTTATGAGTTTTCCGCGGCGCGTTGAAACCCCGCGCCGCGCTGATCCTCAGCGCCCTTTGAAACATTGATCGGTGCAAAAAGCTCTTCAAGGCAGGTAGTTTTGTCTAGGCTTGCCCCGGGATTGCTGGTTATAAAAGCGATTTTTGAATGGTTATCTACCTGCAAGTAATTCACTGGTGCGAGCAGCTACGGGATCTTCCAATGCTGGGATCTCGTATAAGGAGTCAGCGATGAAAATCAGACGTTGGGCAGTGTCATTCCTGAGCTTTGGAATAATGTATGGGGGGGAAAGCGCTCCTGGCCGTCTCCAGGAGGCCTCCGAGGTGCTGGGGGAGATCATGGCGACCCCCGACAAGGGCATCCCGCAGGACTTGCTCGAAAGAGCCAACTGTATCGTGATTGTCCCTGGCTTGAAAAAAGGGGCTTTTATCGTCGGCGGAAAATACGGGCGGGGATTCGTCTCCTGCCGCCGCGCCCATGGCTGGTCGGCTCCCGCGGGGATCAAAGTAGAAGGGGGTAGTGTAGGGTTCCAGATCGGCGGATCGGAGACGGATGCCATCATGTTGGTCATGAACGAACGCGGCGGCCAGAAGCTGATGTCCAGCAAGTTCACCCTCGGAGCCGATGCCAGCATTGCCGGCGGGCCAGTGGGACGCACGGCCGCAGCGCAAACCGACGCGAAGATGACGGCGGAAATTCTTACCTACTCGCGCTCACGCGGCGTGTTTGCGGGCGTGGCGCTCGATGGGGCGACTCTCCGGCCGGATGAGGACGCGAACGGCGAATTGTATGGCAATAAGAAACTTTCGTCGAAAGACATTATCAACGGCGACATGAAGGTTCCCGCGGCGGCGGCACCGCTGATCAAGAGGCTGAATCAGCTTTCGAGATTTGAGCACAAGTAGGCTCTAAACGAAGTCCGCTGTAGAACATCCGCAGCGCGCTTGTAGCGCAGTTATTTCAGGAGGAAATTGAAAATGGATAAAGACGATCGCATGATCTGGTTCGTAGCCGGATTAGGCATAGGAGCGGCTGGCGCGTTGCTGGCTGCGCCGGCTTCGGGCCGGGAGACGCGAGCGCGCCTCCGCGACCGCGCGGAAGCCGCTGGCGATTACATGAAACAGCGTACGGAAAAGCTGACCGAGTCCGGTGCGGCTCTGATATCCCAAGGCTCGCAGGCCGTATCGGAAACCGTGGCGCGAGGAAGAGACGTTGTCAGTGGGTTGAAGGAAAAAATCCAAGGAACCTACAACGAGGGGTCCGCGGCCGCAAAAGAGGCTACAGACGCCGCGGTGGACAAAACCAGAGATCTTGCCCATGAAGCCGGCAGATCCATGGAGAGAGGCGGCAAACGTCTACAGGAAGTTTAGTACGGGAGAAGAACCAAAATGAGATTTCAAAAAGCAGTTTTGACAGCCTTTCTTTGCAGCTCCTGGCTGGTGGGGAGCGTATCCGCCCAACAAGACCCGAAGGCGGACAATACCAAAGTCAACAAACGGGATCGCAACAGTAATCAAGCCACGGCCGATCAACAGAAAGAAAACACGAGCGACCGCGATATCGCGAAGAAGATCCGCCAGTCTATCGTGGCCGATAAAGCACTTTCGACTTACGCACATAACGTAAAGGTGATTGTGCAGCACGGCAGCGTCACTCTAAAGGGTCCTGTGCGTTCCGCGGACGAGAAGAAAACGATCGTGGCCAAGGCGGCTGAAGTGACTGGGGATGCGGCAAAAGTTGTCGATCAGATCACGATAAAGCCGTAATAATCAACTTATCAACCGAAAAGGAGTTCACATGGCAGAAGGAAAGAACAAAGCCGTATTCGGCATTTACAAGACAGCCAGCCAGGCGGAGTATTCCGTCGACCGGTTGCTTTCTGCGGGTTTCGGAAACAACGATGTCTCGGTATTGCTGCCCGATAGCAAGAGCACCCGGGAGTTCGCTCACGAGAAGAACACCAAGGCCCCCGAAGGCGCAGCGACAGGCGTAGCCGCCGGCGGCGCGGTTGGTGGCACGCTGGGCCTCCTCGCCGGTATCGGAGCACTGGCAATTCCGGGCGTCGGCCCCCTTATCGCCGCCGGTCCCATCATGGGCGCGCTGGCTGGGCTAGGTGTCGGTGGCGCAGTTGGCGGGTTCGTTGGCGCCCTCGTAGGAATGGGAATTCCCGAGTATGAGGCCAAGCGCTACGAAGGTCGCGTGAAAGATGGCGGCGTTCTGCTCTCCGTTCACTGCGACACCAATGAAGAAGTGGATCGCGCCAAGGACATACTGAAGCAAACCGGCGCCGAGGATATCTCCTCCACCGGCGAGAAGAGCATGAGCACGCACGGTGTCGATGATGTCGACGACGTAAATCGCCGTTCGACCACCGTTAAGTACTGACGTTCCTTCAAAAGAAGACCGGGGCAGCATCCTTTTCAAGGACGCTGCCCCTTCGGCTTTTATCGAGTCTCACAAATAGCTCGAAGCCTGCATCGTGAACATGGATGCGTAGCGGCCCTCCAACTCCATGAGCTCCTCATGGGAACCCTCTTCGACAATCTTGCCGTCCTCCAGTACCAGGATCCGATCCGCCATCCTTACGGTGGAGAAACGATGGGAAATCAGCAATGCCATCCTCCCTTCGGAAAGATCGGCCAGCCGCTCGAAAACCTCCAGCTCCGATTTGGCATCCAGCGAAGCGGTTGGCTCGTCGAGAATGAGCACTTGCGCATCCCGCAAATAGGCTCGGGCGAGGGCAATCTTCTGCCATTCTCCCCCCGACAAGTCTACTCCCTGGTCGAAACGCCTGCCGAGCATCTGGTCGAACCGCGCCGGCAATCGTTCAATCACGGGCGCGGCAAGGCTCTTTTCCGCCGCTCGCTGAATCTGCTCGCTATGATCGCTTCCGCTCAGATACTCCACCTGTCCGATGCCGATGTTCTCCCTCACGGTCATGTCATAGCGAATAAAGTCCTGAAAGATCACTGCGATCTGGCGCGTCAACCCGTCGACATCGTACTCCCGGAGATCGACTCCGTCGAGCAGGATTCTGCCCCCGGTCGGATCGTAGAGCCGCGCCATCAGTTTCACGATGGTGGTTTTCCCTTGTCCATTGGCGCCCACGAGCGCAATTCTCTCGCCCGGGGCGAGCCTGAAGCTCAGTCCATCCAGCACCATCCTGGAATTTGCCGGATAATGAAAGGAGACGTTCTCAAACCGGAACCCGTCAACAATCGGATGCGGCGGCGGACGCTTCGAATTTGTGTCGAGCCGCGGCTTCTGTTCGAAGAAGGCAATCAACTCGGTGAGGAACAGAGCCTCGTCCGCAATGCTTGAAAAGGTGAGAAATAGAGCCTGCAGGTTGCTCGACGCCCCAGTGATCGCTCCGGCGAGGAAGGTCATCGTGCCTACCGTAATTTCGCCCGCTACCGCTTGGCGTACCACCCAGACGTAAGAGGCGTAATACCCCGCGGTACTCAGCAGCGCGAGCAGCCCCCCGCCCCACAGGCGCTTCCGCGCCAGTTTGGCATTCTGATGGTAAAGCGTATCGGAAAGTCTCTCGAATCTCCCGTTCAAGTATTCGGCCAAGCCAAAGAGCTTTAGTTCTTTTGCTGAGTCTTTGCTTGCTCCCAGCACCCGTAAATAATCGAGCTCCCGGCGTAGCGTCGTTTGCTGGAAACTGAGAGAGTACCCGAGAAAGGCGTAATGACTCTCCCCGATAAAAGCCGGTGTCGTGCAGACCACCAGCACCACCAATAACCACGGAGAGAACCAGATCAGGCCGGCGCACAAGCCCACCGCGCACACCGCCTGCTGAATCGTTTCCCCGATCGCTCGAACCATTCGCACACGGTCGGTTGCCTGCGCGCGCGCCCGTTCCAGCCGGTCGTGGAACTCCGGGTCTTCATAAGAAGCAAGATCCAGACGGGAGGCGTGCTTCATCACGCGCACGCTCAGGCAACGGCTGAAACGATCGGCCAGCAGACTATCCAGATAGCCGACGGCCCGTCCAAGCAGCGAACCCGCAAACGCGATGGCGCATTCCAGCACCACCCACCACCAAAAGCGCTCCGGAACCGGGTTGCCTCGCGAGACCGTACTCACTCCGTCGATAATCACCCGCGCTACGGCCAGCATGGCGATGGGGATAATGGCAATCAAAATCCGGATCGCCAGGCAGCCTACGACGATCCATCGCCCGGAGTCCCATACAATCCTGAGCACCGGCGGCAGGTTGCGAATCGCCTTGAGTCTCAGCCTCCACTGGCTTCGAAGATTGCTCTTGGCCGCCTTTCCGTCACGCTCCTCGTTCATCAGGATTAGCCATATAGGGGGTTTCACTGTGACGGAAGCAATCCGCTGGCCATTACGGAAAGCGGCGCACTGCGAACCGGTCACGCCGGATTACTAACGGCAACGGCGCCCGCATTGATTTCCACGGGCTGCTCCCTGTTCAAGTGCTCCATTGCCTGTGCCAAGGTCGTTACCAGCACAGCGCCTCTTGCCCTCTGCAGACGCCGCAGAACGAGATCGTGATTGCCCGAAAAGCCCCACAAGCCCAGCATGATATTCGCCTCGGGAAATTTCGACCGGTGCTGGCTACACAATGTAATCGCGCGAGCAATTTTGGTGGGCGCGAGCGCGGAGACACAGATGGTATCCCCCGCGCCCGCCTTCAGCAATTCGATGCCGGAACTGATTTCGCCTTGCAGCGCCACCACCCCGCAGCCCGCCCGTTCCAACAACTGGCCGAGCATCCCGCCCGCGACCTCGTCCGCCTCATCTTCCAAGGGCACGATCAGCACCCTGCCGGTAAAACCATGGCCGCCCGGAACGCCCGTGGGAGGGGTATTCGCGGAAGGCTCCTCAAGCGAATGCCGCTCTCCCAATTCCGAAACCATTTCCGATACGCTGAGAAAGAGAAACTCTTCCTGAGACGGCTCTAGCAGGCCTTTACGACGGTCTTGCTCGGCGCGGAAAAGCATCGGAATAATGACCGAATCGTACATCTCCAGCATGGAGTGATCCTTCAGATAGGAATCCACCACCATCTGGGCTTCCACCTGGTCCATCTTCAGTAAGCGCTGGTATAGCCTCGCCTCCGGGGGAAGCACAGGCTCGTCTCCCAACAGGATATGGAGGAAAGAAAGCTGGGGAGCGTGACGGCCGAGTACCACCAGGCATACAGTCAACGGGGTGGAGAGAACCAATCCCGCCGGTCCCCACAATATGGTCCAGAAGATGGTTGCCACCAGCAGTCCCAGCGACGAGATGCCGGTATGCGACCCGTAAAGCCAAGGCTCGACGAAGTTGGCCACCGATAGCTCCAAGGCCGCTCCCAAAACAAAAATCATGGCAGGCTGCATCCACGAGTCGAACACCGCCAGCGATAACACCATCGGGAGAAACGCGGCGGCGGGGAATCCCGCATAAGGCACCATTCGTAAAATAGCCACCCCGGCTCCCCACAACGCTGCGTAGGGCAGCCCAATCCAGTAGAGACCCAATCCGAAAATCAGGCCCAGTGCGGCGTTCACGCTAAACTGCAACAGCAGATACCGGCTGACCCTTGCTGACGCGTCGTTCAATGCCTGTGTCATCACCGGCAATTGCCCCACCCCGGCCAGGCGCAACAACCGGTCGCGTAAGTCCTCCCGTTCGATCAACATGAATATCGCCAGAATCAGAATGATGCCAAGCACCGTTACGGGCGTAAGAAAGGGGCCCACCAGTTCCCGAAGATAGGCGAACCCGGTCCTTTCCTGTTCCACTACTTTGACGGATACCGGAACCGCGGCCGTATTTACCACAGCCCTCTCCCCTTTGCGGCCCGGTGGTGCCGGAGTCAGCGCCGGAGCCGGCGCTCGGGGCGCAGTGAACTCTTTGCCCAACTCCTCCATACTTTTAGCGGCCCGCGCGAGTGGACTGTTCGAGGGCGCGCGAAACGCCTCCAATTTTGTGCGGATGTTCTCGCGATATTCCGGGAGCCGGTTGACCGCTTCGATCATCTGGTTTGTCATGACCCATCCCACCGCAATCGTGGTCAGCACGGTGAAGGTCATCACGGTCATTACCGCAAGCACTCTGGGCAGGCGGCGTCTTTCCAGCCAACCGACTGAGGGAGCCAGAAGAAAGCTCAAAGTAAGAGCAAACACAAACGGAATACAGACACCCCGGGCCAGGTACAGGGCGGCGATACCCGCTCCGAATACCGCCACCGGCCATAGGGCCGCCGGGCTTAGATTGTTTCTTTGGTAGGTCATGAATGCGGAGGCGCTGCAAGTCTTACATGAAACGGTAAATACTACGTGCGCCCGCCCAGGTTACACAAATTTACCGTCAGTCGCCGGCCGGCAGCCCGAAATAAAAGGTGGACCCCATCCCCGGTTGGGATTCCGCCCAGATGCTGCCGCCATGCCGCTCCACGATTTTCTTACAAATGGAGAGTCCAAGGCCTGCGCCGGGATATTTCTTGCCGTGCACACGCGTGAAGGGACGAAACAAACAATGCATGTCTTTGTGATCTATCCCCATCCCGTTGTCGCTCACTCGAATCACCCAGTCCCCGTCGTTCTCCTCGCGTGCCGAAATTAGAATAAGGGGCGGCTCTTCGCGGCGAAATTTCAGCGAGTTTTGGATCAGGTTTTCGAATACCTGGATCAGCCGCTCGAGGCTAATTTGCAATCGCGGCAGTGTGCCGGCCTGAATCTCGGCCTGGTTGCTGCGAATCTCAGCCGCCAGATTTACCAAAACAGCGCGCAGGGCGAGTTGGGCCGATACGGCTTCCGAGCTTTCGTCGTCGCGAAGCGCCAGGGTGTAGCCACAGACTCCCTCAATGACGCAGTGCATACGGGACGCGCCGGATAATACCTCTGCCAGAAACATCTCGCCTTCCGGATCCAGCCGCCCGGCAGCTCTGGACTTGAGCAGTTCTGAATAAGCGGACACGGACCGG